>JAVBRV010000015.1:0-27358 GCA_031547585.1 Victivallaceae bacterium
GGGGTTATAATTTTATAATGTCAATATTGAAGTTCACATGGTGAATAACAAAAGGATGCCATCATGAAGATAACCGGAATCAAGACCTTCATTTGCAACTGCTTCCGTACGAACTGGGTATTTGTCAAGGTCGAGACTGACCAGGGGATTCACGGCTGGGGCGAAGCGACGCTGGAGTACCGCGAGCCGACGGTGGTGGCGGCGATGCACGACCTCGAAAGCTACCTGATGGGGAAGGACCCCGCCAATATCGAGGCGTTCCGGCACGATTGCTACCGCGATGCGTACTGGCGGGGCGGACCGGTGCTGATGAGCGCGCTGGCGGGGATCGAGATGGCGCTGTGGGACATTAAGGGCAAGGCGCTCAACGTCCCCGTTTACCAGCTGCTGGGCGGCAAGGTGCGCGAATCGGTGCCGATCTACGTCAACGGCTGGTTTGCCCCGGCGAAGACGCCCGATGAGTTTGCCGCCAAGGCGGTCGAGGTGCGGGAGCGCAAATTCCTCGGCTGCAAGTGGGACCCCTTCGGCAAGGCCTGGCTTCAGATCGGCAAGCGCGAACTGGCGCAGGCGATGGAGTGCGTCGGCAAGGTGGCCGAGACGGTCGGCGAAGACGTGCTGCTGCTGATCGAAGGGCACGGACGCTTCGACATTCCCACCGCGGTCAAGATCGGCCAGCGGCTGGAGGAGTTCGACATCTACTGGTTCGAGGAGCCGATTCCGCCGGACGACCTCGCCGGGCTGCGCGAGGTGAAGGAGCGCGTCCGCGTCTCCCTCGCCGCCGGTGAGCGTCTCTACAACCGCTACGAGTACCGCCGCCTCTTTGAGCTCAATTGCACTGACTACATCCAGCCGGATATTTCGCACGCGGGGGGCATCCTCGAAATGCGCTTCCTCGGCGCGGAGGCCGAAGCCCGGCATCTCGGTTTCTGCCCCCACAACCCCTCGGGGCCGGTAGCCAACGCGGCGACGCTCCAGCTGGCGGGGTGCATCCCGAACTTCGTCATCCTCGAAATGATGATGACCGACGTCCCCTGGCGGCAGGAGATCTGCGACGAGGTGCTGACGGTCCGCCAGAATGGAGAAATGGTCATTCCGGAACGCCCCGGCCTCGGCATCGACCTCGATGAGAAGGAGCTCTTGAAGCACCCCTACATCCCCACCACGCTCCGCCATTATCGCGGCGACCTCACCAACATCCGCCCGCCGGACGCGGTGCCGTATTACACCTTTGAAGAGTAAATTCCCGAAAAATCCGGCCGGGGGGCTGGCATTTGCCCCCCGGGGGTGCTAGATTAGTCTGTCGCACCCGACGCCAACCAACGAAACGAAAGGGCTTCTCATGAAGATCTCGACCCGGGCCTGGCTCGCCGTCGCCGCTTTCAGCCTTGCGCTGACCGCATTCGCCGGAGAGTTCAAAGTCAACCTCTCGACCGACAAGAAGGACGCCATCTACCGGAAGGGTGAAACCGTCACCTTCATCGTCAACGTCACCGAAGACGGCAAGCCGCTCAACGAAGGCAACATCAAATGCAAGGTTGTTGGACGCACCGGCGGCGACTACCTCAAAGAGAAGTCCTTTCCCCTCAATGGCGACACCGTCAAAATCGAACTCCCCGCCGAGACTCCCGGCTGGATGATGCTCGAAGTCCGCCCCTTCGACGCGGAGGGGAAAGCGATCGTGCTGAATCCGAAGGCTCAGAAATGGGATCAAGGCGTCCAGCGGATCGGCGCGATGGTCGACCCCCTCGACATCAAAGTCGCGGTTCCCGAACCCAAAGATTTCGACGCCTTCTGGAAGGCGCAGCGCGCGGAGCTGGACAAAGTTCCGGTGAAAGCGACCGAGACCGAGGTGGAAGCCCCGGCGAACCAGAAGGGGAAATTCCTTCTCTATGACGTCAAGGTCGATTGCGCGGGCGGTATGCCGGTCTCCGGCTATCTCTCCATCCCCGTCAACGCCAAGCCGAAGAGCCTGCCCGCCGTGGTAAGCTACCACGGCGCGGGCGTCCGCAGCTCCAGCAAGTCGTTCACCACCGGGGCGATCCGTCTCGACGTCAACGCCCACGGCATCGTCAACGGCGAACCCGAAGATTTCTACAAGAAACTCGCCGCCGGTGAGCTGAAAGACTATCGTACCCGCGGATCCGAAGATCGCGACCAGGTCTACTTCAAGGGCATGTTCCTCCGCGTCATGCGCGCGCTCGACTATGTCAAGAGCCGTCCGGAGTGGGACGGCAAAACCCTGATCGTCCGCGGCGGCAGCCAGGGCGGCGGCCAGTCCCTCGTCGCGGCGGCCCTCGACCCCCAGGTCACCCTCTGCCTCGCCAGCGTCCCCGCCATCGGCGACCACAACGCCATGGCCGCCGGACGCCAGCCCGGATGGCCCCGCTTCCTCCAGGCGAAGCTCACCGACGAACAGAAGAAAAACGTCTCCGAAGCCGTCGCTTATTACGACTACGTCAACTTCTGCAAGCGCATCAAGTGCGAAACCGTCGTCAGCACCGGATTCATCGACACTGTCTGCGTGCCGAGTTCGGTCTACGCCGGCTTCAACAACATTCCGGCGGGCGTGAAGAAAAGCATCATCACCGCCCCCAACACCGGTCACGGCAACACGCCCTTCAAGGCCGCCGATGAACGCATGAACCAGGTCCTCGCCGGGAAGTAATCACCCGGGTCAAAGAAAAACGCGCCGTCCGAAAAGGGGGGCGCGTTTTTTGTGTCGAGAGATAATTGCAAACCACGTTTTGGCGGGGTGGCGAGAGGCGGTGAACTGTGGCGGCCGGCCGCCGCAACAGTTCTGACCTTTCTCACACCACCAAAACGCTGTTTGGGAGTCGCCCGCGATCTATTTTTTAATGACTAATTTCTCTTTAATTTTTATTACATCAAACAAGACTTCGTCACCGTTTTGCTTAAACGCCACCTTTTTACCGTCTGCCTGCACCTCTTTCACGCCGCAGATCTTGCCGACCCTCGTCAGCTCCAACTCGCCCGAGCGTACCTCGATCGTCAACGAATTTTCCTTGACCCGTACCAGCCCATAAGCTCCTTCCAGCGCCCAGAAACAGGTGAACGCCTTCCCCTTCTCCACCGGGTCGAAAGCGATCCCTTTCTCCACCTGGTCGAACTGAAAGCCCGAAAATACATTAAGCAGCGCATAGCTCGCCATCGAACGCGCGTAGTTGCTGCCGCACTCCATCTCGTTCCAGGGGTTCCGCACCTCGCCGTCGTAGCGGTCGCGGATCGAACGCACCACCTCCAAGCCCTCCTTCACCATTCCCCGCCGGATCAGCTGGCAAGCGAACTGGTATTCGAAGCCGTGCATGGTCTCCGAGGCATACGGCAGCGGAATCTTCGGCGAGTCGCCCTTCGGCCACGAACAGATCAGCGTCCCCGCCTCGTCGTTGATCGCGTACAACCGCCAGAAATTGGTCAGCTTCCGCATCGACGGCAGAAAGTTGTACTTGTAGATCGACCGCAGCGCCGACTCCAGCCGCTCCGGGTTGTACAAGTCGCCGAGTCCGCAGAGGTCGGCGTGATACTGCGCCAGCACCTGGTCGATGGCGCAGCCGTTGGCCAGCTGGTATTTGAGCTCGCCGGTCTCCTCGTTCCAGTAGTTCGCGACCGCGGCGTCGTGCCCATCGAGCTGCGATTTA
Organism: Victivallaceae bacterium; assembly: GCA_031547585.1. Taxonomy (GTDB): domain Bacteria; phylum Verrucomicrobiota; class Lentisphaeria; order Victivallales; family Victivallaceae; genus Victivallis. The sequence continues at coordinate 3,657 of JAVBRV010000015.1, forward strand.
TCGGTGAGGTTGACCTTCTGAATGTAGTATTCGCCGTTGTACAGCTCTTTTTCCATAATCTTCGCCCCGCGCTTTCGAAGGTCGCGGCAGCGGGCGGCGAACTCCGTCTCGCCCATTGCTTCGGCCATCCGCGCCCCCGCTTCCAACGCGGCGTGGTAGAAGCCGGTCAGCCAGGAGTTGGGCCCGAAGAGCTCCATGTCGAGCGTATGATGCTGGCGGCCGGTGAGGACGCCGGTCCCTTCCGGATCCCAGCGGTCGCGGTTGGCCGGGCTCCAGGCGTATTCGATGGCTTTCTTCACCCCCGGCCACATCTCTTCGAGGAAAGCGCGGCTGCCGGAGATCGTCCACTCGCGGTAGCACTTCACCACGTCGCCGAACTGCCCGTCGGCGCAGGAGCGTCCGGCTGGCTTGCGCCCCAGGGGGAGCTGGAGGCGGAAGGAAAGGCCCCCATCCTCGCGGAAGCTGTAGCGGAAGTTCAGCCGCCGCATTGAGCGCTCCAGCTCCGGGAAGAGGAAGGGCAGCGCGTAGGCATAGTTCCAGACATGCGTACAGGAGCCTTCGCAGGAGCCGATCTGTTCGTGGCAGCCCTCGAAGCCGTAGAATTCGCCGTCCTCCAGCCGCAGGCAGGTGGCGCTCTTGAGGATCGAGATATTCGCGCTCACCGCGTCCAGCACCTCGGCGGGCAGCGTCGAAGCAAACAGCGCCTCCTGAAAGCGGCGGGTCTCCGCCTCCAATCGCTCGAAGTTTTGAATCGAATAGGCGGCGGCCTCGGCGGCGCTGCCGAAGAGGCGGGCGTAGTAGTTCTTCCAGCCGTGCTGATACTCTGCCTCTTTCGCCGGGTTCCAGAAGTTTTCGACATTGGGGGAATACCAGGCGATGACGAAGGGAATCGCCTGCTTCTCCCCCGGCTTCAGGGTGAAACGCACGCCGAGCGTGGCCGAATCGCCGGCCGCCTCGCGGGGATCGGCGTAGTCGCGCGGCGGCAGGGGGCCGGGGGAGGTGAAGTCGTTCCAGTAGCTGGTGACGGAGTCCTTCCAGCGGCCGCGGTACCAATAGAGCTGGCGGCAGAGTTCGCCGCCCGCCGCCGCCAGCGCGAATTCTCCGTAACCGGGGGAATCCGCCGGATGACGCCCCTGCAGCAGCGCGACGCCCTCGGGGGTGGCGACGTGCCGGGCAAGCTCGCCGGGGTTCCAGACGCTGCCGGCGATGGTGTAGGTGAGGGTGTCCGGGGTGCTGTTCGTCACCTCGAAGCGGAAGAAGGCCGCCGGAATCGACGAGTCGTCGGCGTTCCCCGGGATAAAGGGGTTGAAAGCGAGAAGTTCGACCGAACCGGGGAAGTCCGGTTCGATATAGCTGAGGCGCGCGAAGGGGAACTTGCCGTCGAACACCAGGTCGCGGAAGTGCGGCCCTCCCCCCAGCTGGTCGGTGGAGGCTCCGTGACCGAAACCGTAGAACTTCGCCTGCTTCGGCGAGCCGGTGTAGGGCGGCGGGAAGTCGCTGTGGAGGATGCGGGCGTCGACCACCCGCTTTCCCTTTTCGGCGCGGATGGCGAAGTGGCTGGTCCCCTGGTAGGAGCACTTGTTCGGCCGGTTGGCGACCTCCCAGTCGACCAGGCGGCCGGAGCCGGAGAGTCCGATGCTGCCGGAGCCGAGGCCGCCGAGGGGGAAGGAGATGAGACGGGTCTTTTTTCCGCGATATTTCATAAAAGCCTCCATTGCATTTGGCGTTACCCTATAGTATACTTTGAAAAGCGGAAAAACGGAATGCGATTTCAGGGGAAAAGGCATACGATTTTATGGGAATTCAACACTTTGAGGCCTGGCGCGAGAGCCACAACGCCGCCGGCTTCACCATCCACCAGCTCGCCCGCGCCGAATTCGTCTGGCACGGCCGCAACCGCTACTCCTTCAACCGCCTCTTCCAGATTCTAACGGGCGAAGGGAGCCTCGTCAACCATACCGCGAAGGAGGAGTTCCGGCTATGCCCCGGAACCGTCTGGCTGATGCCGCGGCAGCTCGACCTCGAATTCGATTTCCCGGCCGGACTCACCTTTCTCGCGCTCCACTTCAACCTCTACCGGCTGCCGGGGCTGGACCACTATGACGGCGAAAGCCATTGCCGGAGGGCGGAGGCGCCGCCGGAATTGTCGGCGCCGCCGTGGTGCGCCGCCTCGCCGCCCGACTGGCCGGAGCAATGCCGGATGGAGAGCCACCTCTGGCAACTTCTCGCCCTCTTCCCGGCGGCGGCCGAAACCGACCGGCGGCGGCAGGAGGAGCTTCACCGCCGCTACCACCGGCTGCTCGCCTTCATCCGCGACCGGCTGACGGCGGAGACCGGCGTCGCCGAGCTGGCCGAGGCGGCGGGCATGAGCCGCGACGCCCTGTCGCGCGGCTTCTCGCGCGATTTCGGCGTCACCCTGAAGCGTTTCACCACCGACCGGCTGACCGCCGCCGCCGAGAACTATTTGCTCGGCAGCGAGCTTTCGGTGAAAGAGATCGCGGCGCGGCTCTGCTTCCGCAGCGAGTTCTATTTCTCCAGCTTTTTCAAACGCGAACGCGGCGTGTCGCCGCAGAAATTCCGCGCCTCCTCCTTTGGTGGCCATTTGACATAGCCAGTTTTGCTATTTTTGTTTTTTATTCGTTTTTCTTTGCTTGAACTATTGACATAGCCAGTTTTATTTGCTATACTTATTATAGCGAAAGGAATTGGCATGGCGGATAAACATCTACAGGCCCGCGAATACATTCTGCGGGAGATCGAGAGCGGCAATCTGCGCGGCGGCGACAAGCTGCCGGGGGCGCGGGAGCTGTCGGAGGCGATCGACGTATCGGTGGCGATCACCCAGATGGCCTTCGTTTCGCTGACCCGCGACGGCGTGCTGGAGAGTGTTTCGCGCAGCGGCACCTACGTGCGGCACGACTGGCGCGACCGCATCCTGCCGGGGAGCTTTCTGCCCTTCCGGCTGCCCTGGGAGGAGATCGTCTCCGAGCTCGCCCCCCGGGAACTGCCCGGTTTGCGGGTTTGCCGGGGGTTCAAGCAGGGAATGTTCGAGATCCAGAGTACGATTGAAGTCCAGCAGCGCCGCCATGAGTATCTCGATCTCGCGGAGCTGTTCCGCGAAGTCTGGCCCGACGAATCGCAATTCTTTGCCGCGCCGTTCCGCGGTTTCCGCACCTTTTCGGGGGAGCTGTTCGGCATTCCCCTCATCTTCTCGCCGCGGGTGATCGCCTGCAATCCGGAGCTGTTCCGCAGCGCGGGGTGCCCTCTCCCGCAGCCCGGCTGGAGCTGGGAGGAATTCATCGCCGCCATCCGCCGGCTGCGGAAAAGCCTCCCCGGGAGCCGCATCATCAACTGGCGCTCCCTGCCGCATGTCTGGATGAACTACATCTTCCGCGCCGGGGGCGCGGTCATCGCCCGGAACGGCGAAGAGATCGAAGTCATGCTCGACCACCCGAAAACCCGGAACGGCATCGCCCGGTACCGGGAGATGCACGAGGCGATCGATTTCGAAGACGGCGGCGAGACGACCGACGCTTACCATGACGGCTTTTACGCCGGGGAGTGCGCCATGCTGCATACCACCCGCCAGCAGCTGAACTATCATTCGGCGATCCCGTGGATAGCGGTGCCGTTCCCGGTGATTCCCGGCGGAGCCGACCTTACGCTCCAGGCGACGGAGCTCTTCTCGGTCCGCCGTCACGTGGGGGATCTGAAGCTGGTGCGGGACTGCATCCGGTTCTTTCTTTCGGAAGAGGTGCAGAACCGGATCGGCGCGCGCCGGCACGGAATTCCGATCCGCAAGTCGTCGGCGATCCACAGCTTTTCCGAAGAGGAGCCGCGCGACCGGCTTTTCCTCTCTGAGATGACCCGGATTTCCGCCGAGTCGTATATCGACCGGCCGGAGATTTTCAATTTGCTCCGCTACGGACTGGGGGAGATCTGGTTCAACGGGGGCGATATCGACGCCGTCACCTCGGAGCTGGCGGCGACGCTGCGGACCCTGATTCGCTTCAAAGCCATTTAAACAAACTAAAAAATAGACCGCAAAGCGGTCGTGCGCACCCGGCCGAGCCGGGGCGTGATCCAGCGGCGAAACGCTGGTCGCTCACCGCAGGGCGGCGCAGGCGCCCGCCCGGAGGGGAGCGAAATCTAAGGTTTGCGAATGCAAACCGCTCCGTATCAATACCAATCGGCGGAGCGCTGCCGATAAAAGGCTCTGGCAGAGCCAGGCCTTTTATCGAGCCGCAGCGCGCGGAGCCGCAGCCGGGAACCGCGAGATTCTCGCTGGGCCAGATACCCTCTCGCCCACTCGGCCCACGACAACCGACAAGAGACAGCAACCATCATGACACGTACTCACAACCTGTTACGGGAGAACTCCATGAAGCGATCTATTTTTACCCTAATCGAACTCCTGGTCGTAATCGCGATCATCGCGATTCTGGCGGCGATTCTTCTCCCGGCGCTCAACCAGGCGCGGGACCGGGCGAAGAACACGCAGTGCGTCAGCAACCTGAAGCAGCACGGCTCCTGGACGGCGATGTACACCGGCGACTTCCAGGATTACATTCCGGCCTGTCAGTTTCCCACCGGCGACTACAGCGGCTTTCCGCACAGTCACCCCTTGAATAAGTTTTTCGAGGCGGGTTATATTTCGCGCAGCATTTACTACAACCGGACGGTCTCCAAACCGACCTTCTGCCCGGCCTACAACAGCAACAAGACTCCCCGCCCCGCCGCCGCCGCCGATCCCCTGCTGACCTCCGCCGAGGGAGCCGCATTCACCGTCGGAACCTATGGCTACGCCGCCCGCGTTCTAGGCCACAGCACGGTAAAGACCAACGACTACAACCTCCCCAAGATCACCATGTACAAAAAAGCCTCGGCGAAACCGGGCTTCCTCGACGCCTATATCGTCAACGGAACCTCCGATATCATGTTCGGGAACCGCAGCGGCCTCTCCTTCTGGGGACGTTCCGACTGGCTCACCAATGCTTCGCCCTGGATCAACAATTGCCACGGCAAAGAACAGGCTAACGCCTCCTACCTCGACGGACACGCCGCCGCTTTCCAGATCTACGGTTCGGATGCGATGCTGCTCCAGATGTTCCCGACCAGCAAAAGCAATCTGTTTCTGTAACAAGGGATTACCATGAAAAAATATTGTTGTCTTCTCTTCTTCCTGCCGCTGCTGGCCGGCGCCGGCGAGATAAAATTCGAGAGCGGTTTCGAAAACGGACTCTCCGACTGGGTCGTCTTCAAAACCCGGGCCGAAATTGCCGTCGCCAACGAAGCCGCCGCCGGAAAGCAGGCGCTCGAAGTCCGTTTCGACCCCGGCTCCACGCCCGGAACCCGCCATGGCGGCGTCATCGGCTCAAAGGAGTTCAAGGTTTCCAAGGGAATCTACCGCGTCACCGGTAAAATCCGCCTGGCCGAAGGCTACGGCGCCACCGTCGGCATCGAATTCTACAACGACGCCAACGCCAAGGTCGGCAACAACGGCCACCATTTCGGCAGCGCCCCCGCCTCCCCAGAGGACTGGATCAACTTCGACTTCACCGGAGCCTGCTATACGGAAGACGCCAGCCGGGCCACCGTCAAGCTCTACCTGCCGACCAACATCAAACAGCGGGTCCTGCTCGACGACATCCGGGTGGAGGAGCTGCCCTCCTCACCCCAGCCGCCGCCGTGGGAGCCGCAGTATAAGATCCGCCCGGAAGAGAAGAACCGGCTGACCCCGGCGGATTTCCCCGGTCCGGACGGCATCGTCTACCCCGACTTCTCCCGGGCGGGGGTCCGTCCCGGCGTTCACGACCGCCCCGGCGTACAGCGGGTGACGCTGAAGGCGAAGGAGGGCGACGACCTCCTCCTCCCCCTGCGGCAGGCCATCGCCGCGCTCCCCCCGGAGGGCGGCACGATTGAGATTCCCGCCGGAAATTTCCAGCTCAAAGGCTTCCTTGTCATCACCCGCGACTTCGTCACCCTGAAGGGCGCCGGGCGCGACCGCACCCGCATCGACCTCACCTACGACCCCGGCGACAACCGGGTCGACCTTTACGGCGTCAGCGAAGGCAGCCGCCTCGCGCCGAAGCAATCGATCCACCTCTACGCCCGCCCGCAGGGAATGCGCACCCTGAAGCTCGAAGTGGACGGCAAGGCATTCGGCAGCTTCACCCGCGGCCTCCACTCCGGGAACCGCTCCTGGCTGGTCGCCCGGCTGCCGGATGGACTCACTCCCGGCAAGCACCGGCTGCGCGGCACCGCCCTCTATCAGGATGGAAAAACCTTCACCGCCGAAGCGGAAATCACCCTCGACCCCAAGGCCGCCCCGACGCTGCCCGACAGCGACCCCTCGGGCGTGATCCACTTCCTCGGCAAGGGCTTCACCTCCGGCGACTTCAGGATCGCCGGGGACGGCCGGCGCGGCTCCTCGTCGGTGGCGCTCCGCGACGCGAAGCACCCCTTCAAGGCAGGCGACGCGGTGATCCTGCGGGCGCTGGAAACCCCCGAGCGGCGCGCCGTCACCGGCAACGCCTGCAACTGGGGCTCCTTCCGCAGCACCCACCTCTTCATCGAAAAGGTCGAAGGGACGAAGCTCACCTTCAACCAGCCGCTCCGTCTCGACTACCCGGAGCGCGATCAATCCTTCGTCCGCAAGTTCGACGTCGTCCGCGGCGGCCGGGTGGAGGGGATGACGCTCGAAATGAAGCATGACTTCTGGTCGAGCGCCGTCTTCTTCGGCTACGCCGTCGACTGCCTGGCCCGTGACCTGAAAGTCATCAAATGCGGCCGGAACCCGGTCTACGCCGCGCATGTGAAATTCTGCTCCATCCTCAATTGCGAATTCGACGACGCCTGGTACAAGGGCGGCGGCGGAACCGCCTACGTCGGCTGGGAAAACGCCTCCGACTGCCTGACCGACGGCGTGGTCGCCCGCAAGATGCGCCACGCGCCGGTGGTCCAGTGGGGAGCCTCCGGCAACGTGATCCGCAACGGCACCTTCCACGGCGGCGACGCCCAGTGGCACGCGGGCTGGGCCAACGAGAACCTCTTCGAAAACTGCGTCGTGGTGAGCGACACCCGCGAAAACGGCGGCTACGGCAACGCCTTCTGGGCCTCCGCGCCCGAAGACGGCGCGCACGGCCCCAACGGCCCCCGGAACGTGGTCTACAACTGCGACACCTACTCCATCGCCACGGCGGTCCTGCTGGGCGGCATGAACGAAAACTGGATCTTTGCCCACAACCGCCTCCGGGTCAAAGAGGGCGGCGGCTTCTTCTTCAAGAACGGCAGCTTCGACCACATCCTCCTCGGCAACACGGTGATCCTCGAAGACAAGCGCTCCCCCTTCCTCCTCTACGCCAACCCCAACTGCGGCGGCGTCGAACTCCTCGGCAACACCTTCTCGGGCGGCAGCGGCCAGTGGTACGAAGGGCTGCAGAAACCGGCCGTCCTCCGCGACAACCGGGTCGTTCCGCTCGACCCCAAGCTGCCCCGCCCCAAACCCGCCGTGCCGTCGATCTACCAGTGGCAGCTCGATCAGCGAAAATAAGAATACCTGAAAACATATTTCTTTTCACCAAATAAGCAATTGGCATTTCCACTTCCGGGTGTATCTTATAGAAAAACCAAGTAACAGGAGGTGGATGATGCCGGTTATCGAAAATTTCCCAAAAATCCTTCATGGCGGAGACTACAACCCCGATCAGTGGCTCGAAACCCCCGAGGTCATCGACCGGGATTTTGAATATATGGCCGAAACCGGCTGCAACTGCTTCTCGGTCGGCATCTTCGGCTGGGGCCAGATCGAAGTCGAAGAGGGACGGTTCGACTTCGGCTGGCTCGACGATATCTTCGAGCGCGCCGAAAAGGGCGGCGTCAAACTCTTCCTCGCCACCCCCAGCGCCGCCAAACCCGGCTGGATGGGGATGAAGTATCCCGAAACCAACCGGGTCTTCGAAGTCGGCATGCCCCGCACCCCCTGGATCACCCGCCAGACCAACTGCCTCGCCTCCCCCATCTTCCGCGAGAAGGTCATCCGCATCAACCAGGAGCTCGCCAAGCGCTACGCCGACCACCCCGCCCTCGCCGGCTGGCACATCAGCAACGAATACAACGGCGCCTGCTATTGCGAAAACTGCCTCGCCGAATTCCACAGCTTCCTGCGGGAACGCTACGGCACCCTCGAAAAACTCAACCGCGTCTGGAACACCGGCTTCTGGAGCCACCGCCTCACCGACTGGAACCAGATCAGCCCCTCCGACCACGCGATGGACGGCGCCCAGCTCGACTGGAAGCGCTTCGCCTCCAAACAGATCATCGACTTCTACCGCATGGAAGTCGCGGCCGTCCGGAAATATTCGGATAAACCGGCCACCACCAACATGATGGGCATCTATACCGGCGTCGATTACTGGAAGCTGGCCCCCTACTGCGACTTCATCACCGACGACTGCTACCCCTTCTGGAACGACAAAGACGCCGAACGCCTCGGCGCCCGCTTCAGCCTCTACCACGACATGCATTACACCATGGGCGACAAGCCCTTCATCATGCTCGAATCGTGCCCCGGCGTCGCCAACTACCAGAACTACCCCATGCTCCGCCGTCCCCACGAATTCCGGCGCGAAATGTTCCTCGCTCTCGGCCACGGCGCCGACGGAACCATGTACTTCCAGTGGCGCAAAGGCGCCAACAACTGCGAGAAAATCCACGGCGCGGTAGTCGGCCACGACGGCGGCAACCAAACCATGGTCTTCCGCGAAGTCGCCGCCTACGGCAAAACCCTCGAAAAGCTCGCCCCCATCGTCGACTCGCGCAGAAATCCCGAGATCGCCGTCATCTACGACTGGGAATCCAACTGGGCCATCGAAACCTCCAAGGGCTACGGCAAAGAAGACGTCAAACGAATCGACGAACACATCCTCCGCCACTACCGCGCCCTCTGGAACCGCAACTACGAGCTCGCCGTCATCGACAGCGAACAGGATTTCAGCCGCTATAAAATGGTGGTCGCACCCCTCCTCTACATGCTGAAACCCGGCGTCGCCGAACGCCTCGAAACCTTCGTCCAAAACGGCGGCACCCTCGTCATGAGCTACCTCTCGGCCTACGTCGACGAAAACAACTTCTGCTGTCTCGGCGGAAACCCCGGGAAATCGCTCCGTAAGCTCTTCGGCATCTGGAATGAGGACATCGACTGCTTCCCCGCCGGCTTCAACCAGGGGTTCCTCTGGAAAGGCAAGCGCCACGCCGCCCTCAACTACGCCGAGTACCTCCACAACGAAGGCGCCGAAGTCAAAGCCGTCTACGCCGAAGACTTCTACGCCGGAACCCCCGCCATCACCGAAAACGCCGTCGGCAAAGGGCGCGCTGTCTACCTCGGCGTCTCCACCGAACTCGACTTCCTCGAAGAGTTCTACGGCGACCTCGCCGCCGAATCCGGCGTCGCACCGGTCCTCGCCGGGCTCCCCGAAGGAATCCGCGCCTGCCGCCGCGTAGCCGCCAACGGCGACGCCTTCTACTTCCTCGCCAACCTGTTGCCGCAGGAAGTCGAAGTGAAGCTCCCCTTCCCCTGTCGCGATCTCGACGCCGGAACCGACCTCCAAGTCCTCCGGCTGCCCGCCCGCGGCACCATCGTCCTGCAACAAAAATAACGGTTCTCACTGGGGCGGGCCGCCCCAGCGAGAATCGTACTTAAACCACATCAGCAATTGAATTTTGCAATTACCTCACGTGGCTTTTGCCCGACAGGTCCGATAAAATTCTGCAAAAAACTTGCACCTGGCATAAAATAGGGCTATAGTAATCCGGATTATGAACTGGATTATTTTAATAGTCGCCGGACTCTTTGAAGTTTGCTGGGCGGTCGGCTTAAAGTATTCGGAGGGCTTTTCCCGGCTTTGGCCCTCGGTCTTCACCATCGCGGCAATGGCGCTCAGCGTCTTTCTCTTGGCGCTGGCCATGCGTACCCTTCCTCTCGGCACCGCCTATGCGATCTGGACGGGGATCGGCGCGGTCGGCACCGTGGTGGTCGGCATGGTTTGGCTCGGCGATCCGGTAACCGTGGGGCGAATCGTCTGCCTTACCCTGATTCTGGCCGGAATCGTTGGTTTGAAACTCGTAACTGGTGGCGGACATGCTTAACGATTGCGCCTTGATTCTGGCGGCGGGCGGTTCGTCGCGCCGGTTCGGCGGCGGCAATAAACTGCTGCGCGAAGTGGGCGGCGTCCCGGTATTCATCCACACCCTGCGGCGCTTTTACGGGCTGCTGCCGGTGGTGGCGGTGGTTCCGGCGGAGGCGCGGGAAGAGTTTGAACAGGCGGCGGCGGGTTATCCCGGGGTCGTCTGGGCCTGCGGCGGAGCGACGCGCGGCGAATCGGTGATGAACGGCCTCGCCGCGCTGCCGCACCCGGTTTCTTTGGTGGCGATTCACGACGCGGCGCGTCCCCTGGCGGATGGGGCGCTGCTCGAAAAGTTGCTGGAACGCGCCCGCGAAATGGGCGGGGCAATTCCGGGCAAGCCGGTCACTGACACGGTGAAGCGGACGCAGCCCGACGGTCTCATCGTGGAGGAGGTTTCGCGCGAAGGACTCTGGCGGGTAGAGACGCCGCAGGTGTTCGACCGCGAGAAGCTGCTGGCGGCCTACCGCGCCGCCGGGGAGCGCTCCTTCACCGACGACGCCGGGGTGATGGCGGCGGCGGGCTTCCCCGTGGCCGTGGTGTCGAATCCGGCGGAAAACCTGAAGCTGACCTACGATTTCGAGTTTGAACGCCTGGCGGCTCTCCTGTGAAGCTGAACCGCGCGCTTCACCTGAAACTCGGGCGGCGCGGCGAAGAGCTTGCCTGCCGCCTCCTGGAGTCGAAGGGGTGCGAAATCCTGGCGCGCAACTGGAAAGTCAAGGCGGGCGAACTCGATATCGTGGCGCGCGATGGAGCGTCGCTGGTGTTCGTCGAGGTCAAAACCCTGCGGCGGCGCGGGAGTTTCCGTCCGCTCGACAACCTGTCGGCGCATCAGAGGCGGCGGAATTTCCGGGCGGCGCGCCTCTACTTCCGGATGCTGGGGAATCCCGACCTCCCCGGGCGCTTCGACGTGGTGGAGGTGGTGCTGGGCCGCTGGGGCGTGCGCGAACTCCGCCACTGGCAAAACTATCTGCCGGTGCTCCGCCAATCTCCTAACCCGCATATTGCATGAAAAGGTCGATGCATTGAGCAAAGATTTTGAGAATCAGCAAGTTGCAAAACCACAGACGATAACAAGTTATCGGCGAGGATTTTGTAAGTTGATGAACTCAAAAGATTGCTCAAGGCGCGACCGGCTTCATGCAATATGCGGGTTAACCGTTACTGATTCGCCATTTCATCGAGGACGGCGATCAAAACCTTGATTCCGGCTTGCGCTTCCGCGGGATATTGTTCGGCGGTGATCTTCGTCAGCGACTCCTGCATCTTCACCTTGGTTTTGGCGACTACGGAGGGCAGCATCGCCCCGATCATCTCTTCACGTTTCTTGCGGACGAGCGGCCTGATTCCCTGCGAATAGGACTGGTCGATTTTCTCCAAGCCGGCTTCCGCCTTTTGAATCAACTGCGGGAGCTCCTGGAGGTGCTGCGCGATCGCCGCCTGCTCCGGGGAGGGAACCGCGGCTTGCTTCGCCGGAACCTTGCTTTTCAGGCGGCGTTCCATCTCCCGGAGCATTTCGATGGTCGCGGCTTCCGGCAAATGCTCTTTCGCCTTCTCGAAAAGCTCTTCCTCGCTCAAGGTCACAGCAGCCTCCGTCGGAGGATTCCGCGGTTCGGGAGCGGCGTTTTTGACGATTTTTATGCCCACCGCAATTCCCGCCAGCAGCACAATTACGGCCACTCCCCAGAACTTCCGGGACCCCTTGTCCATGATCGTTACTCCGTTTCAGGTTTACATTTTTTCAGCGCTCTGTAAAGTAATTCCCCGGAGCCCGAAAGTCAAACCGGAAACCGTACCAACCCGGCATCCGGAAATAAAAACGGTCCCGCGGTCAGTTTTGCGGCGGGGGGGCGGTGCTGCTTCTGGGGAAGAAGTTGTAATCGACGACGATGTCTTCCGTCACCTGTTCCTTATGGATGAGCCGGTTGAGCATGATTACCGCGTGCTTGGCGAGGTAGTTGGAGTTTTGCATCACTCCGGTGATGGGGGGATCGCAAAAGGCGTCGATGGCCGGATCAATCCAGCCCGCGAGGGAGACGTCCCCGGAAACTTGTTTCCCCATCAGCTTCAAGCCTGCGGGATCTCGACGACCGGGAAAACATGCGGTACATCACCGGTTACGCCCGGCAATGCGGCATCGCGCCGGAGGTGGCGGTCACGGGGGAGGTGTACTGCCGGAAACTGATTTCACCGCAATACGACGTCGTCATCGCCCAGAACCGGTCTTCGGTTCCGGCTCCGGCGACGTTTGACTTCCCGGCCCCCTCTCTGGCGATTTACGCGGAAGAGCATTACCCGGCCGGCAGCGTTTCCCGCGTCATCCCGGCGGGCGGGACCGAGGTGTTCCTCCTGGCAAAGAAGAACGACTGATACCAAATAAAAAACGGAGCCATGCGGCTCCGTTTTTTTGGATAGACGAGGAGAAGGGGTTACTTCTTCTCGGTCAGACCGTCGATGGCCTGTTTGACGGCCTTGAAGGTGCTGTCGGCGTTGTCGCCGCAGGAGATGGCGTTGTCGCCGACCAGGGCGGCGACGCCGTTCCCGCATTCGTGGAGGGGCGTGAAGGCGGCTTCGACATTGATTTTGCCTTCGAGCTGCTTCTCCTTGACGTAGGCCACGGTTTTCGCCAGCAACTCTTCACCCATGCACTCCTGGCGGCGGGTGGAAAGGGTCACGCTGACGGTCGGCGCGCCTTCGGCGGCGGTCAGGATCGGGGTCCGGGCGTTGAACATCTGGCTGCGGTTCTTGTAATGGGTGTGCAGCCGGGTGTGCGCTTCGTGCGAGCCGGGGCGTCCGCCGAAGCTCTCGGCGTAGCACTGGTCGACCCAGTAGTTGTCCTGGGGCTTCTGGACCTGGCGGCTCTTGTCGGTGTCGTAGAGACCGTGGGCGCGCTTGGCGCGGAACTCCGCTTCGCAGGAGATCGGCTGGCCGCCGCCCGCGACGCAGCCGCCGGGGCAGGCCATCACTTCGACGAAGTCGTATTCCGCCTTGCCCGCTTTGATGTCTTCAATCAGCTGGCGGGCGTTGCCGAGGCCGTGGACCACGGCGATGCGGATCTTCTTGCCGGCGACTTCCAGCTCCGCTTCCTTCCGGGGCGCGAGCCCGCGGACTTCCTTGAAGTCAACCTTCTGGAGGGGATGGCCTTCGAGCTTCTCCACCGCAAAGCGGAGCGCCGCTTCCATCACGCCGCCGGTGGTCCCGAAGATCACCGCGCCGCCGGTGGAGAAACCGAGCGGCATGTCGAAGGCTTCCGGCTCGAGTTCGTCGAGCTGGATGCCCATCGATTCGATCATGGAGCCGAGTTCGACGGTGGTGAGGACGTAGTCGACGTCCGGACGGCCGCCGGTCTTGAATTTCGACAGCTGCGCCTCGTACTTCTTCGCCGTGCAGGGCATGATCGACACCACCACCAGGTTTTCGGGCTTCACGCCCAGCTTCGCCGGCAGCGTCTTGCGCGCCACCGCGCCGAAGATCGCCTGGGGCGAGCGGGTGCTCGAAACGTTGGGCAGGAGTTCGGGGTAGTAGGTTTCGACGAACTTCACCCAGCCCGGGCAGCAACTGGTGAACATCGGCAGCACGCCGTTCTCGTTCACCCGGTCGAGGAATTCGGTGGCCTCCTCGAAGATCGTCATATCCGCCGCGAAGCAGGTGTCGTACACCTCGTCGAAACCGATCATCTTCATCGCCGAAACCATCTTGCGGGCGACGTTGAGGCCGGTGGGGAGGTTGAACATTTCGCCGAGCGCCACGCGGACCGCCGGAGCCACCTGGGCGATCACGACCTTATTGGGGTCGTAGATCGCCTCGAGCACCGGGTCGATGTTGTTCTTGGCGACAATCGCGCCGGTGGGGCAGACCTGGGCGCACTGGCCGCAGTGGACGCATTCGACGTCGTTCAGCTCGCAGTCGAAGGCCGGGACTACCCGGGCGTTCGAGCCGCGGCTGGCGAAGTCGAGCGCGCCGACCGACTGGACTTCGCGGCAGACCCGCACGCAGTCGCCGCAGAGCACACACTTATTGGGATCGCGCACCAGCGAGGGGCTCGACTTGTCGAGCGGCAGGTCCTTGGGGCTCTCCTTGTAGCGCACGTCTTTGACGCCGAGTTTGCGGGCGATGTTCTGCAAGGAACAATTGTTGCTCCTCTGGCAGGTCGGGCATTCGCGGTTGTGGCTGGCGAGGAGGAGTTCGACGTTGATCTTCCGCATGCTGCGGATCTCTTTGGTGTCGGTCTGGATCTCCATGCCGGGTTCGGGCGCGGTCGAGCACGAGGCCATGATGCCCCGGCCTTTGACGTCCACCAGGCAGAGGCGGCAGGCGCCGTAGATCGACAGCTCCGAGTGGTAGCAGAAGGTCGGGATGTCGATCCCCGCCTTGCGGATCAGCTCGAGGAGGTTCCGTTCGCCGTTGATCGGAAGCTCCCGGCCGTTGACGGTGAGGGTATTCTTATTCATATTGTATGACTCCTTACGTGTTACAGGCCGGCGATCGCGTCGAACCGGCAGGCGGTTTTGCACGCGCCGCACTTGATGCATTTATCGGCGTCGAGCACGTGGACCTCGCGCACCTTGCCGGTGATCGCGCCCACCGGGCACTTACGGACGCAGGCCGTGCAGCCCTTGCACTTGTCGGCCAGGATCTCCGGGCGCGCCAGCGCTTTGCATTCGCCGGTCGGGCAGCACTTCTTAAAGACGTGGTCCTCGTACTCTCCGCGGAAGTAGCGCAGCGTCGACAGCACCGGGTTCGGCGCGGTCTTGCCGAGTCCGCAGAGGGAACCGAGCTGGACCGCCCGCGCCGTCTCTTCCAGCAGCGACAGCGTATCGGCGGTGGCGCGGCCTTCGATGATGTCGTCGAGCATCGCCAGCATCTGCTTGGTGCCTTCGCGGCAGGGAACGCATTTGCCGCACGATTCATTCTGGGTGAACTGCATGAAGAACCGGGCGATCTTGACGATGCAGGTCTCTTTATTCATCACTACGAGGCCGCCCGAGCCGACCATGGCGCCGACGGTTTTCAACGAATCGAAGTCCAGCGGCAGGTCGAGCATTTCGCTGGTCAGGCAGCCGCCGGAGGGGCCGCCGATCTGAACCGCCTTGAAGAGCTCCTGGGTGACGTTGCCGTTATTGTCGGTGACGCCGCCGCCGATGTTGAAGACGATCTCCCGCAGCGTGGTGCCGAAAGGGACCTCGATGAGTCCGGTGTTGGCGACGTGGCCGGTGAGGGCGAAGGTTTTGGTGCCGGGGGATTTTTCCGTCCCGATCGCGCGGTATTCGGCGGCTCCCTTGCGGAAGATGCGCGGCACCGAGGCGAGGGTTTCGACGTTGTTGATGACGTTCGGTTTGCCCCAGAGTCCGCTCTGGGCCGGAAACGGCGGCTTCGGCTTCGGCATGCCGCGCTTGCCCTCGATGGAGGCGATGAGCGCGGTCTCTTCACCGCAGACGAAGGCGCCCGCGCCCTCCATCACGTGGAGGTTGAAACAGAAATCCGAACCGAAGAGGTTCTTGCCGAGGAGTCCGATCTTCTCGGCGTCCTTGACGGCGTTGCGCATCCGGGTCACCGCGAGGGGGTATTCGGCGCGGACGTAAACATAGCCCTCATCCGCCCCGATGGCGCGGGCGGCGATCATCATTCCTTCGATGACCGAGTGGGGATTGCCTTCCATGACCGAGCGGTCCATGAACGCACCGGGGTCGCCTTCGTCACCGTTGCAGATGACGTATTTTTTCTCGTTCTGGCTGGCGAGGGTGAGCTTCCACTTGAGTCCGGTGG
Source organism: Victivallaceae bacterium (assembly GCA_031547585.1). Lineage (GTDB taxonomy): Bacteria > Verrucomicrobiota > Lentisphaeria > Victivallales > Victivallaceae > Victivallis. The sequence continues at coordinate 19,604 of JAVBRV010000015.1, forward strand.
GGAAGCCGCCGCCGCCGCGGCCGCGGAGGCCCGACTCGATCGCCGTCTGGCAGACCTCCTGGGGAGTCATTTCCAGCACCGCCTTGCGGGCGCCGAAGTAGCCGCCGCGGGCGATGTATTCGCGAACGTTCTCCGGTTCGATCTTGCAGTTGGCCAGCACCACCCGGCGCTGGCGGTTGTAAAAGGGAATCTCCGCCTCGCCGCGGCAGTGCGCCCCGGTCTGCGGATGCACGTAAACCAGGCGGTCGATGACCTCATCCTTCAGCAGCGTCTTTTCGACGATCTCGGGGACGTCGGCCACTTTGACCTTGGTGTAAAGAATGTCGCCGGGCTGGATGTACAGCAACGGACCCATCTGGCAGAAGCCCTGGCAGCCGGACTTCGAAACATAGGTGTCGTGACCCGCGTGATCCTCTTTCTTCAATTCGACGATGGCGTCGACCTTCTGCGTCTTCAGCGTTTTGACCAGCGCATCGCGGACTTCCAGCGAGCCGTTGGCGACGCAGCCGGTTCCGGCGCAGATGGTGATCCGCCGTTTGACCTTCTCGGCGACGGCGTTGTACTGGTCGCGGATCGCTTCCAGATCGACGGTTTTAGTGGTGGCAACCATATTCATAAACCTTTCGGATGTTAATTGGCGGCGGCTTCTTCAGCCTGCATTTTCTCAACGTGCGCAACCGCCTGTTCGGGCGTGCACTGGCCGACGACCTCTTCGTCGAACAACACCACCGGAGCCAGTCCGCAAGCGCCGAGGCAGCTGACCGTCTCCACCGTAAAAAGCATATCGTCGGTGGTCTGCTTGTCGCCGGTGAGTTTCAGCTTGTCGCGCAGGGCGTCCAGAATGCCGTGCGACTTCTTGACGTGGCAAGCGGTTCCGTCGCAGAGCTTAATGATGTGTTTTCCCTTCGGCTTCAGCGAGAAGTGCGCGTAGAACGTCGCCACGCCGTACACCCGCGACGGCGGCACGCCGATGCTCGCCGCCACATAGGAAATCATGTCCTTCGACAGGTACTTGTACACTGCCTGGACTTCCTGGAGGATCGGAATCAGTTTCGCCTTGGAGTAATCGTGCTTCTCCAGAATCTTGTCGACCGCGGCGAGATGCTCCTTCATCGCCAGCGTGGCTTCCATTGTTTTTTCCATCTTGCTTCCCTTGGTTGGTTTCTATATTCAAAAAACAAAAATTGTCGCAAATCTTTTCCCTCGCCGACTGCCGGACGTGTCCGGCAGCTCCCGGCGCGATATACGTTTTGACATCGTGGGAGTCAGGAGGGGCCTTACTCCCCTCCTGAACCCACCCCCGCCTGTGGGCAGAGACGTGATGTTACAGGGCGACCCCGATTCCGGATCGTAGCGGTCGCTTTCGCGACCTTACTTTCGCTGCTGCGCAGCGACTCTCAGACGGCGAGGCCTTCGCTCGACTACGTTCGGCTTCGGCACTCTTGTGCCTTCGCTCATTTGCCAGAGGCAAATGAGTTCCCTCACATCCGCTCGCGGCGCTTGCCGCGCTTACTTAGGCTAACCACGCTATGGGCCGGGGAGACTGGCACGCAATGTTGTCCGATACACGCCGTCAGCAGCGCTGATTTGGCCGCCCCGGCTCGGCCGGGTGCGCACGACCGCTTCGCGGTCTATTTTGTTAAACTTATTTTTCTATTCTTCGGTCTCTTCTTCGCCCCGGCTCCGCCGCGCCATCTTCACCGAAAGCACCGCCAGTCCCCCGGCAATTACCTCCCGCTGGACAACCACATCCGCCGGAACCTTCAAGCTGACGTTGGCAAAGTTCCAGATCGCCTTGATCCCGCCCTTCACCATCGCATCCGCCACCGTCTGGGCATACGGAGCCGGTACGCAGATAATCCCGATATGCACATTGAGTCGCGGCGCCAACTCCTCCAGGCGAGAGATGTCAAACACCTGGCGGCCATGAACTTCCGTGCCGATTTTATCCGGGTCGGAGTCGAAAGCCGCAATCACCCGCAATCCGTACTCGGCAAATCCCTCGTACCCCAACAGCGCCCGCCCCAGCGAACCGGTTCCCGCCAGAACCGCCTCCGTGGCATTGTCCCAGTTGAGAAAACTCTTGATCGCCGCCACCAGCTCGTCAACCTTGTAGCCCACCCCCGGCTGCCCGGTCACCCCGGTCACCGCCAGGTCCTTGCGAACCACAATCTCGCCGATATCCATGTAACGCGCCAATTCCGGCGTCGCCACAATCGACAGGCCAACCTTCTGCATTTCCAACAACTTATACAGATAGGTCGGCAACCGCCGGATCGTCGGCAACTTCAACACCTTCGTCGTCGGCATCTCGCACTCCCTTTCTGTTAATCGGTATTTTTTTATCGAACGATCTATAAGATAAATCATCGGGCAGAAAATTTCAAGAGGACTTTGATATTTTTTTATCGAAATAAGATATTTTTTTATCGAAAGGGTCGGTTTGATAAAGTTACGGCGTTTTGGCGTCACGACAAAAGTTGAACCTGCTGTAGCGGCCGGCTCGGTCGGACGAGTCTGACCTGTCGGACTGGTCGGACAGCCGACGATGTTATCAGCTCGACGATGCTTGGCTGCTCCTATAACATTTTTACCGTCTGCAGGGGTCGGCCGACCTGAGCCAGCCGGGGTGGTTTGGAAGCGGGCCGCCCCAGAGAAAACCGTGGTTATGACTAAAGGTAAACTTGACGGGAGAGGCGGACGGTGCTACTGTAAAGCAAAGGATTTTACTGCATGAAGATCATACATTTCTCCGACCCGCACGCGGGCGGATCGGCTGAGGATTGGCTGGCTTATTTCGATAAACGCTGGGTGGGGGTTTTCAACTACCGCTTCCGGCGGCGCTTCCGACATGATTTGTCGCGGCTGGAGAAGGCGGTGGAGTACATCCTCGACAACAAGCCGGATGTGGTGGTATGTACCGGCGACTTAACCAGTTCCGGGCAGCCGGGGGAGTTTGAAAAGGTGCGCCCTTTGTTGGCGCCGCTGCGTGACTCGACGATTCCGCTTTTTTATCTGCCGGGGAACCACGACTGCTATGTGCGCCGCCCCAAATGCGTCAACGCGGTGCGGGAGATGGTCGAATACCTGTCGCGGGGGGATTTCCGCTTTACCGATCTGCCGGCGGTGCGCAAGGTGGAGGGGGCGGAGTTTCTGCTGCTCAACACCAGCCGCCCGTCGAACCTGCTTTGCTCGTGGGGATTTGTCGACTCCGGCGACTCCAAGTATATGGAGAGCGTGACGGCTCTGCCGAAAACAGCGCCGCGGATTCTCCTGACGCACTACCCGGTGATGGAGCACAACTCACCGGCGCGCTGGCGGCACCGGCTGTACGGCCAGGGACGGCTTCAGGAGCTGGTGCGCGAGAAAGCGATCGACCTGGTCCTTTGCGGACATGTCCACAAGCCTTATCTGGCGATCGATGAAACCGGCCGGGGCGAATGCTGCGCGGGTTCGGTCACCCGCAACGGCAGCATGGTCGAAATCACTTGGAACGAAGTGGACAAAAGCTTCACCTTCAAGACAATCGACCTGAATTAAATTCCCTTCTATATGCCCCCGGCGGCTGCTGGTAGTGCTTTTTGAAGAGCGCTGCAAAGTAGTAGCGGTCGTCGATGCCGCAGCGGCGGGCAATCTCCTTTTGCGGGAGGTCGCTTTCGCGGAGGAGGGTGGCGCCACGCTCCAGGCGGCGGGCGATGAGGAACTGCTGCGGCGAGGTTCCGGCGAGCGCCAGGAAACGCCGCCGGAAGTGCTGAATGGTGACGCCGAGCCGGGCGGCTTCCGCCGGGAAATCCCAATCGTGTTCGGGGTGGCGCTCGATGCGGGCGCGGAGTTCGGCGAGTTCGGCGGTTCCGCCCGGTTCTTCTCCGCGGCGTGATTCTTCCTTCAATTGCAGCAACAGATCTTCGAGCTGCCAGATGCAGCGCGCGGCGTCATGCTCTTCGCGGTACTGGCGGAGCATGGCGAGGGCGCGGATGAACCGCTCCGGGTCGCCGATGCGGATGGGCCGGGGCGCGAGGTCGAGCAATCCCCCCGAGAGGTAGTCGCGGATGCGCGGGCCGATGAAACAGGCATAGGCGTAGAAGTGGCGGTCCCCCGGATCGAGCCGGTATTCGAACTCCGCGCCGGGGTGGGTAATGAAGGCCCAGGCTCCGCTCAATTCCCAGGGTTTCCCGTCGCCGATCCGCAGCTGGAAGCGTCCGGATTCGTTGAATTGGATTCCGTAATACAGCGGCCGGTGCCGCCGGTGGTGTTCATTGGAAGCAAACCCGACGGCAGGGAAAGAGAGTCCGCTGAAGAATTCCGCCATGATGTTCCTTTTTTACAAAATCAGATTCGTTTCTTCCATTTTCTTTGCAATCTTTATGCAGTATAATATACACATTGCCAGTAAAAATTTAAAGTTCTGTTTGTAAAAAGAGGTATAAAATGCTGTTACCGGAATCGGGTCGTTTTGAAGTCGGGTTGAACTACTGGGCGAGCCACGCCGCCACGGAGATGTGGAGCAATTGGAGCGAGGAGGCGGTGCGGCGGGATTTCGAGGTGTGCCGCGATTACGGACTGTTGACGCTGCGGGTGTTTCCGCGCTGGGATGAGTTCCAGCCGATCCGGGCGCTGCGCAAGGCGAGTTGTACCAATGGCGGAAAGTTCAACGAGGTGCGCCTGGGCGAAGAGGCCCTGCCGGAGACCGCTCCCGGCAAGTACGGACTTGTCGAAATCATGCTGCAGCGCTTCGAGACGCTGTGCGACCTCGCCGAAGAGTGCGGAATCAAGCTGATCGTCCCCATCCTGACCGGACACATGACCGCCCGGCTCTACGTTCCGGAGGCGCTGATCGGCCTTGACCTCTACCGCGACCCTCTGGCGCTCAAATATGAGGTTCTCTTCATCAAGGGGTTCGTGGAGCGGATGAAGCACCACCCCGCCATCGTCGCCTGGGAGTCGGGCAACGAGACCAACTGCCTCGGCGAAGTCCCCGAGAACGACGAGACCTTCTGGGTGTGGAGTTACCTGATTCACGGCGCGATCCGGCAGGCGGATCCGTCGCGCCCGGTGATCGGGGTCAGCCTTCACCCCGGAACCACCCGTTGGTCCATCGCTTCGCAGACGGAGACGGCTGACTATGTCACGGTGCATCCGTACGCGATGTGGTTTCCGGAGGTGATTCGCGAAGAGCTGAATCATCCGCGCGCGGTGCTTCACGCGCCGTTGGAGAATAAAATGCTCGCCGACATCGCCGGAATTCCCAGCTTCATCGAGGAGACGGGGACCTGGCGTCCGGCGATCGGTTCGCCGGAAACGCTGGCGGGTTCGCTGCGCCTCATTCTCTGGAACGCCTGGCGCGAGGATGCCCGCGCGCTGCTCTGGTGGTGCGCGTTTGATCAGACGGGGTTCCCCTTCGCGCCGTACGACTGGTCGTGGCCGGGGTGTGAGCACGGGGTGTTCACGGCGGAGCGCAAGGCGTATCCGGTGGCGAAGGTCCTCCGCGACTTCGCCCGGATGGTGAAGGAGCTGCCGTTTGCGCTGCCGCTACGGAAGCCGCACGCGGTCTGTATTTTGAACGAACGCCCGACCGGTTATGCGGTGGGAATCCTGGCGCGGCAGAGCGGACTCGACCTGGAGTTCCAGTGGGCGAACCAGCCGCTGCGGCAGGCGGAGACCTATCTATTGCCGTCGTGCTCCGGGCGGGGCGGTTTGACCAACCGGATGTGGGAGGCGTTGAAGGCGCGGATTCGCGACGAGGGCGCCACGCTGTACTTGTCGCTGGATAACTGTTACCTCGACCACTTGAGCGAGGTTTGTGGAATGGAGGTGCTGTCGCGGCGGCAGACGGAGGATGAGGCGGTGTGCCGGTTCGATGATTTCGAGTTGCGGTTCCCGCGGAAGTTCCGCTACCGGCTGCGGGCGCTGGGGGCGAAAGTGCTGGGGAGTGAGCCGGGCGGCAATCCCTGCTGCTTCGAGCACCGTTACGGCAAGGGCCGGGTGATTACGTTTGCCATGCCGCTGGAACAGGCGCTCCTGGGGGTGACGGGGGGATTCGAGCGCGGGGCGTGGAAGTTCTACCGGATGCTTTTCGGGCCGGAGCGTCTGTTTACGCCGGAGAGTGAGAATGTGCTGGTATCGGAGCATCCGCTGACGGATGGACGGGTGGCGATGCTCTTGACAAACTGTTCGGATGAGCCGTTCCGGCAGGGGTTTGGGTTGACGGTGGAGGGGCAGTATACGGATGCGGAAGGGGCGGGGGTGGAGGGGGGAGCGCTGACGCTGCCGCCCGACACGGGGCTGTTATTATTGATAAAAAAATAAAACTTTAAAAAAAGGTCGCGCACCAACCGCCCGCACCCGGCCGAGCCGGGACGCAGTCCAGCGCGCGGACAGCGCTGGTCGCTCACCGAAAGGATTTTCGGTGAGCGAAACGCGGTTTCTCAAGTAGATACCGACCGGCGGAGCGCTGCCATAAAAAGACGGCGCAGCCGGTCTTTTTATGAGCCCAGCGCGCGGAGCCGCAGCCGGAAACTGTCAGCTTTTCGCGCCCGGCCAGATACCCTCTCGCCCAGCCCGGCTGACGCCGGGAGTGAAGAGTGAAGAGTGAAGAGTGAAGAGTGAAGGATAATCAATCGGGCAAGCCCGATTGGTCGCGAAAGGCTTGCATCGAGAACGCCGCCAACGAGCGGCGCGGCGCCAACAGCGCCGTACCCCGAGGCCGACGTTCGGCCCGCGCGCTGGACTGCGTCCCGGCTCGGCCGGGTGCGGGCGGTTGCTGCGCAACCTTTTTTTTAAATTATTTTTTTGAGGGGGAGGAGCCCGTGGCTTTTTTGTACGTGCGCGAAAAGTGTTCCGGCGTCCCGAATCCGCACAATCTCGCCACCTCCCCCACCCGGTAATCCCCATTCGCCAAATACAACCGCGCGTGCCGCAATCGTTCCTCCAACAGCAGCTCCCGAAAACTGCGCCCGAACGTCTCCGTCACCAGATGACTCACCCGAAACTCCGATAACGAACACTCCGCCGCCAGCATCGACAACGTCACCGGATTTCGATAGTTCCGCGCCAGAAAATTCTCCACCCGACGCCGGAATCCCCCCCGCTCACCCGCCTCATGCTCCCGCAATTCCTCCGCATAGCGCAGCAACCCCTCCGCCCACAACGGCAATAACGAGGTAATCGCCCGCACCTTCTCCCGATCCAGCGGAGCCCTCCACAACCCGGCGAAAACCGCCGCCACCTGAATCCCCCCGCGATACAACGGAGCCACCACCTCCATCCGCCGATTCCGGCAATGCGTCAGATAACAACGCCGTCCGCTCGCCTCAATCCGCCGGTTCAACGCGAACATACAGCGGCCGATGCAATACTCGCGATCCTCCCCCCGGCAAACCGCGAAGGTCTTCCGGTGCGAATAACGCGGCCCACCCAACCGAAACGCCCCGACGAAATCATGCAACGTAATCGTGCAATCCATCGCCGCCTCAAAATCACAAATACGCTCTTCAATTTGTTCCATTTTGCCACCTGTAGCAATATACATCATGAAATCGACAAATCAAATCATGGGCGTTTGATTCGCTTTGCAGTATACTATTTACACGGAGGGACACGGAGGGACACGGAGGGACACGGAGAAAAAACTTCTCCACTACCAACCACGTTTCCAGCCCGGAGCTGTTTGCATTTTTGTATGGCATTTCTACCGCCGGCGAGAGTCGGCCGACCTAAGTCGGCCAGGGTGCAGGACCCCCCGTCCTGCCGAGGGTC
>JAVBRV010000195.1:0-4849 GCA_031547585.1 Victivallaceae bacterium
ATGTGTACCTCCTTGTCTCAGAAACGTTTCTGTGCGGCATATAACTTTCAGGACAACCCGCAACCTACACCGCCATTGACCGCGAACAGCGAGCGCCAGCTGGCTGTGCGCGCATCCCTGCGTCGGCAAAAAAGCCGGCGCAGCGGTGCGTGGCACTGCCTGCCAGACTTTTGTCGGGGACCCAAACTGTTTTGCAAAAACAGTTTGGGCACAAAAGTCGTTGCGCTCGCAACCCGTACTGGGGTCAAGGGCGGTAGCCCTTGCGGGTGCAGGGCGGAGCCCGCCGAGGTGGTCTGGAGGCAGGCTGCCTCCAGCGGAAAGCGTGTTATTCGTTGACGGGGACGATGACTTCGATGCCGTCCAGCCCTGGGGGGTAGGGTTTACGGGCGGCGGGGGTTCCCGGCAGTTCCAACATGAAGAGCTTGATTCCCTGAAGGGGGGTCAGGTCTTCCACTTTGGTGTTGCTGAGCCGGACTAGGCGGAGGGCGGGGCAGCTGCGGAGGGCGGAGATGTCGACGATGGGCGAACGGGTTACGCTGAGGGTGTCGAGTTTGGGGAGTCCGGCGAGGGGGGCGAGGGAGGTGAAGACGGGGCAGTCGTCGATTTCGATGCTGAGACAGTTCCGAAAGTGATTGAGGGCGGGGGGGCGGGAGAGGTCGCAGGATTCCAGCTTGAGGTGGGAGAGTTTATGGGCGGGCATGGTTTCGAGGATGGCGGGGTCGAGTTTCAGGCGGGAGGCGCTGAAGATTTCCGGGGTGATTCCGGTGGGGAGGATGAAGTTGGCGCAGTCGTCGAGGACGAGGGAGAGCGTCCGCTCCGATAGTTCGACGCCGTTGCGGAACTCTTTCACGCCCCGGAGGCGCAATACTTTGAGGTAGGGGAAGTTCTCGAGCGCGTTCCAATCGAAGACGCCTCCGGCGGGGGTGGCGAGGTCGAGGATGGCGACTTCCAGTTCGGGCGGCAGGGCTTTCAGGTCGCGCATGTTCCAATTTTCGAGGCGCAGCTCTTTGCCGCCTTCGATTCCCGGTTCCAGGCGGACGATGAAGGGGGTGTCGCTGCCCGGTGAACGGATGAGGCGCGGCCATTCGGGGAGCTGGAAGAACCGGGTGATGTCGCCGCCCGGGAGCGTGAGGGAGAGCCACTCGTCGCGGCGGGAGAGTATGGCGGGCCGGTAGCGTCCGCCGGGGGGAATCTGGTGAAATTCCACTTGCAGGCCGGGGCGTTTGAAGGTTGTCCGGGTGACGGTTACTTCTTCGGCGTCGAGGTCATTGGCGCGGGCCAGCCGGGCGGCAAGCTCGGGAACGATGGTGATGGTTGCGAGCACGACCGGTTCCTCCGGCTTTGGAGTGCATCCGGCGGCCAGGGCGAGAAGCAGTGTACAAAGTGCGAATCGGCCAATCATTATCAATCCCTCCATTTTGGAAAATACTGCCGCAAAACGGAAATGTCAACCGTGAAAAAACGGAAAATCGTGATATATTAATACCTCATCCCAATTCGAAGAGGTCTTTCGCCATGCATGAAAATATCTATATCCGGGGCGCGGCCCAGCACAATCTCAAACGGATCAACGTGATGATTCCCCGGAACCGGCTGGCGGTGATCACCGGCCTCTCCGGCTCGGGCAAATCGTCGCTCGCCTTCGACACTCTGTACGCCGAGGGGCAGCGCCGCTATGTGGAAAGCCTGTCGGCCTACGCCCGGCAGTTCCTCGACCGGATGCAGAAGCCCAAGGTCGAACACATCGAGGGACTGTCGCCCGCCATCGCCATCGAGCAGCGCTCGGCCGGGGGGACTCCCCGTTCGACGGTGGCGACGGTCACCGAAATCTACGACTACCTCCGGCTGCTGTACGCCCACGTCGGCATTCCGCATTGCCCGCAGTGCGGACGCGAATTGAAGTCCCAGTCCGCCCAGGCCATCGCCGAGCAGCTGCTGGCGTTGAAGGCGGGGCGGAAGATGATTATCCTCGCCCCTTTCATCGACGGCAAAAAGGGCGAACACCGCGATGTGCTGGAGACGATCCGGCAGGAGGGCTTCGTCCGCGCCCGCATCGACGGCAAGTTGATTCAGCTCGAAGACGACGAGCTACCCAAGCTCGAAAAGACCAAGCGCCACACCATCGAGGCGGTGGTGGATCGGCTGATTACCGGCAAAATCGACCTGTCGCGGCTGACCGATTCGGTGGAGATCGCCCTGCGCCACGGCTCGGGGACGCTGATCGTCCTCCTGGAAGCGCCCGAGGGCGAGACGGCGGAGTTTGCCGAGGAGACCTTCAGCGAGAACCTCGCCTGCGTCGAATGCGGCATTTCGAGCGGCAAGCTCTTGCCGCGCAACTTCTCCTTCAACTCTCCTTTCGGGGCGTGTTCGACCTGCCACGGACTCGGCGTCCAGCAGGTGATGGATGCGGCGAAGGTGATTCCCGACCCGACGCTGTCGATCAAGAACGGGGCGATCCCCGGCTGGCGGCGGGGGCCGCGGCACCTCATTATCTACTACAACCTCCTCCTCCGCAAGCTCTCCGAGTGGCTGAAGGAGCCGGATATGCTGACCACCCCCTTCCACAAACTGCCGGAACGGGTGCGTCAGATTCTTCTCTTCGGCAGCGGCGAGGAGCCGCTCGAATTCGACTACCGGATGCACGGGCACACCTACCATTGGAGCAAACCGTTCGAGGGCGTCCTCGCCAACCTTCAGCGCCGGATGCAGGAGACCGAGTCCGATTCCGTCCGCGACCGCCTCGGCGAGTACCTGAGTCCGCGCGAATGCCCCGCCTGCCACGGCGCGCGCCTCAACCCGGTGAGCCTTGCCGTGACCGTCGGCGATCTCGGGCTCGACCGCTTCAACGCCTTGAGCGTGGAGGGCGCACTTCATTTCGTCGGCAAGCTGAAGCTCAATAAGGAGCAGGAGGCGATCGCCGGGGAGGTGCTGAAGGAGATCCGCAGCCGCCTCTCCTTTTTGGTGGACGTGGGCCTCAACTACCTGACGCTCGACCGGGTGTCCAGCACGCTTTCGGGCGGCGAGGCGCAGCGGATCCGGCTGGCGACCCAGCTCGGCTGCGGATTGGTCGGCGTCCTCTACATCTTGGACGAACCCTCCATCGGGCTCCACCAGCGCGACAACGACCGGCTGCTGACCACGTTGGAGAAACTGCGCGACATCGGCAACACCGTGCTGGTGGTCGAGCACGACCTCGACACCATCGAGCGGGCCGACTACGTTCTCGACCTCGGTCCGGGGGCGGGGGTGCATGGCGGCGAACTGGTCGCCCACGGAACTCCTACTGAAATCACCGGCTTCCCGCGTTCCTTGACCGGCGACTATCTGGCCGGGCGGAAGAAGATCGCGGTTCCGGCGGAGCGGCGCGAGGGGAACGGCAAGTTCCTGGCCATCCGCGAGGCGGAGTTGAACAACCTCCGCAAGGCGTCGGTGAAGTTCCCGCTGGGGGTGTTCACTTGCGTGACGGGGGTGTCGGGTTCGGGCAAGAGTTCGCTGGTCAACGGGACCCTGGTGCGGGCGCTGAACCACCACCAGGGCATCCAGGATTTGCCGCCGGGCAAGTGCAAGGCCATCGAAGGGCTGGAGCATGTGGATAAGGCGATCGTCATCGACCAGAGCCCCATAGGGCGGACGCCGCGTTCGAACCCGGCGACTTATACGGAGGCGTTCAACGGCATCCGCAAGCTCTTTTCGGAGCTGCCGGAGTCGAAGGTGCGCGGCTACGGACCCGGACGCTTCAGCTTCAACGTCAAGGGCGGCCGCTGCGAGGAGTGCAAGGGCGACGGGATCAAGAAGATCGAGATGCAGTTTCTTTCGGACGTCTACGTCGAGTGCTCGATCTGCGGCGGGCGGCGCTTCAACAAGGAGACCTTGTCGGTGCGCTACAAGAAGCATTCGATCGCCGATGTGCTCGACCTGACGGTGGACCAAGCGGTGGAGTTCTTCAGCGCGGTTCCCACGCTGGCGCGGAAGTTCAAGACGCTGCAGGAGGTGGGCCTGGGGTACGTGACCCTCGGCCAGCCCGCGACGACGCTGTCGGGCGGCGAAGCGCAGCGGGTGAAGTTGGCGGCCGAACTGGCGCGGGTTCCGCGCGGCCATACCGTTTACATCCTCGACGAGCCGACCACGGGGCTTCACCTGGCGGACATCGACCAGCTTTTGAAGGTGCTGTTCAAACTGCGCGACCTCGGCAACACGGTGATCGTCATCGAGCACAACCTCGACGTGATTAAGACGGCGGACTACCTGATCGACATGGGCCCCGAGGGCGGCGACGCCGGCGGCAAAGTGATCGCCAGCGGCACCCCCGAAGAGGTCGCCAAAGTCGAAAAATCGCACACCGGCCATTATCTGGCAAAGTATCTGGGATGAATAACACGGTTTTATGGCTGATCTCGCTTCCCCGCCGCCTTCACATGATTCCGCATGTGAGGGCGGTGGATTATTGGCCGGATTTCGAGGTTCACAACGAGGCGCGCTGCGGATCGTTGCAATTCTGTTTCCGGCTGGGGGGCGACTGCGGCGCGCGGCTGAAGATGCGGCTCAATGGCGAGAGCCGTCAGGTGGGATTTCCGCACCTGATGATCAAGTATCCCGGCGACGGCATTCAGTTTGACAACGCCACCTTCGCGGATTGTCTGTTGATCACCTATCAGGCGGAGGCTACCGCGTTTTTCACGCGGCAGGGGTTGCCGCCGGGACTTTCCTTCGCCGAGTTCACTTTCCCGGAGGAGCGGTTCCGCGAGGTGCTGGCCGTCCTGGCCGACGGCCGGAGCCGCCTCAGCGAACCCGGCGTGGCGGACCGGATCGACCTCGCCTGTTACAGCTTGATCCACGAAAGCCTGCTGCG
>JAVBRV010000172.1:0-8449 GCA_031547585.1 Victivallaceae bacterium
AAATAGACCGCGAAGCGGTCGTGCGCACCCGGCCGAGCCGGGGCGTGGTCCAGCGGCGAAACGCTGGTCGCTCACCGCAGGGCGGCGCAGGCGCCCGCCCGGAGGGGAGCGAAATCTAAGGTTTGCGGATGCAAACCGCACAGGGAACAGTACCGACCGGCGGAGCGCTGCCGATAAAAGGGCGGCTTCGCCGCACCTTTTATCGAGCCGCAGCGCGCGGAGCCGCGGCCGGAAACCGTCTGCCTTCCACCCAACCGATACCCTCTCGGCTATCGGGTTGCCTAACAACGTTTTTGTTGCTCGACAAAGGTTTGACCCGTATTGGCGGCTGGCTCTGTCGGACGGGTCGGACAAGTCGGACTGGTCGGACGGCCGAAGAGCTTGAATTGCAAAGCAATAACTCGAAAAGCATCGCAAAAACAAGATTTTGAAGGCACGAGCATTTTTGAGCTCAAATCGCCAAAGTAACGGCAAAGTAACGGCAAAGTAACGGAACCCGATAAGCCATGGAAATCATCTGCACCGCCGAAGAAATCGCGCGCGAAGTCACCCGTCTGGGGAGTGAAATCACGCGATATTACCAAGGCAAGCCCTTGACCGTCATTGCGCTGATGAATGGGGCGATCCCGTTCGCGGCGGACCTGATGCGAACGATCGATTTGCCGATCCGGGTCGACACGCTGGCGGTGGCCAGCTACCGGGACTGCCGTTCGACGGGGAAGCCGGAGCTGCGTTCGACGCTGAAGCTGCCGGTAGCGGGACGGCATTTACTGGTGCTGGATGAGGTGCTGGATACGGGGCGCACCTTCCACTGCATTCTCGACTACCTGGACTCTATGGGGGCGCTGAGCGTCCGGAGCGCGGTGCTGGTGGAGAAGGAGCTGGCGCGCCCGGATGGATTGGCGCACGCGGACTGGGCCGCCTTCACCCTGCCCGACCGCTACCTCGTCGGCTACGGGCTCGACGCCGACGAAGAGTACCGCAATCTCCCTTACGTTGCGGCGTTATGAACTGTTTTGAAAAAAGATGAGACGGTTTGTTGCATATTTGCTCAAGAAGTGATATATTCCCAAGTTGTTCCAATATTCAGCAGCTCAAGGAGATTTTCATGCGCATCGTAGTGCCTATCAAGCAGGTGCCCGAGACCGGCGACGTCCGGATCGATGAGAAGACCGGCACCGTCATCCGCCAGGGGGTGAGTTCGATCGTGAACCCGCTCGACCTCTACGCAATCGAAAGCGCGCTTCGGCTCAAAGAGCAGTACGGCGCGGAAACCATCGCCCTCTCCATGGGGCCGCCCGCCGCCAAAGAGGCCTTGAAAGAGGCCATGGCCATGGGCATTGACCGCGGCATCCTCCTCACCGACCGGGCGTTCGCGGGCAGCGACACCTGGGCGACCAGCCGCATCCTCGCGGCGGCCTTCGAGAAGATCGGCGACTATGACCTCGTTATCTGCGGCGAACGCGCCACCGACGGCGACACCGGGCAGGTGGGTCCGGAGCTGGCCGCCTACCTCGGGCTCCCGGTCATCGCCTACGTCGAGTCGATCGGCGAACTGAAGGACGGCGTCCTCGAAGTGATCCGCGAAGTTGAAGACGGGGCCGAACACCTCGGCATGCGCCTCCCCGGCCTCCTCACCGTGCTCAAGGCGGTCGGCGAACCCCGCCTCCCCACCCTCGACGGAAAAATCAAGGCCCGCCAGACCGACATCGAAGTCTATTCGCTCGCCGATTTCAACCTCGACAAGTCGGAAATCGGCCTCGAAGGCTCGCCGACCCGGGTGGTCAAGATCTTCCGCCCCAACGTGACCCGGCAGTGCCGCATGTTCGCCGCCGGCGACGAAAAGGTGCTCGCCGCCTCCGTCAACGAAACCGTCATCTTCCTCGCTGAAAAAGAGGTGATCTAAGTGGAAAAACCGATCTGGATCCTCGCCGAAGCGCGCCACGGCAAAGTGCAGCGCATCAGCTTCGAACTCCTGACCCGCGCCCGCGCGCTGTCGAATAACGTCCACGCGGTGCTGCTGTCGGAAGAACTTCCCGAACGAGAACTGCAATCCCTGATCGATTGCGGCGCGAACACCGTCGTCGCCATCGAGAACCCCCTCTTCCGTGAGTTCCTGCCGGAACCCTGTCAGGAAGCCATGCTCGCCTTCATCGCGGAATTCCAGCCCGAAATCCTGATCGCGGGTGCGGATTCCGTCGGGCGCACCCTCATGCCCTATGTGGCCATGACGCAGCATACCGGCCTCACCGCCGACTGCACCCTGCTCGAACTCGAGCCGGAAACGGGCTACCTCCTCCAGACCCGTCCGGCCATCGGCGGCAACATCATGGCCACCATCAAATGCATGAAGCACCGGCCGCAGATGGCGACCATCCGCCCGCGCTCGACCCGCCCGGCCCAGCCGGAGAAAGGGCGCACCGGCAGCATCCTCCGCCGCCACTACCCGGTGAAGCCCGGGCACGTCGAATTCCGCAAGTTCGTCCCGGCCGCCGAATCGCTCGGCATCCAGGACGCCGAAAAAGTGGTGGTGGTCGGGCGCGGCATCAAGCGCTCCGAAGCCATGCCGATGATCCGCGAACTCGCCGGGCTCCTCGGCGCCGCCATCGGCGGCTCCCGCGAAGTGGTCGACCGCGGCTTCCTCAGCTATCCGCACCAGATCGGACTCTCCGGCAAAACCATCATGCCCAAGCTCTACATCGGCATCGGCGTCTCCGGCGCCATCCAGCACCTGGCCGGCATGCAGACCGCCGAGAACATCATCGCCGTCAACCGCGATCCCGACGCCCAGATCTTCAAAGTGGCCGACCTCGGCATCGTCGGCGACCTTTTCGAGGTCGTACCCAAAATGATCGAACGCCTCAAAAAAGGGGAAGCATTATGAAATACAACCGGGTAACCCCCGCCGTCATCGACGAGCTGAAGTCCATCGTCGGCGAAAAATATGTCATCTGGAACGATCCGGAGCAGCTCGAAGCCTTCTCCCACGACGAAGTCCCCGGCACCCACTACCGCTCCATGCCCGAAGCGGTGGTCCGCCCCGGCAGCACCAAAGAGATCTCCGCCATCGTCAAGCTCGCCAACCGTGAACTCATCCCCCTCACCCCCCGCGGCGCGGGCTCCGGGCTCTCCGGCGGCGCCGTCCCCGTCATGGGCGGCATCGTCGTCACCACGGAACGCATGAATAAAATCCTCGAAGTCGATCTCAAAAATATGATGATCGTCGTCGAACCCGGCGTCGTGGCCAACGAAATCAACGAGCATATCAAACAGTACGACCTCTTCTACGCCGGCTACCCGATGAGCATGGAAACCTGCTTCATCGGCGGCAACGTCGCGGAAAACGCCGGCGGCGGCAAAGCCGTCAAATACGGCGTCACCTCCCGCTACGTCCTCGGCCTCGAAATGGTCATGCCCAATGGCGACATCGTCGAAATGGGCGGCAAACTGGTCAAAGACGTCACCGGGTACAACCTGCTGCAACTGATGATCGGCTCCGAAGGAACCCTCGGCTTCTTCACCAAAATCATCCTGCGGCTCATCCCGCGACCCAAATACCAGGTGGACCTCCTCTGCCTCTTCCCGTCGAGCGAAAGCGCCATCGACGCCGTACCCGAACTCTTCACCGGCTCCGGCATCACCCCCACCTCCATCGAATATATGGACCGCCAGTCCGTCATGGAGTCCTGCGCCTACCTCAACGAATCACTGCCCTACCAGGACTGCGGAGCCATGCTCCTCGTCTCCGTCGACGGCTCCGACAAAGAACAAGTCGAACGCGACTACGAAACCATCGGCCGCTTCTGCCAGAAAAACGGCGCCACCCAAGTCTACGTCGCCGACAACGCCTCCACCTCGGAACGCATCTGGCGCATCCGCCGCAACATCGCCGAAGCCTTCGCCCTCGCCAGCAAATACCAGAGCGGCGAAGACGTCGTCGTCCCACCCGCCTCCATCCCCGTCGTCGTCAAAGAATTCAACCGCATCGCCGAAAAATACGGCGTCATGATCCCCACCTACGGCCACGCAGGCGACGGCAACCTACACTCCCGTATCTCCCCACCCAACAGCTGGAGCGAAGAACGCTGGGAAAAGGTCCTCCCCGATATCCTCCTCGAAGCCTACGCCGTCATCAACTCCGTCGGCGGAAGAATCTCCGGAGAACACGGCATCGGCCATAAACGCATCGACTACATGAAATGCGTCCTCTCCGAAGAATACCTCAACCTCCTCCGAACCGTCAAACGCGCCTTCGACCCCAACAACATCATGAACCCCGGCAAAGTCTTCTCCTTATAGACCTTGAGGGGGCTGTGGGACTCCGGGAGAGGGCGGAAAACCCTTTTTTTCACGTGAAAAAAAGGGGATTTT
Source organism: Victivallaceae bacterium (assembly GCA_031547585.1). Classification (GTDB taxonomy): domain Bacteria; phylum Verrucomicrobiota; class Lentisphaeria; order Victivallales; family Victivallaceae; genus Victivallis. The sequence goes on from JAVBRV010000172.1 coordinate 4,372, forward strand.
CCGCCCTCCCCCGAACCCCCTCCCACCTTTCCCAAAAAAAGCGGGATAAGCAAATTGAGCTTGCCGTTGGCAAGCTCAATTTGCGGAGTTGAAGCTAGGAATTGCCGAACGCCGCCAACGAGCGGCGCGGCGCCAACAGCGCCGTACCCCGAGGCCGACGTTCGGCCGCCCTTCCCCCAATTCCTATAGCGCTCTTAAAAGGGAGGGGTGTCGCGCGGGGAATCGGGAGAGGGGGAGGAATCGGGTTCGAAGTCGGTCCAGGAGCCTTCTTTGCCGTCGTCGCGGAGGAGGAGTTCGATCCGTCGTTCCAGGACGTCGAGTTTGCTTCGGCAGAAGTTGACGAGTTGGGAGCCGTTTTCGAAGTCGCCCATCAATTCTTCCAGAGGAAGGCGTCCGGTCTCCATTTTGCCGACCAGGTTCTCCAGTTTTTCCAGGGCCTGTTCGAAGGAGAGTTTTTCGAGTTCCTCGGGGGTCATTTTCAGCCTCTCATTTCCATCATGTACTTGAAGGCGCGGTCGTTGGCGCCCGGGAGTCCTTCGTGGCCGAAGTCGGGGTAGAAGACCACCTCTTTTTCGGAGGTGATTTTGTTATAGGCGGCGAATTGGGTGGAGGGGGGGCAGACCTGGTCCATGAGTCCGGTGTGCATGAGGACTTTGCCGCGGATGCGTTTCGTCATATTCTGGATGTCGATGTATCCCAGGCGGTTGAAGAACTCGTCTTCGCGGGCGTGGGTCGGGTCGAACTGGCGGAAGTAGTATTGGATTTCATCGTAGGCGTTTTTGGCGAGGTCCATCTGCCAGACGCGGCGGTAGTCGGAGAGGAAGGGGAAGTTCGAGACAGCGCGGTTCACTTCGGGGACCAGCGAGGCGCAGGCGAGGGTGAGTCCGCCGCCCTGGGAGCCGCCCATGACGCCGACGCGGGTCGGGTCGACGCCGTCCATCGCCATCACCAGGCGGGTCAGCCGGGCGGTGTCGAGGTAGATGCTGCGGAAGAGGAGCTTGCGGGGGTCGGGGTCGAGCACGCCGCGGACGATGTGTCCTTTGAGGGTCATTCCTTCGACGGCGGTGATATCCTGGGAGCGTCCGCCCTGGCCGCGGCAGTCGAGCGTGGCGACGGTATAGCCGGCCAGCACGTAGCCGAGTTTATCCTGCCAGTCGCCGGAGTGGCCCGAATAGCCGTGGAACTGGACCACCGCCGGGTGTTTCCCCGCCGCTTTCGCCGGGCGCAGCAATTTGGCGTAGACGCGCGCCCCGCCCATGCCGGTGAAGTAAAGGTCAAAGCACTCCGCGCCCGGGGCCTGGAATTCGGAGGGAACCAGCTTCAGTTCGGGGTCGATCGCCTCCAGTTCCTTCAGTGACGCGTCCCAATAGGCGTCGAAATCCGAAGGCAACGGGCTGCATCCCTGGTACACCTTGAGCTTCTCGATGGGCATGTCGACCAACATAGCGGGAGATCCTTGCGTTTGGTTATTATATAACGTGATACCCACTCGGATAGACGAGAGGGTATCGGGCTTTGAACGTAATACCCGGTCGGATAGACGAGAGGGTATCGGGCTGGGCGCGAGTTGCGGACGGTTTCCGGCTGCGGCTCCGCGCGCTGGGCTCGATAAAAGGCTTGCTTCGCAGCGCCTTTTATCGGCAGCGCTCCGCCGGTCGGTATTTACTTCTGGTACCGCATTTCGCTTGCCGAAAATTCTTTCGCCAAGCGACCAGCGCTGTCCGCGCGCTGGACCGCGTCCCGGCTCGGCCGGGGGCGCACGGTTGCTTCGCAACCTATTTTTTGATTTTTTTATTTCTTTTTGAGGAGGTAGTCGGGCATATCCGTCCGGAACGGCGACGCCGGGAACCCCTCCTTATTGTAGAGGTTCGCATTGCCCGGCCAGCTCGCCCAGGCATAACGCACCGCCACCGGCTCCTTGACCGAATCGGCCCGAACCACAATCGTCTTGCCGTCAATCTCCGCCTTGGCCCAGACGAAATTCCCATCTTTTCCCGCAATCGCAAACGAAGTCGGGAACCCGCCCTTCGCCACCAGTCCGCCCCCGACATTGTCGAAAGTGAGCCGGATCCGGCCATTCTCAATCTTCATCGATTTGTACAAGGGTCCGGCCGTAACTTCCTTATTGCCATAAACAATCCGCTCGGCTTCCTTCGCCAGGCGGAAACCGACCGTCTGCTTATCCGCCGGGTGAATGTCGAACGCATCGCCGATATCGATCGTTACCGCCATTCCGGTGTACGGCAGATTCAACGTCGCCGTCTGAACCTCGCGCAGCTTCGGCCAGGCCGAATCAACCGGCTGACGCTTCTCCCAGAAATCCGCCGCCTGCGGCTCCTTCGGCTGGTGCTTCTCAAAAGCCGCCAGCTGAACGAAGATGAACGCCAGCTCCGGATTGTTCCAGCGCGCGCGCCAATCCTGAATCAGGAGGGGGAAGAGCGTCATGTAATCCTGATAGGCGCCGGCATTCGATTCGCCCTGATACCAGATGGCGCCGCGAATCGTGTACTCCGTCCAGGGGGCGATCATCGCATTGTAGAGCGTCGCCGGGAAATTCGGCGACTTGACCCCGGTATTGATGTTGCCGGGAGGATTCGGGCGGTTGCCGATCTTCTTCGCGTCCGCCCGGAACTCCAGCTTCGTTTTCCACTCGCCCGCCAGCGAAATCTTGTTGGCGGCTTCGTTCACCGGGTGAAGATAAAGCCGCTCCGCCGGACCCATCATGCCGCCGTCGAGATACATATCGATCACCCGGACGGCGATCACACTCGCACCGGTCTTCACCAGGCGCGCGGGAATCCGGTAGTTCCGGTTGACCGACCAGTGGTTCGGAATGTCGCTGCCGGTCGCGCCGACCTTTTCACCCTCGAAATAGGTCTCGTCGCAATCATCGATCGCACCCAGCGACAGCACCAGTTCACGACCGCTCCAGGCGGCGGGAATATCCACCGTATAACGGAACCAGACCGCGCCGTCCAGATCGGACGCCAGCCGGTAGGGAACCTTGACCGTTTCCCAATCCGAAACCTTGAAATCGGGGTTCTTCCACGCCTTCGCCGCCTCGGTAGCCACGGGATCGCTGTTGTAGAAACGCTTTTCCCATTCCGCAAAAAGCGTCTTCTCGCGGGCTTCCAGCTCTTTCTGCTTCTGGTTCAGCTCCGCATTCGGATTGGAAGCCGCTTCAATACTGATGATTTCGGATTCACGGTTGCCCATACGATATCCGTCGAGGCTGATCCAGCTCTGCACCGGCGTGCCGCCCCAGCTCGAATTGATGATTCCAACCGGAACCTTGAGATCCTTGTACAGCTGACGGGCGAAAAAATAACCTGCCGCGCTGAAGCGTCCCACCGTCGACGGCGAACAAGCCAGCCAGCCGGAACCGGCGATCTCCGCCTTGACCACCCCCGGCGAAAGCACGTTGGAAGTCTGGTACAAACGGATGTTCGGGTAATCGGCGTTCTTGACCTCCTCTTCCCCATTCATGGTGTTCCAGAAAGCACGTCCGCTCCAGACCGGCATCTGCATGTTGGATTGGCCGCTGGCCAGCCAGACCTCGCCGATCAGCACGTTGGCGAAACTGATTGCCTGCGAACCCTCGACACCGGTAATCGTAATGGTATACGGTCCGCCCGCCTCGAGAGCCGGAAGCGCACTCTGCCACTTGCCGTTCGCGTCAGCCTGGGCATAACCCTCTTCGGAACCGATCGTCAGCTTGACCGCCTTGCCCGGTTCGGCATAACCGCTCAGCCGGATCGGCGCATTGCGCTGAAGCACCATGTTGTCCCCGAAAACCTGGTGGACACGGAAATCTTTCGCCATTTCATAGTTCGGCGATGAGACGCAGCCGCTCAGCAGAATAACCGCCGAAAAAGCCAGCACGGATAGGAAAAGGAAGTTGCGCATGAACGTTTCTCCAATGTTGTCAGGTTGCAAAAGAAAATAATCGTACTTAGTATAGCCTCAAAAGTAAGATTATGCAACCCTAAAGTCGATTATTTACCCTCTATCGCTCAATAACGGTTCTCTCTGGGGCAATCTGCCCCAGACCCCCGACCAGGGCGCTGCCCTGGACCCG
>JAVBRV010000011.1:0-11766 GCA_031547585.1 Victivallaceae bacterium
AGGGTCAGGAGGCGGAAGTGCTCAGCCACATCAGGCCGGCTTCCCCACAGCCGGGGGGGGTTCAGGAGGGGAGTCAGGCCCCTCCTGACTCCCAGCGATTCTTCAGCTCACATTCCGCCAAATTCTCGCGCTCATCACTATATCTCCCCAGCGCCGAGGAGGCCCGGAGGAGGTGCAACCTCCTTCGGCTCCCACAACGTCTCTGCCCACACCCGGGGGTGGTTCAGGAGGGGAGTCAGGCCCCTCCTGACTCCCACGGTGCAATACGTATACTCCGTCAGCTTCTCGCGATCAACGTTTTTCAAGAAGTAATCGAACGCCATGGCAGTCGGCGAAGATTACTTCTTGAGCGTATTGACGACGTTCAGGCCGTAACCGCGAAGGACTTCTGCCGATTGCTCAAGCGCCTCCTCATCCGGCGACTCCACGTCGGGCAGGGTGTCTTCTCGACCCACCGCTTGATATTTGCCGTGCGCCAGCGAGTGGTAGGCGAGGAGGCGCACCACCGTGAGATTCGGCAGCTTCCCCAGGAACGCCCCGGCTCCGCGCAGGGCGGCTTCATCCATGTTGAGGCCCGGAACCTGGATCATCCGGATTTCGATCGGTTTGCCGGTTTGCGACAGCCGTTCGAGGTTTTCGAGGATGCGTTCATTCCGGCTGCCGGTGAGCTTTTGGTGCTGTTCCGGATCGGCGTGCTTGAAGTCGTAGAGGAAGAGGTCGGTCACCGGCAGGATGGTTTCGAAGCTGCTCCAGGGCGCAAGCCCGCAGGTGTCGAGCGCCGTGTGGATGCCCGCCTCCTTCAGTTTGCCGAAGAGCTCCCGGCAGAAATCAACCTGAAGCAGCGGCTCCCCGCCGGAAAGCGTCGCGCCGCCGCCGGAGTGGCGGTAAAAGGTTTCGTCTTCCAGAATCGCCGCGCAGGCCTCCTCCACCGTCATTGGGCGGCCGTACCACTCGAGCGCATCGTAGAGACAGGCCGAAACGCACTTGCCGCAGCCGGTGCAGCGGGCGCGGTCGAGGCGGTGTTCGCCGTCGACGATGGCGTGGCAGTCGCAGATCTTGGCGCAGTCGCCGCAGAGGACGCATTTGCGGGTGAGAAGGGCGAGCTCCGGCTCCCGCCGGATGCTCTCCGGGTTGTGGCACCAGAGGCAGCGTAACGGACAGCCCTTGAGGAAGATGGTGGTGCGGATCCCCGGTCCGTCGTGGATCGCGAACCGCTTGACGTCGCAGATGTATCCCGTGGTGCTCATGCCAATGCCTCCGCCTGATCGATGAAAGTTTGCTGCGCTTCGGGGGTGAGGTCGGTGAAGCGGACGTTCCAGCCGCAGACCCGAACCTGGAGGTTGCCGTATTTCTCGGGGTGCTTCCGGGCTTCGCGCAGGGTTTCCGCGTCGAAGATGTTGAATTGCAGCCCGCTGCCGCCCGCCGAGGTGAAGGTCCGGATCACGGACAGCAGCGCCTCGATCCCCTCCTCGCCCCGCACCGCGCTGGGGTGGAGCATGAGGTCGAGGCAGGTTCCGTTGGGATACTGCGCCATGTCGATCTTCAGCACCGAATTCATCAGCGCGGTGACGCCGTTGCGGTCCATGGCGATGCAGGAATCCATATTCTTGGCCACCGGCTCCCCGGCGCGGCGTCCGTTGGGGAAAGCGCCGTACTGTTTGCCGGTTTCGGTCACCAGCTGGCCGAACAGCGCCGGGAAGATCTTCCCGCCCCGCCCGTTGTCGAGCGCGGAGAGGAGGGGCGCGGTAAAGTTGGCGATTTCGAGGCCGACCCGGTCGGCCCGTTCGTCGTTGTTTCCCCATTTGGGGGCGCGGGCGATCGCCTGCTGCCGCAGGGCTTCGAAGCCCTGCCAATCGGCGGCGAGGGCCTGCCGGACCTCCGCCAGCGTACAGCTCCGGTCCAGATAGACCAGCTGTTCGATGGCCGCCAGCGAATCGACCGCGTCGGCGAAGTGGCTCACCACGCAGCCGGTGGAGTTGTAGCGCGCGCCGCCAAGGGTGAGGTCGCGCCCGTTGGCGACGCAGTCGTCGTAAGTGAAGGAGATAAGGGTCGAAGGGCAGGCTTCGGGCCAGATTTTCTCATAGCGGCTCTGTTCGCGGGCCATGGCCATCGCTCCTTCGGCCAGCTCTTTCAGGTAGGCGTTGAAGAAACCGCGGAAGGTGGGGTAGTCGATCCCCCGGTCGAGCGCCAGCAGCACGAAGGCGGGCAGCCGGAGGTGGGTGGCCCCCGAAATGGCGATTTCACCCGCCGCCGCCGGTTCGTAGCAGCCGATGGGGAGGTAGTTTTCGGCGTCTTTGGGAGCACGTCCGCAGCGGATCAGGCTATCGACGATCATCCGGTCGTTGAGGAAGACCACCGAGGTGCGCCCGTCGCGGACGCAACGGGCGGCATAGCGGAGGAAATCGCTCTGCAAACCCTCTTCGTCAAGCAACACCGACAGCTTCGGGTCGACGATGTTCATCTCGTACCAGGCTTCGAAGCCGAGGTCGCTGAGTTCGTTGAACTTCGGTCCGAAGCAGAAGTTCTTGCCGAAGCGCTTCCCCTGGTGCCTGGCGTAAAAGGCGATCCAGAAATACTTGATCAGCTCCTTGGCTTCGTCGCGGGTCAGGCGGCCCGCCGCGAGGTCGCGCCGGTAAAAGTCGATATACAGCCGGTCGAAGCGGCCCATGGTGCGAACTTCTTCGCCGCAGAGCTCGACGAGGTCGTGAAAGAGGTAGGCGAGCTGGAAGGCTTCGCGAAGGGTGGCGGGGGCGCGCCCCGCGAGGGCGGAGAGCGTGTCATTGTCAAAGCGGCGGCAGAGGGCGGCGAGTCCGTCCAGGATCAGAGCGGAAGCCCGGTAGAAGGGATCCTCCTTCCCGGCGACGCGGGCGCGGAGCCCGGGGATGCCGAGTTCCAGAACCCGTTCCCAGTCGGGGGCTTTGTGGCTGAAGTCGATCTGGCAGTGGAAGCCGCGCACCGGGTCGGTGTGGCCGGAACCGCGTCCCAGCCCGAATTCCCGTTCACAGACCTGCTTCGTACGGCTCCAGCGATCTTCGTTGAGGAGCCCGAAGTCGCAGATTTTCCCGGCGAAGACGTTCTCCCTTTCGGGCGCGACCGGCGCTTCGGTGAAGATGAGGTTAATGAGATAGGCGCGCTGAAGAACCCGCGGCTCCTCCGGGTTTTCGGCGCAATGCCGGGCGTAGCGGGCGGCCAGCTCTTCCTTGCCGAGCCCGGTGGAGACGTCGTAGACAACGTGCTCGTACTGCTTTTCAAGTCGTTCCCGTGCCCGGTCGAATGGCTGCATGGCATACCTCAACAGTGGTCGTTATACACATTCCAATAGCGCCGTCCGAATTCGCGGGTGGCGGCCGCATCGAAGTGCAGCTTGTCGCCCTTGTCGGTCAGCCCTTCGGCGCTCACCCAGCCCATATGGGGGAGTTCGGCCACAATCTGCCGGGTGGCGGCAGTGATCGCCCCGCTCTCCCGTTCGAGGAAATGGCCGAGTTCGCCGCAGAGAAAGAGGACCTCGGGAATCGCGAGATCGCGGCGGAAGTTCACCACCACCTCCCGCAGATCATCGGCATAGCCTGTATTCTCCGGCTTGCAGTCGGTTTCGCCCTGGTGCCAGAGGACGGCTTTCCAGACGCCGTCCTTCGCGGCCAGGCGCGCCCGGCGGATCGAATCGTCGTAGGGATGGGGATCGCCTTCGAAAGGCGACGCGCCGCCCGGCTTCCAGGCGGAAATAGGGGTTCCGCCGATGGCGGTCGGGACCAATCCCACCCGGCAGCCCGGATTCGCCGCCAGCAGCAGCTTGCCGAAGGTCCGGCCGATGCTGACCCCGGCGAACTTGCGGTCGAAGCCGATGGGGTCGACCGCCGGAACCCAGCGGCATTCGCGGTCAAAAGTGAAAAGCCCCGGAATCTCTTCGCGATCCTCTTCGGCGATTTCGCCGCGTCCGGCCATGTTCGACTGCCCGGCCAGCAGCACTAAAAGCAATGGATTCATGACAACCTCTTTCGTTTCCCTATAGTATACACGCCTTCTCCTCAAAATAGAATGACAGAAAATGGAAAAAACTTAACCTTTTGTGACTCCAGCCGTGAAAAATCGGTTATTCCGGAGTATTGTAACATAAGGAGAACCGCATCATGCTCGACCGTGCCAAAATCGAAGAGATCGTTCGAACCCTCTATTTCGCCACCGGGGCGGAGCTTTTTTTCGAACCGCCGGAGGTGGGGGTGGCCGATGCCGCCGATCCATTTTTTCAACGCTTCAAGACCATCATCGGCGACTTTCACTGGACCCCGGAGGAGGTGGTTCCAGGGGCGCGTTCGGTGATCTGCTGGGCGCTGCCGATCCAGAAGGATGCGCGCGAAACCAACCGCCCGGAAACCGCCCGCCCCTCGGTGCTCTGGGCGCGAAGCCGTTCCTACGGCGAACTGGCAAATGAAGAGATGCGGACCCAGCTCTGCCGCCACCTGGAAGCGGCCGGATACGCCGCCGCCGCTCCCCACCTGGTACAGATGAAGAAAGGGTTGAAGGTCTTCGAGGAGTACACCTCGTGCTTCTCGGAGCGGCACGCCTCCTTTGTCGCCGGGCTGGGCACCTTCGGGCTCTCCGCCGGATTGATCGGCCGGCGCGGCGTCGCCGCCCGGTACGGAGTCGTAGTCACCACCCTGGAGCTGCCGCCGGATAAGCGCGCCTACGGCGACGACCCCTTCGCCTGGTGCAGTCGTTGCGGAGCGTGCATCCGTCGCTGCCCCGCGGGCGCCATCGGCAAGGAGATCGCCGACCGGGATAAAAAAGGGTGCGCCGATTATCAGCTGGCGCATGTAGTTCCCAACCGGCTGCAAAATTACGGGTGGGAAACCTGGAATCTCGGCTGCGGATTATGTCAAACGGCGGTGCCGTGCGAACACCAGATTCCCCTCTGAAAAAATAAGTACGGTTTTCTCTGGGCCAGCCTGGCCCAGACCCGACTCCCCAAAAAGTGCCCCACCTTCGCCCACGGGGCTCGGTTTTTTGCTTTGCAAAAACAAGGGGGCACTTTCCGGGGGCCCCGCTCTCCGGTACTCTGTGCGGCCTCCGGCCGTACTCGCACCTGCGAGTGAGGTACTTTTCGATTCCGGCTCCGCGCCCCCTGGACCCTCGGCAGGACGGGGGTCCAGCACCCTGGCCGACTCAGGTCGGCCGACTCTCGCATGGCGGTAGAATCACCATAGAAGAAGTCAAAAGATTGCCGAGCTGGCAACGCTGTTGGTATCATCAACACACAAAAACGCCACCGGGGCCAGTGTTCAACCCGGTGGCGTTTTGCTTACAGATCAAATGCATTCGCGAAATAAATACTCCGCTTTTTTTGGGAAAGGTGGGTGGGGGTTCGGGGAAGACGTGACTGCTCAAACACGGCGAGGCGTTCCGGTGAATGACCGTACCGTGAATTGCCCGGGTAGTGTTGAGGGGGCTACCCGCAGGGGTAACCCCCGAAACCGCTCCCGGGCAATTCACGGTACGGGCATCGCCGGACGACCGGCGAGTTTGAGTAGTTACGTCGTAGGCGGAAAATTCCCTTTTTTTCTCGGGAAAAAAAGGGTTTTCCGCCCTCCCCCGGGTCCCACGACGCCTTTATGAAAAGCGGGTTATTTTTGTTCGATGACTTGGGTTTGGGCTTTGGGCGGGACGTAGCCGTGGTTGGAGCCCTGGACCCAGTTGATTTTTTTGGGTGATTTGATGTTGTTGTAGAGGACGGCGAGGCCGGAGGGCGGGCAGGTGTAGTCGCCGAGTCCGGCGCGGGTGATGTCGACGGGGCATTTGATGCGTTTGGCGTGGTTGACGGCGTCGTAGTAGTCGATGGAGGGGGTATAGGGGACGCGCCATCCGGCGGAGAGGCGTCCCATTTTGGAGGCTCCGGCGAGGTCGCAGCACCAGGTGACGTTGGAGTCGCAGCGGGTGACGTCTTGATCGAGCGCCGCGGCCCAGATGGCTTGGAGTCCGCCTTGGCTGCCGCCGCTGGCGATCAGGCTTTTGCCGTCCCATTCGGGCATCGATTTGACGTATTCGAGCGAGCGCATCAGGCGCAGGGCCATGTGGTTGAAGTAGGCTTTTTCGGGATCCTCATTTTCCTTGGCATCGAAGGCATAGCTGTTGCCGTTGGATTGGATCGACTTGCTGAATTCGGCATAGAACGCATCGGGCTGTTCGAGCTGGTAGCCATGGGCGTTGACGCTGAAGGTGATCTGGTTGGTGGTGCCGGCTCCGGGGGCGTTCTGCTTCCGGACGCCGTAGCCGTGATAGCTGACGACGGCGGGCAGGGATTTCTCTTTGGCGTTGACGGGAACGGTGAGGAATCCGGTCACCGGGCGCGGTCCGGCGCAGTCGATGGAGACCATATAGACGGTGACTTTGTCGTTGGAGTTTTTGTGTTTCTGGAGGTCGGCCTTCATCGGCACCTGGGCGAGGCGTTCTTTTTGCTTGACCCAGAAGGCGTCGAAGTCGGCGGGTTCGGGGGAGCTTTCGAGCTTGTCGATTTCGGCGCCGGCGCCGCCCTCGAAGCGGGAGGTGGGCTTGCTGCGGATGGCGGCGCTGTCCAGGATCTCTTTGTCTTTGGCGTCGACCACGCGGGCGAGAATGCGCACGAAGCCGGGTTTATCGATGGAGGTTTTGATGGTGACTTTGCTGCCGTCGGCGACTTTTTCTTTGCCGTTTTCGGTTTTGCCGTCGTCGCCGGTACGCGTCCAGATGAGGAAATATTCCTCCTTGAGCTCCTGGCCTTTGAAGTCGACGTTGAGGGTGAAGACCATGGGTTCGCCGGCCTTGTAGCTGACGGGGGGCTTATCGGTAGCGCCGGTGACCAGCACTTTTTTGGCGTCGAAGGGGAGTTCCGCTTTCTTTTCGCCGAATTCGGCGACGATGAAGAGTTCGGCGGATTTATAATTTTTGCCGTTGCCGGCGAAGGTCCAGTCGGGATTGGCGCCGGTGCTGTTGCCGATGCCGAGGTCGCAGCCTTTGCCGGCGGTGAACCGGTTGAAGGCGAAGACAGTCTGCTTTTCGAGGTAGTTGTGGATCTGCATCGAACCGTAATTGCCGTCGTCGGACTTCTGGTCGCCGAAGTCGTACTTGCCGGTGGCGCCGGGGATGTTCTTCGCGTTGCCCCCGCCATAGTTGGCGCCCCAGAATTCGGCGTTGCCCTTGGCGAACTTGCCGGTTTTCACGCCTTCGACGTTGCTGAAGACTTCGAGGTTGGCGACATAGTCCTGATAGAAATAACCCTTGGGGTCCGCCGGAACCAGCGCCAGTTTGAGATCCGGGCTGAAGGCGTCCATCGAGACGAAGACCCAGGTGGACTTATCGTCGTTGTCGGTCAGTTTGAGGAGGTAGCCGACGCGCTTGACTTCGCGGTCGAGAGTGGCGGAGTTGTCGACCTGGTACTTCTTGGTGTTCCAGGTGGTGGGGTCGAGTTTGGCAACCAGTTGATACCCGGTCGCTTCGGGGACCAGCGCGGTGAGTTCGGGGACTTCCGCGTACAGCGCTCCGGCCAGCAGGGCCAGGCTTGCGGACAGCCAGTGTTGGATTTTCATGGTGTCTCCTTAACTTATTGTCGCCGCTCATCGGCATTGAGGAATATAGACCCCTAACCTGATGATGTCAACCACTTTTTTCGGTTTTTTTGGCGCGAAGCGTCGGTTGGGCCGCCATCGGGTCGTCCGGCCAGAGGTGTTTGGGGTAGCGGCTGCGCATCTCCTTTTGCACCAGCGGCCAGTTGCCGCGCCAGAAAAGGGGGAGGTCGCTGGTCACCTGGATCGGCCGTCCGGCGGGGGAGAGGAGTTCGAGCTTGAGGGGCATCCGGGCGCGGCCCACGGTGGGGTGAGTCCGCACTCCGTACAGCTCCTGGACTTTGGCCGCCAGCGCGGGCTGGTCGCCGGAGTAGTCGATGGCGTGCGAGGCTCCGGCCGGGGTGGTGAAGCGGTCGGGGAAGTCGCGGTCGAGCCGCTCCTGGAGGACGGCTCCCAGCTCGCTCCGCAAAAGGAGAAGGAAGTCGGCGTTGCGGAGCCCGGCGAAGTTCTTCAATTCCGGGAAGTAGTTGCCGCCCAGCTCCGGCAGCCGCTGCCGCCAGGTTTCGGGGGACCAATCGGGCCAGTCGCCGGGTTCCTCCCGGGCGGCGAAGCGGATCCGCTCCAGAAGCCGCCGGGCGGGCTTCTGGTCGGCGGGGGGGAGCTCCTGCTTGCGTTCGAAGGCGGCTTCGAGGACGGCTCGGGCGAGCATTCCCGGGGGGGGCGAAACCGGCGTCGAAGCGAGGACGAGTTTGCCCAGGCGTTTCTCTTCGCGGGCGTAAACCTGCTCGCGTTCGGGGTCGAAGCGGAGGCTGACCGCCGTCTCCACCCGGTCGCCGAAGGCTTCGAGGAGCTCCGCTTCATCGAGCGGCGCGGCCAGCCGGATGCGGGCCGAACGCCCCCCGACGCCGTCCAAGCGGGCGACGGCGAGAAATTCCGAGCGTGACAGGGGGTCACCGGGCGGCAGCTCCGCGCCGGTGCCGCCCGCGAGAAGGTAGGCGTTGCTCTCTTTGGTGCGCCGCCGGGCGATCCATTCGGGCCAGGCGGCGGCGACGAGGAGGCCGAGGGAGACGTTGTCCTGCTCCTTGCTTCGGGGGAAGAGGTGGAGGAGCTGTTGCCGGACGGTCTCTTCACGGGGAAATTCGCGGGGACGGTTTCGCAGCGCCGCCACCCGGAGGCCGAGATCGGCGGAGTCGCAGCGCCCGAAAGCGTCGCGCTCCTCGAGCAGTGCCGCCAGCGCCGCGCCGAGGGGGAGGCTCCCCGCCTCGCGGGCGGCGAGAAGCAGGGTACCGATTCGCGGATGGAGCGGCAGCCGGGCCAGTTCGCGGCCGCGCGCGGTCAGGCGGTTCGAAGCATCGAGTGCGCCCAGCTCCCGCAGCTCCTCGCGGGCGGCGGCGAAGCGGGCGGGGGAGGGCGGGTCGAGCCAGCGGAGGGTTTCCGGCTCCGCGCCCCAGGCGGCCAGCTGAAGAGCGAGGGGGGCGAGGTCGGCGTCGCGGATTTCGGGCGGGGTAAAGGGTTCCAGGGAAGCGTGTTCGAAGTCGCTCCAGAGCTGGAGGGCGACGCCGGGCTGGGTGCGCCCGGCGCGTCCGGCGCGCTGGGCCGCCGAAGCCTGCGAAATCCGGCAGCTTTCAAGGAAGGAGATGCCGGCGGCGGGCGAATAGACCGGTCGCTTCTCGAGACCGGTGTCGATGACGATCCGGATGCCGTCGATGGTGATGCTGCTTTCGGCGATGTTGGTGGCCAGCACCACTTTACGCCTGCCGGGAGGGGGCGGGCGAAGGGGCGCATCCTGCTCCTCACTGGAGAGGGAGCCATGGAGCGGCAGGAGCAGCGCCTCCGGGGGAAGCGCCCCGGTCAGCAGGGTTTGCGCTTTGGCGATCTCGCCCGCGCCGGGGAGGAAGACGAGGAAGTCCCCTGTTTCTTCGCGGTAGAGCGAGAGGACGGCGCGGGCCGCCGCCGTGCCGGGGTCGTTGCGCCGCAGGGGTTCGTCGCGGCGGCGCACTTCCACCGGGAAGAGCCTGCCGGGGGCCTCCGCCACCGGCGCGTCACCCAATAGCGCGGCGATCCGGGCGCTGTCGAGGGTAGCCGACATCACCAGAATCCAGAGGTCGGGGCGGAGGTTGGCGCGGATGTCGAGCGCCAGCGCCAGCGCGAGGTCGCTGTCGAGACTGCGTTCGTGAAATTCGTCGAAGATAATAAGGCTGACGCCGGGGAGCTCGGGATCCTCCTGAAGCTGGCGGAGGAGGACGCCGCCCGTTTCCGCAATGATCCGGGTCCGGAGGCCGATGCGGGTCTCGCCCCGGACCGCGAAACCGGCCCGGTCGCCGACCGTTTCGCCGAGGATTCCGGCGATGCGCCGGGCGGCGGCCTTGGCGGCGATGCGGCGGGGTTCGGCGAGGAGGATCTTCCCCGGAACCTCCTCCAGCGCGCGCGGCGGCACCAAGGTCGTTTTGCCCGCGCCGGGGGCGGCCCCCAGCACCGCCGCGCCGTGCTTTCGGAGCGCGTCAAACAGCTCCGAGAGAACGGCGGAAACCGGCAGGTCATTCGGCATGAAACTCACGGACTACTCCTTTTTTTCTTATAATATAGCCCAAAGAGGGGCAAAAAGCACTTTTTTTCGCGCTCCCGTGTGGAGAAAATCGCAATCCGGTGATACATTCTTCCCGAAGCAAATGAAAGGGAGAAACATGCAGATCGGCCGGGAGTTCCAGTGTGAGATCGAAAAGACCGTTTTCGGAGGGGATGGCCTCACCCGGGTGGAGGGCGAAGTGGTCTTCCTGCCCCGCACCCTGCCCGGCGAAAAGCTGATCGGCCGGATCACCGCCGAAAAGAAGAATTTCTCCCGCGCCGAGGTGGTCCGCTTCGGCGTAACGAGCCCGCACCGGGTGGAACCGGCCTGCCCCTGCTTCGGGCGCTGCCCCGGCTGCGACTACCTCCATACCGATTACCCCGGTGAAATCGAACTCAAGGCCGCCCAGCTTAACGATCTTCTCGCCGGGGCGGGCTTCGACGCCGCTCCGCTTCTCCCCTGGGGCGCGCCGGAACCGGCGCTCGGCTACCGCAACAAGATCGTGCTGCACGTCCACAAGATCGGCGCGCGCACCCTTCTCGGCTACGTGATGGGCGACAACACCACCGTGACCGACATCGAGAGCTGCCCGCTGGCCCACCCGGCGATCAACGAGGTGCTGGTGAAGCTGCGCGGGGACAAATCCTTTCTCCACTCGCTGCATGAGGGGATGGACGTCACCTTCCGCTACACGCCCCACGACGGCGTCCGCTGGTGGCGGAACCGCCCGGCCAAGAACGAAACCTGGCTGCGCGAAGAGACGCCGGCCGGAACCTTGTCGGTTCCCTGCGGCAGTTTCTTTCAGGTGAATCCGGGCGGCATGGAGCTCCTGGCGAACGAGTTTCGCGACATTCTCGACCTCTGCCATCCCCGCCGGGTGGTAGACCTTTACTCCGGCGTCGGGCTCTTCGCCGCCGTCGCCGCCGGCGCGGGAATCCGCGAGATCATGGCGGTGGAATCCGATGAAGACGCCACTGCCGCCTGCCGTTACAATCTCACCAAACTCGGCGTTCCCGATGCGGAAATCATCGCCGGGGACGCGGCCGACGCTTTCGCCCACCGGCCGCCGGATGACGAGACGCTGCTGGTGGTCGACCCGCCCCGCAACGGACTCTCCGCCCGGGCGGGCAAAGCCCTGATCGACTCCCCGCTGAAGCGGCTCTTCTACATCTCGTGCAATCCGGCCACCTGGGCGCGGGACGCGGCCCGGCTGCGGGCGGGCGGCTTCACCCTGAAGCGCCTGCGTCCGGTAAATATGTTCCCCCGCACCATGCACTTCGAACTGGCGAGCTTCTGGGAGCGCTGATTTATGGCCGAAACGCCCGACAAAGCCTCGCTGCAAAGCGGTCACCGGCAACGGTTGCGGGAGCGCTTCCTGCGGGCGGGGCTGAACGGGCTTCAGGAGTATGAGGTGCTGGAGCTCCTCCTCACCTTCGCCATCCCCCGGCGCGACGTGAAGACGGATGCGAAACTTCTTCTCGAGCGCTACGGTTCGGTGGCGCGGGTGCTGGATGCGCCGCCCGCCGAACTCCTCGAAATCAGCGGCATCGGTCCCAACGCGGCGACGCTGCTGGTCTTTCTGAAGCAGCTTTGCGCGCTCTACCTGGAGCAGGGGACGCGCGAGGTGGACGTGCTCGATTCAACCGGCAAGGTGGTGAACTTTCTCCG
>JAVBRV010000158.1:0-19330 GCA_031547585.1 Victivallaceae bacterium
CACCACGGCGGCGCCAAGATGACCGCCGCCATGAAGAACCTGATGGGGGTGGTCTACGACCGGCGCTGGTTCCACAACAACGACCTTCAGCAGTGCATCGCCGACGCCTGCCTGATTCGCAAGCCCGACCTCAATATCGTCGACGCCTTCAAGGTGATGACCTCGGGCGGTCCCCGGAGTACGCCGAGTTCAACCTATAAGAATCCGCGCAGTCTCCTCCTGTCGCGCGACATCGTCGCCGTCGACACCGCCGGCGCCATGCTGGCCGGGTTCAAGGTCGACGAGATCGGCCACCTGAAAAGGGGCGAAGAGCTCGGGCTCGGCACCATGGATCTCTCGAAGCTCAACATCAAACGACTGGCCTGACGCTTTGAAGAAGAGGAGAAGCGTCTACCGGCTGCTGCGGAGCGTGCGGATCGTCGCCTCGTGTGTCATGTTTGCGCTCTTCCTCTGGATTTTCTTCCGCTTCGGCATCGACGGCGAAGGAGTAGCCAAGGGGGAATTCGTGCCGCTCCTGATGCGGGGCCTCGGGGTAAGCGCGGCCTCCTTCGGGGTGCTGGTTCTCCTTCTTCTTGGAATCGGGCTCTTCGGGCGCTGGTATTGCAGCTTCTGCTGCCCCCTCGGCTTCCTCCAGGATCTCGCCGGACGGGTCGGCAAGACATTCCGCCCAAAGGGCTACCGCCCGGAGAAAAACCGCCGTACCCTCCGCTCCCTCTGGGGCGTTTCCCTCTTCGGCCTGGCGCTGGGCGGCGTGGTGCTGCCCCTCGCCCTCTTCGAACCCTATACCCTCTTCGGACGCAACCTCAACCTCCTCCGCCAGCTGGGAATCACGGCCAACAACGCACTGGGTTGGCAGCCGCTCAATGAAAGCGCGCCGTACCACCTCTACCCCGCCCTGATTGCGGCCGCCATCCTGGCGGGAGTGCTGCTCCTCGCCCTCTTTCGGGGGCGCGTCTTCTGCAACACGCTCTGTCCGGCAGGGTTCCTGCTCGGCCTCTTCAGCCGTTTCGCCCGGAAAAGTCCGGCGATCGACCGCGAACACTGTATCCGCTGCGGCAACTGCGTAAGGGCCTGCAAGGCGGGATGCATCGACCTCGAGAAACAGAAGATCGACTCCGAACGCTGCGTCGACTGCTTCGACTGCGGCACGGTCTGCCCCGTGGACGCGGTCGCCTTCGGCGCGCCGCCCTCCCCCACGCCTCCCGCCGAAAAATCCCGGCGGAACTTTCTTCTCGGCCTCGGCGTCGCCGGGGTGGGTTCGCTGGCCGCCGGGGGAGCCATCCGCGCGGCGCTCAAAAAACGCCCGCTGCGGAACGCCATGGGGGTGCGCCCCATCGCTCCCCCCGGGGCGGCGTCACTGGAGGAATTCACCCGCCGCTGCACCGGCTGCCAGCTCTGCGCGGCCAACTGTTCGGGCCACGTGCTGCGCCCGGCCCTCCTGGAATACGGTCCGGCGGGGATCGGCCAGGTGCACCTCGACTTCCGCCACGGCTTTTGCAGCTTCGAGTGCGCCAAATGCGGGCAGGCCTGCCCCACCGGCGCGATTACGGCGGTTCCGCTCAAAGAGAAGCAGCTCCGGCGGATCGGCACCGCCCGGAAATACCTCGAGCGCTGCGTGGTCAACACCCATCGGAAAAACTGCGGAGCCTGCGCCGAACACTGCCCGACCGGCGCGCTGACCATGGAGGACATCGGCGGAGGGCTGACGCTGCCGGTCCTCAACGCGAAGTACTGCATCGGCTGCGGCGCCTGTGAATTCATCTGCCCGGCGGTTCCCTTCAAGGCGATGATCGTCGAAGGGATCGAACGCCAGGAACCGGCCGAAAAGGCTCCCCTCGCGAAAAACCGCGAGGAGGCACCCGCCGCCATCACCGACGACTTCCCCTTCTAGTTCCAATTAAATTGGAATCGTATTTTTTGTTGGCGCGGGGTATGAACTTGAGATCGGGTACCGGGTAGGGCTGTCTGTCCTCAGACAGCCGTTCACGCAGGAATTCCAATTCTCGGGAAAAACAGGTAAAAGACTCGGAATGCGAAAGTTTATTGTTAAAGAAATCGCCAAAGACCAAGTGAACATGAACGGCTGTCTGGGGACAGACAGCCCTACCCGGGTATTCTCCCTGAACGATGAGTTGTTTCCAATAAGAGAAAAGACATCTCACGCGATTCCAAATTGGATTCGGTTGGATGAGTCGTTGTACTTTATTACAATCAGTTGTCGGGAGCGCGAAATAAATCAGCTTTGCATGCCGGATATAAGCAAGGGCATATTTTCAGCATTGGAGTTTTATGCTCAAACACAGATGCTGTTTCCCAAACTGGTCTTGTTGATGCCTGATCATTTGCATGGAGTTTTTTCTTTCCCCGCAAGGGGTGGCGTCAAAAAACCGATTTCAACGTTGAAAAAATATCTGGCGAGAAATTACCCCATACGTTTTCAAAACGGCTTTTTCGAACATCGTATACGAAATGAGGAGCATCTGCGGCAAATCGAAGACTATATTCTTAATAACCCTGTCCGCAAGGGGCTTATAGATCTTCCCGAGCAATGGGAATATCGCTGGTATCTCAAGGAGGACATATGTTCTGGAGAGTGACCTTTGTCACCGCGCTGCTCACGGCCGCCGCCGGGGTGGCGCTGCTCTTTACCCACGAGGCGGGCTGGCGGATGCTGGTCGGCGGCGTGGTGTACTGTCTGCTCACCGCGCGCCTCGCCTGGCGCGCCGACACCCGGCGGGTGCTGCGGAGGCTGGCCGCCGAAGTGAAAGCCCTCGGGGCGCATACGCCGCTGCCGCCGGGAGAGCTGCCGGAGTTCGACTCTCCGCGCCGGGAGCTGGAGGAGCTGGGCTTCACCTGGCAGGAAGACGTCCGGCGCGGTTCCGGCGACGTCCGGCTGCTCTGCAACGCCGGGGGGAAGATCTGGGCGGAGATCACCCGGAGCCGCCGGGGACGTCCCTACGTCTCCCTATACGCCTTTTTCATCGACGGGACGGTGATCCGCTACTCCAACCGGCCGGGTTGGTTCCCGGAGTTTTCGCATCCGGGGGCGAAGCTGTTTATCGAAGGCTCCGGGAAGCGGAGCGTCCCCCAGCTCCTCCGGGGGGTGAAGAACGAGATCGAAGATCAGTCGATGATGCTGCCGGAGGTCTTTTCGCTGCCCGCCCTGATTCCGGAGTCGACCGCGGACTTCCTCCGCAAACGGGATGCGGTGGAGATCCGCCGCCGCCTCGCCAAAATCGCCTGCCCCTTCTGCAAAGCGGATCTCGTCCGGTGGGGAATCGGCGAAGCGGAGACCGAGCGGCTGCTGGAGCTCCGGCGCATCAACGGCGGCGAATACAACGACTACCTGCCGGGGACTCCGACCTTGTCGCTGGTTCCGGCGGCTGAAGCGGTCCGCAGCCGGATCGGGGGGCTCCCCGGGCTCCCCTCCGGCGTCGACTGGCCGCTGACCCGCGAGGAGCACCCCATGCGCTTCGCCGCCCGGATCGACTTCGCCGAGCTGCCGGAACTGAGCTGCGTGGGGCTGCTGCCGAAACGGGGAATGCTCTACTTCTTCCATGCGGGCGACCGCGACTGGCGCGTCCTCTACTCAGAGCGCCCGGAGCGGGAGGGAGAGGAGTTCGCGCCTGAAATGGTCGAGGTGAACGCTCCGCAGCCGATCGCCTTCCGAGAGACCGAGACCCGGGTCGGCAACCGCCGCCGCGGTAACCAGATGTTCGGCTACCCGGCCAGCGCCCGGCGCGCCCGCATGGACCTCGACTGCGTGAAGGCGACCGCCGGACGCTTCCCCAGCGCCCCCGAAGAGTGGCTGCTCCTGCTGCAAGTCGACGAGGAGGAGGCGCTCTACTTCTGGATCCACCAGGGCGACCTCGCCCTGCGCCGCTTCGACCGGGTTCACCTCTTCACCGAGCGCCGCTGAAGCTATTCGCACATCACGCGCCACTCGGCCTGACGCTTCTTTTTGATCTGCATGGCCAGGTTCAGAATGTCGCCGAATCCCTGGTACTCCCAGTGCAGAATGGATACGTCGGCGGCCCGGAAGACGCCGGTGAAATTCCGGCCGTCCTTCAGGGTGATGTAAATATGCTGGGAATGGGAGGTGGCGATTCCCGCAATATCCTCGTTTTCCAGGATGCGGATGATCTCCTCCGAAGTCAGGGCCCGCGGATCCGCCACCCGGACGGGTTTGATGTGCCGCTCCTGCCGGTAGGCGTTGAGAATGGCTTGCGCCGATTCGGGGAGGTTTTCCCGGTTGAGCTGATTCAGCCATTTGCCGCACACTTCCGGACCGAACAGGGCGAGATGGAGTTCGATCAGCAGCTCTTTCAGGGACGGCTGAAGGGGGGAGGTTTCATCCGGCAGGGACCGCCAATTCCGTTCAAGCCAGACCCGCAGACTATCGGTTGCGGGGAAGTCCGCGCGGGCCTGCCGATGAAGTTCCTTGTTGGCGGGGTTGGCGAAAAGCATCAGGTAATACCGGGAAGCCTTGTCCTTCAGATAGTTCTGTTGTTTCAGGATGGCGAGCATGACCGGCATCTGTTCCCGCCAGGGGACCGCGATCATCTTCATGGCCTGGCTCCGGGCGATATCGAGTTTCCCCTTCTCCAGCAGCTCCTTCCAGGCGGCCGCCAGTTTTATGGAGTCGGACTTCTCCACCCTTTCCCGATACCGGAGGGCGGTTTCATTTTCAATCAGGCACCCCTCGGCCAGCAGGGTCAGCGCATAGGTGGCGAGAGAGAGTTTTTCGCGCTCCTTCGGCGGCAGATTCCAAAGTTCGCCGGGGGGGCGCCCGAGATACTTCCCCCAATCGAAACCGGCGGCGATCTCACCGCAGAATCCAAAGAGCGCATCGAGCTCATCCGGCCGGTAAATGCCGAACTGACTGCCCCGCCAATCCCCATTCAACTGCCGGAACAGCATGGCCTTCCGCCCGGAGTCGGAGCCTTGCAGAATCGCCGGCGCTTCCGCAAGGGCGATCTGGCTGAGTTCGGCACCCAAGCAAGACGCGACTCCGCCGATCAGCAAAAGAACGCTTACAACTATTTTCATCATGGCCGTCTCCCTGGTCATCAAAACTATATCACGTGCCGCAGAAAAATGCAAACTGGCGCAGAAAAACACGAAAAAATCCCCCGGCCCCTTGACATTGACTCCGGAATCGGGTATAATATATCGAAAGAACAAACGTTTGTCCAGTTTTGTCGGAGAAGCCGAAACGCCATGATTACCTTGCGGGATATCGCTCAATCGGTCGGTTGCGACCTCTCGACCGTGTCGCGGGTGCTGAACGGACGCCCGAACCGGGTCAGCGAGGCCAATCGCACCCGCATCCGCGAGGCGGCCGATCAGCTGGGCTACGTGGCCAACCGCACCGCGAGTTCGCTGGTCACCGGCGCGACCCGGACGGTCGGGGTGTTGATTCCCAACGTCTTCGACGGCGTTTACGCCGAATACCTCGAAACCCTCGATCTTGAGCTTTCGGCGGCGGGCTACACCCTGCGCCCCTTCATCTGCCACAACCGCCCCGACAAGGAGGAGGCCGCGCTCCGGGCGCTGCTTCAGCACGAGGTTGATGCGATGATCGCCATGTACCACCGAGCGGATTCACGGCCGCTGTACGACTTGATCGCCAAAAACCGCCTCCCTCTGATTTTCCGCTGCCGCGACTTCGATTCCACCGGAGAGTTCGACGCCGTCCAGCTCGACATCAACGAGGGTTACCGGGCGCTCTGCCGCCACCTTATCGAACAGGGCTGCCGCAAAATCGGCCTTCTCGGCCCCTGGCGAAACGTCGAAGAAAATCAGGAGTTCCGCAATACCCCCGAAAGCATCTTCGCCGAAACCCTCCGCGCCGCCGGACTGCCGATCCCCTTCCGCCCCAGCGTTTTCTGCGAGGATTCACAGGAAGACGCCTGCCGGGCGCTCAGCGCCCGCCTCCGCGAAGAACCCGACGCCTTCGACGGCATCATTGTCCACAACATCAACAAGGTCTTCGGCTGCTGCCGCGCGCTCCGCGAGGCGGGGCTCGCCATTCCCGGCGATGTCAAAGTCGCCACCATCAGCGATCTCGCGCTCTGCCGCATGGCCGCCGAACCCCTGACCGTCTGGGCTCAGCCGGTTCCCGGAATCTGCCGGGCGCTGGTCGAACTCACCCTCGCCCGCCTCCGCACCCCCGAAGCGCCGCCACAAACCGTGCGCTTCCACTCCACCCTGATCGCCCGCGAAAGCACCCAAAAATCTCTGGAAAGGAAATAATTCATGAAACGCCCGCCACTATTTACACTAATCGAGCTTCTGATTGTAATTGCCATCATCGCCATCCTGGCGGCCCTGCTGCTGCCCGCCTTGAGCCGGGCGCGGAACAAGGCGAAAGACGCGCAATGCGTTTCCAACCAGAAACAGATCGGGCAATACTTGACGCTCTATATTTCAGATAACAACGATGTGATCCCCAATGTGTTCTCCAACTGGGGCCGCATCTCCGGCACGGCGCGCGGAAAATGGCAGGACGTTCTTTGTGCGCGTTACATCGACGGCAGCTATGCCAAGACCCCGGCCGACCTCGACTGGTGCTGGCTGAAAATCGCGCGGAACGGCGTTAAAACGCCCTTCCTCTGCCCCTCGCAAGCCGCGCCGATGGAGGCGAGCAACGACTACATCAGCCAACGCCATTACGGTCTCAACAGCCGCGGCTTCGCCTCCGAGGACTTCCCCTCGGGCGCCACGTCGTCCTTCAGCCGCAAGATCACCCGCATCAAAGGCGCTTCCCGATTGGCCGCCTTCATGGATATCGACCGGGGATACACGACCGGTTTGCGTCAATCGAGAACACACTGCAAAGACGTCATCATTCAAGACTTCGGTACGCTTCGGCACGGGAATGCCGACGCCGTCAATGTGGGATTCGCCGACGGGCACGTCAAGCAGGTGAAATTCAACACCATTCCCTCCCTTCACTCCAGTCCGGGCGGCGACTGGTGGCTGAGCTCCGGCGATACGATGCTGAACGGCTATTGACAACTTATTCAACAGGAGATGAATATGTACAGTTTTTTTCGATATCTCGCGATCGTGTTTGCCGTGGCGGCTTTGTCGCTGCCGGGGGCCGAAGGCATGCGCAACGTCCGCGATTTCGGCGCGGCGGGCGACGGCAAGACCAAGGATACCGCGGCCATCCAACGGGCCGTCGACGCGGGCGGAATGGTCTATTTCCCCCCGGGAACCTATCTCGCCGGAACCATTTACCTCAAGTCCGGCGGCGGGCTCGATCTCGACCCCGGCGCAACGCTGCTGGCCAGTCCCGACCGGGAAGATTACAACGCCGACGACTTCTGCCAGCAGAACCGCACCAATTACAGTCCGGCCGAACAGGTGTCCGGCGCGCACTTCATCGTCGCCCTGGAGCAGCACGACGTCACCATCCGCGGCGGCGGCACAATCAGCGGCAACCAGAAAGCCTTCTTCACACCCCCGAAGACGGTCGGCCCGGATATGGGCTGGAAGTCGAACAAACTGATCCAAGGGTGGCGGCCGAGCCAGATGCTGTTTTTCTGCGAAAGCGACCGGGTGAGCATCCGCGACGTGAACCTCGTCGATCCGCCGTACTGGAGCTGCTACCTTCTCGGATGCAACGACGTACGGGTAGACAATGTCCGGGTCTCGATGGATTTCTTCAGCCGTAACGGCGACGGGATTTCCATCGACAGCTGCCGCAATGTCACCGTCAGCAATTGCCAAATCCAGAGCGGCGATGACGCGCTGGTCATCCGCAGCTGCGACTTCCGGCTCAAGCGCAAGCAACCGCTGGAGAACGTCGTCATTACCAACTGCATCCTGAACACCTACTGCTACGGAGTGCGGGTCGGCGTCGGCGCCGCCCCGATCCGCAACGTGCGGATCGACAACATCATCTGCCGCGCCCGGATCGCGGTCTGGATCGGTCCGTTTTTCGGGCAGGAGAAGCTGATCGAAAACTGTACCTTCAGCAACTGGACGGTCGATGTGGAACAGGCGATCCGGCTGGTGGCCTGCAACCTCAAGATGCCGGCGGAAAACTTCCTGATCCGCAATCTGGAATTCCGCGCATTCAACGGCACGGCCGCCCTGCCGATAGAGCTGACCACCAACGTACCGGTGAAGAATGTCGCCCTGAACGACATCCTGCTACGCTTGCGGCCGGTGAATCGCGAACTCAGCTATTATTCCAAGCCGCCGGTCTGGAAGGCTCCGGTCGTCGCCGCCGGAGTCGACGGCCTCTACCTGGACAATGTGCGGATTCTGTGGGAGAATCCGGAACCTTGCTTCAAACAATCGCAGTTATTTTCCCGCTGTACCGGCCTCTCGCTGCAAAATTGCGATTTCGGGGAACGAAAAGAGTAATAACCTTTCCGCTTGACAAACGTGTTTTGCGGGTGTATCTTCTCTTTATGCAAATTTTGCACACAATCCGCAACATACGCAAACAGGGAGTGGATCATGAGCCTGAAAGAGTTTGGCCGGTTTACCAGTGACGCCCGCGAATATTGCATCACGGAGCCCTTTGCTCCGCCGCGGATGCAGATCAATTTTCTCTGGAACGACCGGATGATCTCCGGCGTCAACCAGTTCGGCACCGGCGAGGGGGTGTTCAACAACCAGACCATGCTCTACAACCACCCCGAGGGGCGGGTGCGGCTGATCCGCGACGGACGACGCTACTTCTACCTCCTCGACCGGGAGACCGGAGCCTTCTACAACACCGGGCTCTTCCCCAAATCCGCCCCCGGCGCGAAGCTCACCACCTACGTCGGCCTCGGCTACTCCCGCTTCGTCACCGAATATAGCGGCATCCAGTGCGAAAGCACCGTCATGCTCCACCCCGACGAACCGGCGGAGATCTGGGAATTCACCATCCGCAACACCGGGAGCACTCCCCGCAAGCTTTCGCTCGTCCCCTTCGTCGACTGGTTCCTCCTCGGCTACCCGACCTTCAGCAGCGCCTACTCCTACTGGCGCGGGCTCCTCCGCGCCGACTGCAACGCCGTGGTCGGCTGCAACAGCTCCGACGAGCGTCCGCATCAGCGCTACAACGGCTTCGTCGCCTGCGACCGCCCCTTCACCGAGTGGTGCGGCGGCAGCCGCGACTTCCTCGGCCCCTTCGGCACCATCGAAAATCCGCGTTCCCTGATCGAAGGAAAAATGTCCGGCAAAGAGGCCTGGTGCGAAGAGCCCGCTTCGGCCATGATGCTCGACTTCGAGCTCGCCCCCGGCGCGGAAGAAACCCTCGCCGTCTCCATCGGCTCCTGGGATACCGAGGAGGAGCTGCGCCGCCTGACCAAGAAGACCCTCGACCCCGCCGAACGCCGCGCCGCCCGCGAAGCGCTCACCCGCGACAAGGACGCCATGGTCGCCAACCTCACCATCGAAACCCCCGAAAAGAAAATCGACCGCCTGGTCAACGTCTGGTCCAAGCAGCAGATCAAGCTCTGTACCGAATTCGGGCGCGACGGCGCGCGGGGCTTCCGCGACACCCTGCAGGACGCCTGGGGCATCGTTTCGCTCGACCCGGCGCTTACCCGCCGGAAGATCCTCGAAACGCTGGCCCACCAGCACGCCGATGGCCACGGGGTCCGGGGCTGGATGCCGCTGCAGCCGCACCACTACTCCGACGGTCCCGTCTGGATCGTCCCGGCGGTCACCGGCTACCTGAAAGAGACCGGCGACTACGCCTTCCTTGACGAAAAGGCCCCCTATCTCGAAGGCGGCGAAGGGACCGTGCTCGAACACCTGCTGCGCGGCGTCCGCCACCTGGCGGGCGACCTCGGCGTCCACGGGTTGGTGCTGGCCCACGAAGGCGACTGGAACGACTCCCTCAACTGGATGGGGCGCGGCGGCAAAGGCGAAAGCGTCTGGACCAGCATGGGCCTCTACTACGCCCTCAACCTCACCGAAGAGCTGGCGAAGGAAATCCTTCACGACGAAGCCCTCGCCGCCGAAATGCGCGCCCACGCCGCGAAAATGGATCAGGCGATCAACTCCTCCGGCTGGGATGGCGAATGGTATCTCGCCGGCTACAGCGACGCCGGGAACAAGGTGGGTTCGGCCGAGAACCGCGAAGGCAAAATCTACCTCAATCCGCAGACCTGGGCGGTGATGACCGGCCTCGCGCGGGGTGAGCGCAAAGAGCTCTGTCTCAAAGCGATCGATACGCTCTTGGAATCGGACTTCGGCTCCCTCACCCTGACCCCGAGCTACACCGGGCGCGACGAGAACGTCGGCCGGGTGACCATGCTGCTGCCGGGAATGTACGAGAACGGCACCCCCTACTGTCACGGCACCGCCTTCAAGATCGTTGCGGACTGCTGCGCCGGCCGGGCGAAAGAGGCGCTGCAAAGCTACCTCAAAGTACTCCCCGACGGGGTGAACCCCTCGATTGAATCGGGCTGCGAGCCCTACGCCTTCACCAACCAGTACCTGGGTCCGGCAAACGGCCGGGCCGGAGCGTCGATCAGCGGCTGGATCAGCGGCACGGCGGGCTGGATGTTCCGGGCGATGACCGAATACTTCCTCGGGGTCCAGCCGTCCTACCGCGGCTTCCACATCCGTCCAACGCTGCCGCCCGAATGGAAGGGTGCGAAAATCGAGCGTCTCCTTCGCGGCAAGCGCTACATCATCGAACTCACCCCCGGAAGCGTCAAAGTCAACGGCCAGCACCTCGAGGGTGATTTCATCAGCTATTGATCTAAACAACGGTTCTCGCTGGGCCAGCCTGGCCCAGACCCTCCGGCGGGCTCCGCCCTGCACCCGCAAGGGTTACCACCCTTGACCCCGGGTATCGGGGGAACCTCCAAACGGCCTCAGTCGACCACTCTCCCCGCTTTTCTGCGGGGAGAGGGCAAGCGACTGAAACCGTTTGGCGTCAGGGGGCTCCGCGCCCCCGACTCCCCAAAAAGTACCCCACCTTCGCCCACGGGGCTCGGTTTTTTGCTTCGCAAAAACAAGGGGGCACTTTCCGGGGGCCCCGCTCTTCGGTACTCCGTGCGGCCTTTGGCCGTACTCGTACCTGCGAGTGAGGTACTTTTCGATTTCGCCTCGGCAGGACGGGGGTCCTGCACCCTGGCCGACTCAGGTCGGCCGACCCTCGCAGGCGGTAAAAATGTTATACAAGAGGTCACACGTCGTCAAGTTGGCAACGTCATCGGCTGTCCGACCAGTCCGACCCGTCAGACCCGTCCGACTGAGCCGGCCGCCACAGTGGGTTCAATCTTTGTCGCACCGCCAAAACTAACGCTCTGCGGTGATCGCGACGATAGCTGGGACACCCTCGCCGTTGGCCGAGAGAATGTCGAGAGACCGTATCTCTTTCTCCGGCTGCGGATTATCCCAGCGGAAGCATTGCAGGTTCACCAGGGGTTTCACCGAGTTGGCGGCTTCCACCGCGATCTTGGCGTTGGTGAGGGCCGGGGTTCCCCACCAGCCGCCGATTTCGTGGCCGCTTCGCACCGGAATCTCCAGTTTCGTTCCATCGACGTAGTGGATCAGGTAGGTGAAAACGACGGTTCCGGTCTTAGGGGTCCAGCCGGAGGTGTGGAGAAAGTAGAGCCGCTTCGCCCGCAATCCCACCGCAATTCCCTCTGCCTTCACCGGGAAACGCGGCCGCTCTTTCCCCCGCAGAGTCAACACCGAACGTCCATCGTTAGTCGCCGGGTCGATGATCGTGAAGGGAACTCCCGCCGCTGTGATCCTGCCGAGCGGCATGTTGGCGAAGTCGTTCTCGCCCTGATCGAACCAGCCGCCCTTGCCGTCGTCGGCGACTTCGTCGTGGAAGGCCATGTTGACCACTTTGCGCAAATCGAGCGGCACGCATGATTCCGTCTTAACACCCTTATACATGCGCGCTTCCTCCCTCTCGGAACGGTACTCATTGGCCAATTTCTCCAGCGCCTCCAATTCGGGGCGGCAGGCTTCGAGCTGTTTCTTCAACAACTCCGGCATCGCCGCCTGGGAGACCGCGCTTACGGCGGCGGGGCGCTTGCGTTCGAAGGCGAGGAGAAACCGCTCCTGCGGCGGAATGACCACGACGGCTCCGCGCTTCAACTCCGGGACACTCCAAGTTTCCTTGCTCGAA
The DNA here is from genome assembly GCA_031547585.1 of Victivallaceae bacterium. GTDB lineage: Bacteria > Verrucomicrobiota > Lentisphaeria > Victivallales > Victivallaceae > Victivallis. The sequence continues at coordinate 12,107 of JAVBRV010000158.1, forward strand.
TTCGTTAAGAGTCGTTTCGCCACCGGGTCGACGAGATAGAATTCTCCTTGATCCGGCAGGTCGAAGGAGAGCTTCGCCAGGCGCGGTTTACGGTCGCCGAAGTTGACCAGAAGGGCCAGCTTGAAGTCGCCCCGGTCGATGAGATGAATTTCCATCTCATGAAAAGCGCCGCCGTCATCCGCCGGAACGACCGCGACCGGCCGCCGGGCGGCGGCAAGGAGCTTGCGCACCTCCGGAATGGACGCAGTATCGGCGGCATCAAGCCGGGTCACCGGAAAGTTCACGGGGCCAAGCGGATGCCCATACTCGTCGAACCGGAACGCTCCCTGATCGGCCACAATGACGCCGCCGCGTTTTGAAAACGCATCCAAGTCTTTCATCATCGACGGGATAACATGTGTCGCCGACGGCAGCAAAAGCACTTTCGCCGAAAGAGCAGCCAGCTCCTCCTCAAAGACCACACGCACCGGATAATTGCCGTAGAGCGCGGCGGAGTACCAGTTCAACACCTTCTTCTGAAAGTCCTCGCGGTTCAGCCCCTGCATCCGCAACGAGGGGTACGAATAAAAAAGCGCCACTTCCTCGCCGGTGATCCGGGGCATCGGCAGCAGCCGGTCGCGGTACGGCTCAAGTTCGGCCACAAAACGCTTGCCCGCATCCAGTTCCGAGGGGGGCCAGTTGTAGGGATTCAGCATGCTGTACGATTTATAACTGGGCTTCTCCACAATGGCTTTCGCCTGTTCGAAGGTCCGCCACTCCCAGGCGCGTTTATCCCAGACATAGTGGTAGCAGCCGGAGACGCCGTGAAAGATTTCGCCCCACATGGCGGTGATGAAATCAGTCGCCCGGCTCGGCACCCTTTTATCGAATTCAAAACGCCCGCAGTAGTATTCGTGGTTCATCACGGGCTTCCTGTCTTTGGCCAGCGCCCGGTAGAAGACGTTGACGAAGGAGTGCTTGAGGCGTCCCCCGGCGGCGGCGTCCTCCATCGGGCCCCCGCTCCCCTCGCCTCGCGAGCCGCCGTAGCGCCAGCCGCCCTCCGTCGCCAGCATGTCGAGGGCGCCGGCAATCAGGCGGTAATCCATCCCCGCCCCCCGCGCCTGAAAGATATGCATATCCGCCAGCTGTTCCGTGAAATACACCCGAGGGCGGCGATCCACCGAACGGATCACATCGGCATACCGTTTAAGAAGTTGCGCATAGCGGCGGCTGGAATATTTGCACCAATCCGGCCAGAGTCCCCGGAACTGTTCGAAATGGGTGACGGTTTTCAACTCCTCGAAGGAGCCGAAGACGGTTCCCCAGACCCGGTTGGCGGCGGAAATTTCCTTATATTGCGCCTTCATCTCTTCCGCGAAAGTTGCGGCGTTGAAGCGGCACTGGCAGTTGTAGCTCGATTCGTTGAAGAGCTCCCAGACCATCGGGTTGCCGCCCGCCGCCAGTGTGGCGGTGACGCCGCCGATCATGAAATCACGGTAATAGCGGTCCCCCTCCGGATGCTCCGGGCAAAAGGGGATGAAGCCGTGCCAATGGCCGTTGCGCTGCTCCAATTCGCGCGCCAGTTCCGGATTGCCTTCGGCCAGCAGCTTGTTGAAGCCGAAGGCGAAATCGACCACCATCGGCATATCGCCGAACGCTTCGAAAAAAACACGGCTGCGTTCCTCCTGCCCCTGGTAGCGCTTCGAGAGCGGCGCTCCGTACCGGGCCGCGCCGGGGTCGAAGACCGCGCCGGAGATCTGCCCGGAGTTGAAGCCGACCTCGCGAAAGACCTCCGCCGACGGCGGCTGCCGATAGGCGATATGATTGATGTTCAATGGATTGTGATTCCCGCCCCAGCTCCCTTCGTTGCCGGGGTAGAGCCAGGGTCCGAGAAAAAAAACGGGACGGCCGTTGCTGTACCAGGTGCCGTTTTCGATCACCGGGCGCGGCTTGCCGTCGTCTTCGAAGACGCGCGCCTCCCGGTATTTCGCCCGGTAACGCTCCTCCTCCGGCGAGGCGGATGAGGAGTTAACCGCCGCCGGGCCAGCGCTTTTGACCTCCGCCTTCGGGAGCGGGGAGGGATTCGCCGGGTCCTCGACGACCAGCTCCAGGTCGTCAAAATAGGCCTCGCCACGATTGCCGAAACCGTGGGCGCAATTGAGGGAGACGAAAATCTGCGCCGCGTTCTCCGGCACCGCAACCCGGGCGGTCACCGGGAGCCAGTCGGTTTCGCCGGTGGAATCGACGCCCTGGTTGAGCGCCGTTATTTTTCCTTCGGCGTCCTTGATCCAGATGCCGACGCCGACTACGCCGGGCTTCGAGGCGGACACCTGTTTCACATAGGCCGTGAACCGGAGCAGCTTCCCGGCGGCCCGCTTCACCTCCCCCTTGGGGAACCAATATTGCAGAGTCTGGTTGTGCTTCCCCGCGTCGCTGTCTTTGAGATGCAGCGAATACTCTCCATTGCGTTTGCTGTCGCGGCTGCGTTCGCGGATTTCGAACTCGCCGCCCTTCCCCCATGTTTCGAATTCGGCGGGCAGGGCCAATTTTTCAGCCGCCCCGGCGAGCATGGCGGCCGAAACCGCGATTCCGGCGAATACCATTCGTCTCATACCAACTCCTATAAACTGTTGCCCCAGAATGGATCATCGAAGCTGGCGGCCACCGGGACCGCCCCCCGCCCCCGGCTCTCGGTATGCGTGTCCACAAAGAGGAGGTTGACCATATTCTTATGCCGGAAGGTGATATTGGTTTCATGCAGGCTCGGGTTGTTGTCCGACACCGCCGTCGAGTCGCCGGCCAATACCCGCCGCGTGGGGGTCGACGGGCGCTTGATTGACTGTACCGTCTTGGGGCAGTAATTGCTCAACCCGTAATTCGCCAGTCCGATGCCGGAGGGGCAGCGGAAAACCCCGTGCGGCACCTTCAGGTTCGAATCGAAATGGATGTTCTGCTTCACCTCCGTCGTCTTCCCCGGATACGCATACGGCATCAGGCGGTCCTGCCATTTGATCCAGCTGCCGGACTCCGTGATCGGCGGGAAAAAGCCGCGCGCATCCTCCAGGTACAGCGTCATCGCCTTGCCGATCTGCGATAGATTCGACTGGCAATTGATGCTTTTCGACTTCTCGCGGGCCATGCTGAGCGCGGGCAGCAGGAGGGCGGCGAGAATCGCAATGATGGCGACAACGACCAAGAGCTCTATCAGCGTGAATCGTGCTTTCATACTCGTTCTCCTGTTCAGTTCCGGTAGATCAATTCGTTTTCGATAAAATGATGCTTGACTTCCCGCTTGCCCCCGCGAATCTGCTCCAGCAGCGTGGCGACGGCAAGTTTGGCCTCTTCATCGAAGGAGGGGCGGAGCTGGTAGCCCCGAAAGCTCACGCCTTCCGTCAACGGCCAGAGCGCCGCCACCCGGGTGCGGCCGCCCTGCCGGCGCGCGATTTCATCGGCCCAGAGCACCAGCCCGGATTCACCGCAGAAGAGAACCTCCGGCGGGCGGGGGCCGGTCAGGATCGCCTCCGTCGCCTCCCGGCGCTCACGCACGGAGGCATCCGGCAGAAGGGAGAATTCCGGCTTTTCCCCCGGGAACTCCCCGAGAAAAGCGTCGATGAAAGCCTGCCGCTCCCGCATGCAGACCGCCGCAAAGCGGGTGAGCCCCTCCCTCCGGAAAATCCGGGCCAGCTCGCGGGCCGCCGGAGCCAGGTCGAAGGCAACGCCGGAGAGCGAAGGCGTCGTCGCCACTCCCAGCGTCACCACCGGAATCTCCAATCCGGCGAGGCGGTCGAAAAAGGCGTCGTCCGGCACATTCCCGGCGCTCATACCGGCCCAGACAATGCCATCCAGCTTGAGCGCGGCCAGCTCCCGCAGCCGCTGCTCCGGATTCCGGCTGATCAGCCGGAGGTCATGGACGTAGCAGTTGTTCCCGGCCAACTCCCGGTACAGGCCGGCAATCGTCATGGCCTCCGACGCGGCGTAGAGAAAGAAGTCGCCCATCCCGAAGGTCACGCCTATGAGCGGCATCGGCCGGTAGCTTGAAAGAATCAGCGCATAGCTCGCCTGCGGATTGGTGAAGGTGCCGACCCGGTGTTTGCCGATCAGCACCCCGTCGGCGACCAGCCGCTCCAGCTCGCACTGGGCGATCCGGCGGGTGGTGCCGAAGAGCTCCGCCAGCTCGTAGCTCGACGGAACCCGCACCGAAGTCGAGCTGTTCTGGCGAATCAGCCCGTAAATATAGTAGCGGATCCGGGAAGCAGCCGAATCATCCGAAGCTTTGCGCGGCATGGAAAACCTCAATTACGTTCTAGAGTGTTCTAGAATAATTATACCCGAAAAACCGGTGGATGTCAAGCCCGGAAATGAAAAAACCGGCAAAATCGTTTGCCGGTTTCAAAATGCCTGCCGCGAATTATTTTCCGGCGTGCTGATGGAAGAGGCGCTTCACTTCGTCGAAGGCGAGCTTCGGGCGGCGGTATTCGTCGAGCAGACCCGCGAGGTTCATGCCGCGCGGTTTGCTGCGGATGGCTCCCCCGTTCACGTAGCTCCGGCAGTCGAACATCTGCCAGAGGGTGATGCCGCAGTAACGCGGATTGCTCAAAATCGCCTCGATCACCGTGTGGAAGTAATCGGCCTGGAACTCCTCGGTCCACTGGGCCCGCGCCCGGTCGTGCACGCCGAACATGCCGCAGGCGCCCGCCTCGGTCACCAGGAGGGGCTTGTCGGTGAATTCCGGCTTCGAGAAGAACTCGGCCAGCCAGTCGAAGTGCGGCTTCACCGGCAGCAGGCTGTTCACGGTGAAGTCGTTGGTGTCGTTGATCCAGCCGGGGTAGGAGTTGATCGCGATGATGTCCGCCATATCGAAGCAGACGTCGTGCTCCTTGCGGCAGCTGGCGTAGGAGACCGGGCGGCTGCCGTCGATCGCCCGCACCGTTTCGAAGAGCTTCGCGTAGAGGATGCGTCCCTTCTCGGTCTCGGAGCAGCTCTCGTTGACGAAGGCGTTGATGATGACCGAGGGGTTGTTGTAGCTTTCGAGCACCATGGTCGCGGTCTCTTCAGCGAAGAGCGCCAGCGTCTCCGGGGAGTCGACCACCGAATCCGGGTTCTGCCAGCCGAGGCTCTCCGACCAGACCAGGAAGCCCGCTTCGTCGCACAGCTCCAGAAACTCCGGGTTCTGCTGGTAGTGTGCGCCGCGAATGAAGTTGGCCCCCAACTCTTTCGCCCACTTCAGATCGTCCACCATAAGCTGGGTCGGCTGAACCGGGCCGAATTCCGGATGCGCCTCGTGGCGGTTCAGGCCGAGAAGCAATAACGGTTTGCCGTTCAGGAGGATGTCTCGTCCTTTGACCGCCACCGTGCGAAGGCCGAAGCGTTCGACGACGGCATCGTTGCCGATCCGCAAGGTCAGCGTGTGGAGCGCCGGGGATTCCGGCGACCAGATTCGGAAATCCGGAACCGTCGCCTCGAAGCGCAGCGCCCCGCCCAGTACCGGCAGCGTCCGGCATTCGCCTTCCGCGCGGTCGAAGCGGAACTCCGCCTTCACCTCTTTCGGCAGCCGCCCCTTCAGCAGCACCTCCACCCCGACCTTACCGGTGGCGAGGTCGAGCGGCGTCACCTTGGCCCGCTCGATGTAGAGCTCGGGCAGCGTCTCGATGCGGACGCTGCGGTAGATGCCGCCGTAGCCGTAGAAGTCGAAATAGGCCTGGAAGATCGGCGTCCGCACCGGGTGATAGCGGTTGTCGAGCACCACCTCGAGGAGATGCTCCCCGGCGCCGCAAACCACGTCGTAGGCCATGGTGGCGTAAGGGGTCTTCACCTCGCCGATCCGTTTGCCGTCGAGATAGATGAGTCCGTACAACCCGAGCGCGCCGAAGGTGAGGCGGGCGGGTCCGGCAGGGAATTCAAAGGTCGTCCGGTAGAGAGAGACGCCGCGTTTGCCGATGCGTTCGCCGGCGGTGTCGTAGCAGCCGGGGACGGCGGCGAGTTCGTCACAAACGATCTTGGCGGGTTCGACCGCCTCCGGTTCCACGTCGCCGAGCCAGGCGAAGCGCCAGCCGCCGTCGAGAACCAGCCGTCTGCGTTCCGGATACAGGGGAAATCGATTCATAATGGCACCTTGTAATTTGCGTTTTGATGTGGCTCATGCTATAGTATACCTGAAGAATGAACCGAAATCAATTGCCGATTTGACGCTTTCATCACCAGTTTGATGCAATTCTTTCGAACCATCACCGCGCGGCTGGATCTCAGGGGACCGCGCACCCTCCCCCTGCCGATCCACGTGCGATCGGTGGGGCACTACCGGCTGGACCTCGATTATCAGCATGGTTCGACGGGGAACGAGGATTTCGTCCAGTTCTTCTGGTGCGTCGAAGGACGGGGGGAGCTGCGGAGCGGGTACGGCCCGGTGCCGCTCGGCCCCGGCGACGCGGCCTGGAAGCTCACCGGCGAAATCAACGGCTACACCACCCTCACCCCCGGCTGGGATTTATGGTGGTTCACCTTCGACGGCGCCGACGCCGACCGCTTCATGCGCAGCTACGGCTACCCCAGGCGGTTGGAGAACGCCGGTCCCTGCCCCGCCGAACTTTTCGGCGAGATCGAGGCGGGGCTCCGGATCATGACCCCCTACGAGGAGCGGCGGCTGGTTTCGGTGGCGGCGGCGATCCTGGCGCTGGCGGGGCGGCGCGAAGGAGCCGCCTCCCCCTCGGACCGGATTTCGGAGCGCTTCATCGAACTCGCCCACGCCCGCTACATGGAGCCGGGCGCCGACGTCAACAGCCTCGCCGACGCCATGGGGATGCACCGCACCACCCTCACCCGCCACTTTCAGGCGCGGATGCGGATGAGCCCCGGCGAATACCTGACGCGCCTGCGCATTCAGCGGGCCGTGTCGCTGCTGGTGGCGGGGAGCCTCCCCATCGCCGAGGTCGCCCGCCGGGTCGGCATGCCGAACGCGGCGCACTTCTCGCGCGCCATCAAAAGCGCCGCCGGGCGCACCCCGCAGGAGATCCGCCGGCAAATTTGAACTTTACCTCCGGTAGAGGTAATTGCAAAAATCAATGCCTGATGTGGCTTAACGACGGTTCTCTCTGGGGCGGCCCGCCCCAGACCCTCCGGCGGGCTCCGCCCTGCACCCGCAAGGGCTACTGCCCTTGACCCCAGTACTCGGGGGGGAACCTCCAAACGGCATCAGTCGGCCACTCTCCCCGCTTTTCTGCGGGGAGAGGGCAAGCGACTGAAGCCGTT
>JAVBRV010000039.1:0-6486 GCA_031547585.1 Victivallaceae bacterium
GGAAGGCGGAACGCACCAGGTCGAAGGCGTCCACCCCCTCTTTCGGCAGCGCCTCGACCGTACTGGTGAGGTGCATCACGTGGCTGTAGCGCTCGACGGTCATAAACTCCTTGACCTGGACGCTGCCCGGCAGCGCCACCCGCCCTAAATCGTTGCGGCCCAAGTCAACCAGCATCAGGTGCTCGGCCCGCTCCTTCTCGTCGCGAAGGAGCTCGTCGGCAAGTTCGCGGTCGCGCGCCGGAGTCGCCCCTCGCGGGCGGGTTCCGGCGATAGGGCGGACGGTGGCGGTGCCGCCATCCAGCCGCACCAGCGTCTCCGGCGAAGAGCCGACCAGCACCTTTTTACCCAGCTTGAGATAGAAAGTGTAGGGCGACGGATTGATCATCCGCAGCGCCCGGTAGAGCTGGATCGGGGGCAGCTCCAATTCGGCGGTAAACCTCTGCGAAAGAACCACCTGGATAATGTCTCCCTCTTTGATGTAATGGCGGCCCTTTTCGACCATGGCGGCGAATTCGTCGCGGCTCATGTTGCCCTTCAGCTTCGGCCGGAGGGTCGCCGCGCCGGGAACGGCGGGGGCGGTTTCGCGGAGGCGCTTTTCGATGGCGGCGATCCGTTCGCGGGCATGGTCGTAGGCGGCGCGCTGTGTCGCAAATTCTTCGGGGCGAACCGATACCGAGATGGTCATGGTGTGCGCGACGTTGTCGAAGATCACCATCTCATCGGTAATCATCAGGGCGGCGGTGGGTCCATGAAGCGGCTGCTTCGGTTCGGGCAGGGTTTCGAATTCGCGGACAGTCTCGTAACCGAGGTAACCGATCGCCCCGCCGAAGAGCGGCGGCAGCCCCGGAACCACCGCCGGGCGAACGGATTTCAGCAGCTGCCGGAGCGCCATCAGGGGTCCCTCCGGCGCAGGCAATTCGCGCTTCCCCGCCGCGTCGGCGTAGAAGGCTTTGCCCTCTTCGACGGTGAAGAGACCGCGCGGATTCAGGCCGAAAAAGGAGTAGCGCCCGAAGCGCTCCGCCGATTCGACGCTCTCCAGCAGGAACACATGTTCGTCGCCGGAGAAGCGCGCCAGTACCGATACCGGCGTCTCCAGATCGGCGATCATCCGGTGGCAGACCGGAATCAGGTTCGCCGTCGCGGCCAACCGTTGAAACTCTTTAAAATCCATCATTTTCTCTCTCCATTGCTCGATTTCGGACAAAAAGGAAGCGGGTCGGAATCCCGTTTGGATCTCGACCCGCCATAACCGTCTCGCGGACGCCTCATTGCGAGGCTGTGTATGCGTTCTACCTCATCTCTTCAGACGCGACAACACCGGCCATGGCGGGCTTTCGCCACGACCACCGCCCAAACATGCTGAAGCTGGAAGAAACGTTGTTCAAAATACAGAAACCTTTTTAAAAGTTCTTTCTACTATAAATGCGCCGCAAAAAAAATCAAGCGGCATTTTTATTTTTTCTGCAAAAATTCCTGCAACCGATCCAGCGTCGAATCGAACGCCTCGATCTCCTCCTTGGAAACCGTCTTGAAGAAATCCCCGATCAACCGGTCGAAATTCTTCTCGCCTTCGAGGAAACGCTGCCGGCAATCTTCGGAGAGCTGAATCGCCACCGCGCGCCGGTCCTGCGCGTTGAGTTCGCGCAGCAGCACCTCTTTGCGCACCATCGCATCCACCATTTCGGAGGCGGCGGCGGGGGTGATGCCGAGCGATTCGGCCAAAACCTTCAAGGTGACGCCCTCCGGGAAGTCGCGGTTTAAGATATAAACCATCTTCATCATCCTGAGCTGATTATAGGTCAGGTTCGAGATGGTTCGATCCACCAGCACCGCATTCGAAACGCTGAGCGAATCAACCACGCGGAACAACTGCCGCCACACCTTTGTCGGATTCTGCTTCATTTTACCGGGCTCCACGTACAATAATCAGGTTTTCATAACTAAAATAAAGCCTCTGACGGATTTTGCAACTTAAAAAAGGGAAAATCAGGGGATTTTTTTCTGCGGCGCCATCCATTCCCCTTCGAAGTCGCTGGTTTTCGAGCTGACATGAAGATGCTCCTCCCCGCTCCGGAACTCCGCCAGCGCGCGTTCCCGGTAACGCAAGGGCGACACCCCCGCCTTCTTCTTGAACAGGTTGGAAAAGTAATAGACGTCGCCGAACCCCAGGTCGAAAGCGATCTTCTTCACCGGCGCAAAGCCGCCCGAAAGCATCACCTTCGCCGTCTCGATCTTGCGCTCCAACAGATAGTTGTACGGCGTCATGCCGAAATCGCGCCGGAAGATTCGGATCGCCTGCGACGGCGACCGCCCGATCGCCGCCCCCGCGTCATCCAGCGACGGCGCGTCGCGGTAGACCGCCCGGTCGAGAAAGCGGCGCAGCTCCAGCCCCTCGGGGGAGTAGTTGCCGCGCCGGTTGCGCATCTGGTCGGCCAGTTCGATAATGATCCGGGTCAGCACGGCGGGCGCGATCTTGAGGCCCTCCTCCGGATGACTGGAGATCTCGCGAATGCCGCTTTCGAAGAGTTCGAGAATGGTGCGGGGCATCTGCCGGAACAGCACGGTGTCGGCGATCCGGTAACTCTCCAAAAGCGTCCGCAGCAGGGGGCCCCCGGCGTTGAAAAACACCTTCACCCACGGCGCGTCGGCGCTGGAGCCGTACTCGTGATCGGCCCCCGCCGGAACGATGTAGACGTCGCCCGCCTCGGGGTAGAATTTTTCTTCCTCCACCCGGAGGTAGCCCCTCCCCTCGATGATGTATTCAAAGACGTAACAGGCGAAACCGCGCCGGTCAATGTGATAACTGCCGTCGCACCACGACTGCCCCAGCAGGTTCAAGTGGAAGGGCGCGCCGGGCTCGGACGGTTCAAAATAGAGCTTTTTTTCCCGCATATGCGGATAAACCTCATCCTTTTCGGATTTTCTCCATTCTCATACAGTATCCCGCATGCTATAATAATGCAAGTAAACCTTGAAAGGAAACCGGATCATGAGCATTCCGCGCCCCGAACACCCCCGTATGCAGTTCTTCCGCCCGGATTGGATCAACCTCAACGGCGAGTGGAGCTTCGCCCTCGACCTCGGGCGCTCCGGCGTCGAACAGGGCTGGACGGAGTCGACCGGCTTCCCCGGCCGCATCACCGTCCCCTTCTGCCCCGAAAGCAGTCTCTCCGGCGTCGGGCACACCGACTTCATCGAAAGCATGTTCTACCACCGCGAGCTGGAGATTCCGGCGAAGTGGGAAAGCAAACGCATCCTCCTCCACTTCGGAGCGGTCGACTACCACGCCTACATCTTCCTCGACGGCAAAGAGATCGGCAGCCACTCCGGCGGCAGCGTCTCCTTTTCCATCGACCTCACCCGGCACGTGATTCCGGGTAAACGCCACCACCTGGTGCTCCATGTCGTCGACGAAACCCGCAGCTTCGAGCAGCCCGTCGGCAAGCAATCGACCGCCTGGCGTTCGCAGGGCTGCAGCTACACCCGGGTCACCGGCATCTGGCAGACCGTCTGGCTCGAAGCCGCCGCCCTGCAGGGGCTCCGCAAGTGCCGCATCACCCCGGATTTCGACCGGAGCGCCTTCCACTTCACCCCCTCGTTTTTCGAGGTCCGGCAGGGAAACACCCTGACCATCCGCCTTCTCGCAGGGGGCACGGAGGTCGCCGCCGCCACCGTGCCCGTCGCCGACGGCGCCCCGGCGACCGTCGGCGTGCCGGAACCGCGCGCCTGGAGTCCCGCCGATCCTTACCTCTACACGGTTCTCTTTGAAGTGCGGAACGCCGCGGGCGAACTCCTCGACCGGGTCGAAAGCTACGCCGGACTGCGCAAAATCCACATCGAAGGCGATCAGCTCTTTCTCAACAACCAACCGCTCTTCCTCCGGATGGTGCTCGACCAGGGCTATTACCCCGACGGCATCTGGACCGCCCCCAGCGATGAAGCCCTGAAGCGCGACATCGAGCTCTCGATGGAGGCCGGCTTCAACGCCGCCCGGCTCCACCAGAAGGTCTTCGAGGAGCGCTTCCACTACCACGCCGACCGCCTCGGCTATCTCACTTGGGGCGAATCGGCGAGCTGGGGCCTCTCGTGGTGCCGCCCGGAGCGGACTCCTCAGGCGCCTCACTGGAACGGCGTGGCCAACTTTGTCCGCGAATGGCGCGAGATCGTCGAGCGCGACGCCAACCACCCTTCGATCGTCGCCTGGACCCCCCTCAATGAAACCCATCCGCCCTTCGACCGGAACTTCTATGGGCGGGTCATCACCGAGATCTACGACCTCACCAAGACCGTCGACCCGACCCGCCCGGTCAACACAACGAGTGGCTACCTCCACATCAAAACCGACCTCTGGACGGTTCACCTCTACCGTAAGAACGCCGAAGAGCTGAAGCGCGACCTGATTCCGGAAGGGGCGGAGGTCTGGACGCAGAACGCCAAGGTCGAGGTCCCTTACGCCGGGCAGCCCTACCTCAACGATGAATTCGGCGGTTTCCTCTACATTCCGCCGGAGCGGCAGCGCTTCGCGGCCAACACCTGGGGCTACCACGGCCTCGACCTGAAGTCGCCGGAGGAGCTGTGCGCCAAGATCGACGAACAGGTCGAAGTGATGCTGGCGACGCCGAAGCTGATGGGCTACTGCTACACCCAGCTCACCGACGTCGAACAGGAGCAGAACGGCCTCTACAACTATGACCGCACCCCGAAGGTCCCGGCGGGAATGCTGAAAAAGGTCTTCGGCAAAGAACCGGCGAACCGGTAATCACTTCCGGTTTTTCTGCAACCCCTCCAAGAGCACGCGCTTGCGCGGGTTATCGATGGAGGGGGTGTATTGGTGGGGTTCGGCGCTTTCGAATTCGACGCTCCAGCCGGCCCATTCGCGGAAGGCGTGGTAGGTCCAATCCCAGCCGTATTCCTCCATGAGTTCGATGGTATCGGCGAGGTAACGGTCTCCGCCTCTGGCCCAGGCGATGGCGCTGAATTCGCCGACGAAGATAGGGACGTTGTATTTGCGTTGGAATTCGATGGTTGACTTCATGGCGACGCGAAGCTGGTCTTTATCCCAGTAGGTGCCGTCGATCACTCCGGGGTAGGACCATTTCAGCCACTTGGTGAATACACCCTGGTGGGAGTAGCTGAAGGGCTGGTAGAAGTGGGGGCTGTAGATGATGTTTTTCGCCTTGATGGGGGTCAATCCTTCGAAGTAGTCGATGGCGGCGAAGGGCTCGACGATGATGGGAGTTTCGGGGTCGATGGCGCGGATGACGTTCACCAGACGTTCGGCGATCTGCTGCCAGGAGACGGCGGTCAGGCTTTGCCCGGTGTTGACGGGTTCATTGAGAAGGTCATAGCCGTAAATCAAGGGATTGCCCTTGAAGTGCCCGGCGAGGCGCTTCCAGGTTTCGTCGAGGGTCCCGAGGTTGGTGTCGCCGGAGAGGACGTTGCTGGAGACTTCGGTGACCTGGGTGCCGGGCCCCCGGTGGAGATCGACGATGAGCTTGATGCCGTGCTCCTTGCAGAGGGGAAGGATGGTGTCGATCTTCTTGATTTCATCGTCGATCCAGGCGAGGTATTTTTCGGGTGTGGAGACGTCGCGTTTCCCGGGCCCCAGCTGATAGCGAAGCAGGTTGACGTTCCAGGCGGCCAGTTCGCGGAAGGCTTCCGGCGACAGATCTCCGCCCGACATGACGCCGCGATAGCGGGTTCCCTTGCCGGGGCCGCGCGGAATTTTGGCCGCTTCGAGGTTCACGCCCGGCTTGACGGCGGCGGTCTCGTCATTGGATTCAATGCAGCGGTAGATCTTCACGTTGTCGACGCGGAATTCGCCCGGCGCGCCCTGCAGGCCGAGGTAAAGTTCCACCTCGGAGGTATTCGCCGGCAAGTCGACCAGGAGTTCGACCTTTTTCCAGTCATAACTGCCGAAGCTCCGGACAGGTTCCGGATAGAAGCTCACGCTGCCGGTCTTGTAGCGCAGCATCACTTTCGTACCGAAATAGGACTTGCCGCCCGGCTTGAGGTCTTTACCCCGAATGGTCGCTTCCACCCGGATCAAACCCTTGATCGTATTCGGATCGAGGAGGCTCGTCAACCAATCGGTATCGTCGCCGCTGGTTTTGAAAACCAGCGCGCCCTTGCCGTCGACGCCTCCGCGGGGCTGGAAGTTTTTCTCAGGCTTCACCCGCCACCCTTTCAGGCTTTCCGGCGAATTGAAGTCGTTGCTGTACAGAAGTTCGGTATTGACATACCCCGCCCCCAAGCTGGAGGCGAGGAGGAAAAACCATGCGAGAAATACGCTTTTCATGCAGAAACCTTTCACAGTGCGTAAGGGCCGTAAAGCCGGGTGGTGTTGATATTGGCAATCCAGGAGAAGGGCTCCTGAAGGCAGGCGCGGCTTTGCGGATGGGTCTTGACCGATTCGACGTGGCCGTCGCCGCAAACGGTATTGACGATGCCGCCGTGGCGGTCCTGCACGGACGGTTCGCCGTATAC
>JAVBRV010000153.1:0-6635 GCA_031547585.1 Victivallaceae bacterium
TATGGTAGGGCGCTCTGTCCCCAGAGCGCCGGTCTGGTTGCAGGGTCTTCAAGGGTGAGAGTTTGCTCTTGGCTTGCGTAGAAGAATGAAAAGTCCAATTACCTTACGAAACCGGCGATATCGTCGATAACCTTGTCGGCGAAGGGGGCGCGCTGAAAGTATTCCGCGGGAATCGCTTTACCCTGGCCGGATTGCATCAAATGGTTGAGGTCGGGGTAAAGGCGGAATTCAGCTTTATCCTTCAGGTTTTCCTGCCAGATCTTCAGATCTTCCGGCGTGCTCTGGTAATCTCGGCCGCCTTGCAGGAACAGCATGGGAACCGAGATTTTTTTCGCCCCTTCGACCTGATTGAGAGACATGAGATCATCATAGTATTGCCGACTCATCATCTGGCGCATCTCATTGCGGAAACTTTCGAACATGCTTCGTTTCTTTTCGTCACTCCAATCCTGCAAACTGACGACATACTGCAACTGTTCATCGATAACGGCGTCGAAATTGCGGGCCGGCGCGGCCATGAAAATATATCCGGCCGGAATGGTGGTTTGCGCGGCGATCCGAGGGAGGAGCATACCGCCGAGGCTGTGCCCGAGCACAAAGATCGGAGCCGAGGGGAACTTCTCCCGAAGCATTTTGAGAACGGCAACGGCATCGTCGACCACCTCTTCGTTCAAGGTAATATCACGGCCGATAGTATCTTTGTAGATCAAAGTGCGCTTGTCGTAGCGGAAAACGGCGATGCCTCTCCCCGCCAGACCGGCGGCGATTTCGGCGAACGGCTTGTTCGGGCCGACCGTTTCGTCGCGGTCATGCGGACCGGAGCCGTGAATCAAAAGAACGACCGGGTAGGATTCGCGCTTTTCCGGCAACGTCAACGTTCCGGAGAGCTTCCAGGTGGAGCCGAAGGAGAGCTCTTCCTCGCGGAAGCGCTTATCGGCCTGTTGTTTGCCGGCGGGCAACGGCTTCAGGAAGAAGCCGGCGACCTTGCCGGATTTTTCTTCGATGGCACACAGCACGGAGAGCCTGCCTCCGGCAAATTCGGCGGTACGAAACACCTGGCGGTAGCTGTTCTTCCCTTCCTGTACCCTCTTGACCGACGGCGCGCCTTCCCAGCGGACGAACGCGCCATACTGCATCACCGTCGAGCGGCAAAGCTGAGAAAACTTATCCCCGCCCAAGGCGGCGGCCATCTGGGCATTCGCCACCTCCTGAATATTAATCGGCTTATTTCCGGCAAAGGCCTCCAACATGGCAACCGCGTTCCGGGGAACAGGCTCCATCCCCGAAAGCATACCGCCGACCACTAAAAAGAGAATAAGTACAAATCGCTTCATATGCCCCTCGCTTTTCCCGGCGAAGTTTACAGTTTTGTCCGGTAACCGGCCAGGATTTCCGGCTTGTTGTTCATGCTGTCGTCTGCCGTGATGGCGCGAATGACGCGACAGGGAGAACCGGCCGCAAAGGAATCCGCCGGAATATCTTTCGTCACCACGCTGCCGGCGCCGATCACGCAGTTGTCGCCGATAGTCACGCCGGGGCACACCACCACATTCGCGCCGAACCAGCAATCGTTGCCGATCTTTACCGGCTTCGCGTAACAGAGATGTCTGGGGGTGCCGTCCGCTTCGAACATAACTCTCCGCTCTTCCGGCAGCATGGGGTGAAGCGGCGTCACAATGGTCAGATTCGGCCCGAAGTTATTATCATTGCCGATGGTGACCGGCGCATCATCCTGAACGGTGAGATTGTAATTGAAGAAGTTGCGCTCGCCGATCCGCGTATGTTGGCCATAATGAAAGAACACCGGCCCCTGCATAAAACTGCCCTCGCCGAATTCGGCAAGCATTTGCTGAATCAGCTCGCGGCGCAATTCTGCTTCATCCTCAAACGTCTGGCTGTAGCGCGCGCTGAGTTTATGAGAACGCAGTTTGATCGCTCTCAGTTCCGAATCCCCGGGACAGAACAATTCCCCCCTGAAGATCTTTTCTTCTTCTTTCACCATGATCATACTCCTTGCGCCGGATCTGTTTTCATTCCCTTATCGTTACCTATATACCATATCCCCCTCATGCTCCGAATGCCAAACCGGCACGCCAATATTCGGGAAAGTTCCTCTCTTTGCCTTGAAAGTTGCCGATCGGGAGCTACTTTTAGACATGGGGAAAATGAATGGATAAAATTTCGCCGTGGAATATCTCCGTACAGGTTGACGCCGGAGGGCTGAAGCTCAGCTACGGCAAGATCACCGAAATCTGCATGGGGGGCCGGAAATCGGCGTCTTGCGAATCGACGGCAAAATCCTGCCGCCGGGCGACTGGTTCGGCGGACCGCTGCTGGTTCAGGGGGCTGAAACGGTTTTTCTGCCGCGTTTCAACCTGCGACGCCGCCGGTTCGAATTATGCCGAATCGACCTGATTACCCGGGAAGTCCATGTGCTGACCCCGCCGCGCCCTCTCATCTGGCTTCATCAACTGGAAGCCGACCAGTTGTATTTCTACGAGGATCTGGAGCGCCGGGAACTCACCCGCCTCGATCTCGCAACCGGCGAACTGCATGCCGCCAAAAAAGCCGACGGCGGCGAAATGAACGCCGTGCTCCTCAACCCCTTCTTCGTCATCGCAGTCACGATCCTGACCGCCGCCGGCATCGCCATTATACTGCTTATCCTCGGTTAAACGAGCCGAGCATCAAAATTCCAATACCGATTTGCAGTCTCAGAGTTACGAGATACTATATGTTTGCAAAACAGATCGATTGAAAATATTTTGCGGGGTAAAGAATATTCAACTCACTGGTCTTGTTTCTCGGTTCCCCGCGCCGTATTGATGGAGGCAATAAGCATTGCACGCAGTTGGGAACACCACGCTTCAAATTTCTGGAACTCATCCATTGACAAGAAACCGGTTCTTTGCAATAGCTGCAACCAATAAGATGTCTCTCCGGCTTCCTTCAGGGCAATCTGAAGCTTGGCGATGAAATCGGCTTTGCCGTGAGCAAACTGAGCTTCATGAATGTTCGCACCGATACTGGTTCCGCTTCGCCCGATTTGATTAGCGACTACGGATTCTTTTTGCAACTTCAAGAATTTTACCAGCTTGATGATTTCAACGGCGAAATCAAGCGACATGGCGCGAAGTTTGCTTTCTTTCATCGGCGCTTCCATCTTTTTAAAATTCACAATATGAAGAAGAGAGGGAAAGAGAGACCGGTTTTGCCGTGTTACGAGATACTATACGATGTTTACAAAACAGCGGTATCTGTGAAGAGTGAAGAGCGAAAAGTGCAGCCAGTTTTGCCATGTTATCAGGTAATTTACTCTTTTCACTTTTCACAAGCGCAGAGCGCGGCTTCACTTTGCCGCAGGCAAAACTTCACTTTTTTTTGCCGTAGGCAAAAAAATGGTCGGGGTGAGAGGATTTGAACCTCCGACTTCTGCGTCCCGAACGCAGCGCACTAGCCATGCTGAGCCACACCCCGATGTATCGATTTGAACGCCTTCCGGCATCGACAGAACCTTAATATAATCCGCGATGCCGGAAAAGCAAGTCAGGTTAGCTGTTTTTCAGCGAAATAACCACTTTTTTGTAGGCGCCTTCACCTTCGGATTCCGTGGTGATCTCGGTATCGTCCTGCAAGGTCACGTGAATGATGCGGCGATCGCGCGCGTTCATCTCCGGCAGCTTCACGGCGTCGCCCCAGCGCTTCACCTCTTTCGCCGCATCCAGCGCCTGCTGCTGCAGCTCTTCGGCCGTGCGATGTTCGCCGCCGCCGTTGCCGCGGCCTTCACGACCGCCCTCACGGCCGCCTTCGCGGTCGCCGCCTTCGTAACGGCGGCGCTCACGGCGCTGGCGCGGTTCGCGTTCGCGACGCTCTTCACCGCCGCCCTCGAAGCTACCTTCGGAATCCGACGACTCGTTCGAAAATTCGCGGCGCGGCTCGCGTTCGCCCTTCGCGTAGCCGTCGATGTCAAGAAGAATGTGCGGGCAATCTTCGCTGTCTTTGAACATGATGCGGTTCAAGAGCAGCTGGAGGCTCTCCAGCGTCTGCCCCTTGCGGCCGATGATCCGGCCCGCGTCTTCGGAGGTGATCTTCACCGCCAGTTTCTGGCCCTTCTCCTCAATGCGGAACGTCGCGTTGAGCCCGAGGTAGTCCAACATCGTCACCAGAGTCTTGACGATCTTGTCCTTCATTTCCTGATTCTTGTCTTCTGCCATGGTTCGGTTTTCCTTGTTTCTTTTTCCACCCAGCTCTTTCGGCGACGGACGGCCCGGAAGATTCCTAGTTCTTCCCGGAAGCCGCGGGCTGCTGATTCGCCCGGTTCTGTAAAAGAAGCTGAATGATACTGAATATATTGCTGACGGTCCAGTAAAGCGTCAGTCCGGACGGTAAATTATAGAGGAAGAGCAGCATGACGACCGGCATGAACATCATCATTTTCTTCTGCATCGGATCCATCGACATCGGCGTGATGTGCTGCTGCACCACCATCAGCCCGGTCATCGCCAGGGCCAGGGGATTCACCGGCAGCGTCCAGCCGCCGACAAAGAGGGGAATCGTGAAGATCGTATCCGGACCGGCCAGGTCCTTCGCCCAGAGGAACGACACCTGGCGAAGCTCAACCGCGCCCTCCAGCATCGCGTACAGCGCGAAGAATACCGGGATCTGCAGCAGAATCGGCAGGCAACCGCCGAAGGGATTGATCTTCTCCGTCTTGTACAGCTCCATCATCTTGGCGTTCTGAAGCTGCGGATTGTCGCGGTATTTCGCGCGGATCTCATCCATTTTCGGCTTCACGCCCTGCATCTTCTTCATCGAACGGTTCGCCTTCGCCGTGATCGGGTAGAGAAGCAGCCGCACGGTCAAGGTCAGGCAGATGATGCTGACGCCGTAGGAGCCGATCAGGGCATGCAGTTTCACCAGCGACCAGAGCAAGAGGCGTGCCAGATAATCGAGGGGGCCCCAGGCGATGTGCATCACCCTTTTAGCCGCCGGTTCGAAGGCTTCGATGTTCGGCATGATTTTGGGGCCGGAATAGAAGCGGAATTCGCTCTTCCAGGAGGCGTTCGCCGCCAGCTGGACGCCGGGAAAACGGCTGCCCACGGTCATGATTTCGTCGCGTTCCTTGGCGGAACGCACCAGCCAGGCCCGGCCCTGAAAAAGAGCGAAGGGCTTCTCCGCGTCGAGGATGACGCAGAAATATTTATTCCCCACGCACGCCCAATTCACCATCGGCGCGGGCACCTGGAAGAAATCTTTGTCGTCGTTGCCGGATTTCAGGTCGAAATTCTTGCCGTCGACCGTCTGAAAATCCATCCGGTGCGAGGCCATCCGCACCACTTCGCCGGAAACCTGCGCCCAGGAGCCCAGTTCCGCCGCGGAGAGCGTAAGATCGGCGAATTGAAGCGGAGTCTTGCCGGTATTCTGAAGTTCGACCGCGTAGCCGCTTTCGTAGCCTTTTTCGGCCAGCGTCCAGGTCTGGGTGAGGCGGAAGGTCTGCCCCTCCACCTCCAGATCGCGGGTCAGGCGGTAGCGGCCGGATTCCAGGCGGCTCTCCACAATCCGGAGCGCCTTCCACTCTTTCTTGCCGTCGAACAGCCGGAGCGCGCCCGGTTTCAAGGTCTGGGTCTGCTGGAGGACAACCGGATTTTCCTTCTTCGAGTCGAGGAATTTCTTGAGAAAAATCGAACGGACCGCACCTTCGGCGGGGTCGATTTCGAAAGCGAGATCACTGTTTTCGAGGGTGACCGGAGCACTTTTCAAGGGAATTGCAGTTTCCACAACCGCGGCGGCGGAGGGAGGAGTGACCACCAACGCGGAGGCGGCGGGCGCCACTGGAACCGATTTGGGCGCCGGAGCTTCCACGGCGACGACCGGTTTGGCTTCGGCAACCGGAGCTTTCGGGGCTTCGGCGGAAACGGCCGCCGTCGTCGCCGTCGGCACGGGGGGGAGCCAGCCCATCATACGCGCAAACGGATCCCACGCGAAGAGAAAGAGCGCGCAGACAACGATGCAGATCACCGTCTCTTTATCAAATTTCACAACAGATTTACCTTTTCTTCATATCATTTCGACCGCTTGCGCGGCCGGGGCGGCGGAACCGGATCGAATCCGCCGCGGCAAAGCGGCTGGCAGCGCAAAAGCCGCCAGACGGTCAACCCGCTGCCCCGCCAGAATCCATGCATCCGGAGCGCTTCCACCGCATAATTCGAACAACTCGGTTCGAAACGGCAGCACTTCGGCAACCAGGGAGAGATCAACCATTGGTAACCCCTAATGGGTACAATCAACATTCGGGCGGCGATGCCGCAATTTCCGGAGCGAGCAACCCCGCCCGAAGCAGCAGTTCCGCCAGTTCGCGGGTCGCCTGCTGCCGGCTTTTCGGCATCAATCGCTGCCGGGGAATCAGTACCAGCCGGCGAACCGGCAGATACGGCTTCAACAGGCGGAAGCTCTCCCAGAGGATGCGCCTCGCCCGGTTTCGTTTGACGGCCAGCAGACTGTATTTCCTGCCGCATATCACTCCACAGCGTAGGAGTTGATCGGGAGCCTCGGCATAAACGACCACCATGCTCGGCCCCGCCACTTTACTGCCGGCGGCCCGAACCTGGTCGAATTCCGATTTGAAACGCAGTTTA
>JAVBRV010000325.1:0-6053 GCA_031547585.1 Victivallaceae bacterium
GCTCGAACCCGGTTCACGCCGGGAGCGCTGCGTCATCGGCCTCGCTCTCGCCACCGCCGGAGCCATCCTCGTTCTCGACCAGCTGACCAAAGTCGCGGTCGAGCGCAGCTTCGTCCTCGGCGAGAGCCACCCCCTGATCGACGGCTACCTGTCGCTGACCTACGTGCTCAATAAAGGCGCCGCCTGGAGCCTCTTCCAGAACCAGATCTGGTTCCTCCTCGGCGTCGCCGCCCTCGTCACCGCGGGCTGCTTCTTCTTCTTCCGCTACCTCACCGAAGGCTGGAGCGAACGCTACTACTCCATCTTCATCATCCTGGGCGGCGTCGCCGGCAACTCCATCGACCGCATCTGGCGCGGCGCCGTCGTCGACTTCATCGACGCCCACTACCACGAAGTCGCCCGCTGGCCCGTCTTCAACGTCGCCGACATCGCCATCTGCGTCGGCGTCGGCCTCTTCATCCTCTCAAACCTGCTGCGCAAATCCGCCCGCGACTCCAAACCCGCTGCTTCATAAAGACTCGGTATGGGAGTCGGGGAAAGGAAGGGAAACTTTTCTTCACGGGAAGAAAAGTTTCCCTTCCCCTCCCCGAACCCCTCCCCAGCCTTTCAAAAGAAGCGGGGTGGAGGGTTACGGGGGAAATTTACGGGGCTGGAGGGAAAATGAAGTTTTTGAAGAAACGCTGGGTACTGATCGGGGCGGGGGGAATTGCCCTGATGATAGTGGTTGCCGGCTGCTTTATTGCCTATGCCAATTTTGCCGTTTTACGGTATGCCGAGGCGGTGTATGGCACGGTGGAGCAAGTGCCCGAGCGCGAGATCGGCTTGTTGCTGGGGACCTCCCCCATAGTCGCCGACGGGCGGCGAAATCTCTATTTCACCCATCGGATGGACGCCGCCGCCCGGCTGTACCACGCGGGGAAAATCAAAAAAATCATCGTCTCCGGCGACAACCGGCACAAAGACTACAACGAACCCCAGGAAATGCGCCGCGCGCTGGAGGAATTGGGGGTCACCCCGGCGCACATCGCCGAGGATTACGCCGGGTTCCGGACGCTCGATTCAGTCGTCCGGGCGCGCGATGTTTTCGGGGCGAAGCGGTACACCGTCATCTCGCAGCAGTTCCACTGCGAACGGGCCTTGTTCATCGCCGCGAATCACGACATCGAAGCGGTCGCCTTCGCCGCTCCGGACGCGACCAAGCGCTATCGCTTCAAACGGGTGCTGCGCGAAACCTTCGCCCGCCCCGTCGCCTGGCTCGACGTCAAAGTCTTGAACCGCAAGCCCTACTTCGAACGCTGAAACAGAGCTTCGAAGTCAAACTCTTCGGCCAGGGCGGCCATCACTTCGCGCTCGCGGCGGCGCATCCGGCGGCGGGGGGAGGGGGCTAGATCGTCTTCTCCGGCCGCGTGTAAGAGGCCGTGCACCAGGTAGAGCGTCACCTCGCGGGCGTAGCTCGAATCGGCGCGCGCCTCCCCTTCGCGGCGGGCGGCGTCGAGGCAGATCACCAATTCCACCGCCGGTTCGCCGGGGAACAGCGACTCCGGGTCGTCGAAGTAGCTGAAGGTGATGACGTCGGTGGTTCCCTCATGGCCGACGAACTCCTCGTTCACCGCCGCCATGGTGCGGTCGCCGACGAAGCGGATCGACAGCTCCCAGGGGAAATCCTGCGGCAATCCGGCCAGGGCGGCGGCGCGGCGGGAGAGCGCCTCAAGTGCGTTTTTCTTCGGGCGCGGGAATCTCTTCGTTTCCCACCGGCTGCTCATGTGCTCCATGATGCTTCAGCTCGCGTTGATAGG
Source organism: Victivallaceae bacterium (assembly GCA_031547585.1). Taxonomy (GTDB): domain Bacteria; phylum Verrucomicrobiota; class Lentisphaeria; order Victivallales; family Victivallaceae; genus Victivallis. The sequence continues at coordinate 1,797 of JAVBRV010000325.1, forward strand.
TGATCCGGCCGTGCTTCATGCTGACCAGGGTGTTGACGAAGCTCTGGCGGACCTTCTCCAACTCCGCCAGCGTCAGGTTGGCCGAGTTGAGCTGGCCGTCACGGTAACGGGTGAAGAAAATCTCGTTGACCACCCCTTCGATCTTCCCCGAAGAGGGCTTATCCAGCGACCGGCAGGCGGCTTCGCAGGCGTCGGCGAGGCTGATGATCGCCATCTCCTTATCCTGCGGCGGCGGACCGTTGTAGCGGTAGTGCGACTCCAGCACCGGCGCGGCTCCCTCCCGGCGCTTTTCGGCCAGCGCCTTGTTGTAGAAGTAGTGCACCAGGTCGTTGCCGTGATGCTGGTTGATGGCGTCGCGGATGGTCCGGCAGAGGCGGTACTGCTGCGCCAGCTTCAGCCCCTCTTTGACGTGGTCGCGGATGATGATGCTGCTCATCTGCGGATTCAAGGAGAGGTGCTGGTTGGCGCTGTCGATGTTGTTCTCGGTGAAGTACTGCGGCATGGAGAGCTTGCCGATGTCGTGGAAGAGCGCCCCCACCTTGGCCTTCAAGGGGTTGGCGTTGATCGCCCGGGCGGCGTCCTCGGCCAGCGTCGCCACCATCAGGCAGTGGAAGAAGGTTCCGGGCGCTTCGCGTTTCAGGCGTTCGAGCAGCGGGTGGTTGTAGTCCGCCAGCACCATCAGCGCCATATTGGTGCTGACGTTGAACACCAGTTCGAAGGTGAAGATCAGCACCAGCGCCAGGATTCCGGTGACGAAGGCGTTGCCGAGCGCCAGCGCCGCGGCTCCGCCCAGTTCATGCAGCGCCGGCAGTGCCCGGCTCTGCCAGTCGAGCAAATTGAGATTGAGTACGAAAGTCAGCGGGAACACCGTCGCCAGGATGCGGAGGAAGTAGGCCCGGTAGTCGGTTGCCGACCGGACCGCCAGCGCCGCCAGGGAGGAGATCACCATCCCCTTCAGCGCCATGTCGAAGGTGAATTCGCCCGCCACCATCATTGCGGTGATCGAGGCGATGAAGAAACCGACGCAAAGCGCCACCCGGTAGCCGAAAACCACCGCCAGGATCACCGAACCCAGCGCCACCGGAATCGCGTTGGCGGCCAGCGAGCTCCGCAGATCGCGGGTGATGCTGACGAAGAGCTCGTAACAGCCGTTGGCCCCGAAGTTGACCAGCAGCGACAGAATGACCACGAGGCCGATGAAGGTGACGCGCTTGTTGGCCCCGACCACGTCCGGGTGGATGTGGTACATGTAGAATGCGCCGAAGATGATGAGGACGAGGCTCCAGACCAGGTTGTAGCCGAGGGTGGCGAGCCCCTGGTCGAAGCTGGCGCTCTGGCGCTCGGCCTCCTGATGGTAGCGCAGAATCTCCAGCGTCTGCGGCGTGACGACGTCGCCGAGGCTCACCAGCACTTCGCCCCGAACCACTTTGCGCGGCACGGCGGTGACTCCGGCCGCCGCTTCATCGCGGGCGAGTTTCGTCTCTTCGGTGTCGAAAACCAGATCGCCGTCGCGCCCGATCAGGAGGGCGGAAATTTCGGCAAAAGTCTTGAGAAGACGGGTTTTGCCGTCATCGTCGGGCATCTCTTTAAAGAGTTCGCGCGAGAGCGACAGCCCGAGCGTCGCGCAATCCCACAACTCGGTGACCGGCTTCTCCTGAAGGCGGCGGTCGCCGAGCGAAATCACCCGGACCCGCTGGCCCACGTTGCGCGAAGCCTTGTCGCCCATGCCGATCACTCCCTGGCGGAGGGCGATGCCGAGCTGCCGCTTGAAGCTGGCGAAGCTCTCCTGAAGCTGGCGGTATTTGCCGAGTTCGGCGATCAGCTCCTCGGGGGCGGAGAGCGCCAGCCGCTCCGGCAGGCTGTCGGGCGTGGCCACCGCGGGTTCCGCCGCCGGAACCGGTTTGCGGCGGAGCCGGACGTCGGCGGCGGCGAAGAAATCGGTGAAATTCCGGTTGACCGCATCCACCCGCGCGGCGTCCACCCGGAAGAATTCCGGCTGATTTTCCCGCACCAGCGCGCGGCGTCCCTCCAGGTCGCGCTGGTCGACGAAGCTGAAATCGGCGGCGGCGTGAATGGTTTTGGTGGCCTCCTGGCCGACGATCCACTTCTGTTCGCGATGCTGGTGGACGGTCGCCAGGGTCATCAATACCGTGCAGCAGACCCAGACCAGCACCAGGGTGAAAACCGCCAGTGCGGGCGAGTGCTCGAGCGTCTCATGGAACGCCTCGCGGTCGAACAGCTGGCGCGGACTCACCACGCCTTTGCGCCGCAGCTCCCGGCGGGCGCGCCGCCGCTCGTAATGTCTCCGGATCTTGCCGAACATACGCCGTTACTCCTGGTAGGCGAGGATGATCTTTTCCAGCAGGGCGTGGCGGACCACGTCGGCCGTGCCGAAAAAGGTGAAGCCGATTTCCGGAATGTCCCGCAGCCGCTCGACCGCGTGCAAGAGTCCCGAACGCTCATTGGGACCGAGGTCCGACTGGGTCGGGTCGCCGGTGATCGCGCAGCGGGAGTTGAACCCCATGCGGGTCAGGAACATCAGCATCTGCTCGCGGGTGGTGTTCTGCGCTTCGTCGAGAATGATGAAAGCACCGTTCAGGGTGCGTCCGCGCATAAAGGCGAGAGGGGCGACTTCGACGATATTGCGTTCCAGCAGCGTCGCCGCCTCGTCGAAGTGCATCATGTCGTAAAAGGCGTCGTACAAGGGACGCAGATAGGGCTTTACCTTCTCCTCCAGCGTGCCGGGGAGGAAGCCGAGGTTTTCGCCCGATTCGCGGGCCGGACGGGTGAGGATGATCCGGTTGACGTTGCCTTTCAGGAACTCCGACACCGCCATGGCCATCGCGAGATAGGTCTTGCCGGTTCCGGCCGGACCGACGCCGAAGGTCATCGGGTTCATCCGCATCGAGTGGACGTATTCCAGCTGCCGCCGCGAACGCGGCAGCACTTCGCGCTTCTTGGGGCTGACCGAAATCCGCCCCTTCCACAGGTCGCCGAGATCATGCTCGCGCCGGTCGCGGAAGGTACGGACGAGGAATTCGAAATCCCGCGCATCCAGCTCATGGCGGCGGAGTTCGTAAAGGTGGGCCAGTTCACGGAAAAAGGCCTGGATTCTTCCCAGGCCCTCTTCGTCGGCGGCGGTAATCTCCACCCAGTTGTCGCGCGAAACCAGTTTGACGCCGAAGGCGCTTTCAAGCGCGCGAAGATTGCGGACTTCGTCCCCGGCGCAAGCGGCGTGGAAAGTCAGACCCTTCTCGAAAAAGTAACGTCCCGCCGTGGTACTCATCGCTGCCGGAGGCGAAACCGTCAAAGCTGCGGAATGCGAAGCTTCATCCCCGGACGGAGCTTCTTGACATTCGGCAACACATCGGTGTTCGCGTTGGCAATGATCTCCCAATGGGACGCATTGCCGTAGAATTTCTTGGCGATATGCGACAGGGTGTCGCCCGATTTGACCTCATAGACCACCGCCTCGCGGGCCGTTTCCGGAGCCGCTTCCGGGGCGATCACGCCGCCCTCTTCCTTGGTGGGTTCCACCGGCAGAACTTCCCCGGCGGGAGCCGGAGTCGCCGTTTCCACAGCGGCCGGAGCCTTTTCCTCAACCGGCGGCGGCAGAATCGCGCCCGCGGCCTCCGCCCCGGGATCCGTCGCCGGAGCCGGAGCTCCGCTGTGAATCGCCGTACAGGTGCCGCCGCGGCATTCGCCCAGCGAACCGCAACTGTTGTTGTTGGCGGCATCGTCAGCCACCGCCGGAGCAACCACGCGGGAGTGACGGAAACCGGAATAACTCTTCTTCAACTCATGCTGCCAGAACTCTTCACGCGAACCCGGCTCAATCTGCGCCAGATCCGGAGCACAGCCCGTTACCAGAACCACCAGCGCGACGCAAAAAAATCCAAACGTGTAAATTTTCATCCTCGCCTCCCATAATTGTGGAAAAGAACGTTACAAGATCACTTTTCCAGAATATACCACCGGTTGCCTCCAAAAACAAGCGCCTTTTGAAAAAAACGCCGTCTGTGACCTAAGTACGGTTTTCTCTGGGCCAGCCTGGCCCAGACCCCCCGGCGGGCTCCGCCCTGCACCCGCAAGGGCTACCGCCCTTGACCCCGGTCGGGGGTTGCGAGCGCGACGACTTTTGTGCCCAAACTGTTTTCTTTGAAAACAGTTTGGGTCCCCGACAAAAGTCTGGCAGGCAGTGCCACGCACCACTCAGCCTGCTTTTTTGCAGGCTGAGGGATGCGCGCACAGCCAGCT
>JAVBRV010000496.1:0-15138 GCA_031547585.1 Victivallaceae bacterium
GACCCGGTTCATCGCCACCGCCATGTTCGGGGAACACGGTCATCCGCTCGGCATTTACTGGTTCGGAACCCGCAACACCGGCGGAGTTCACAGCGTACTTGGCGATGAGCTGGCGACGACCGCGCCGGAATTGGAGGATACTTCGCATCTGCCGCTCGGGGGCAACCGGTTCCGGGTGTTCCATCCGACCGGTTCCAGCCGCCATCTGAGACCGGGCATGAGGGGGACGATCCGGCATACGGACTACGGATTATCCTGTTTCGTCTTTCGCAACTGCGACGGGGTGACCGTGGACTCGGTGGACATCCGGGATTTCGGCGGCATGGGGTATGTCATTCTGCCGCGCTGCCGGGATTTCACGTTCCGTAATTTGCGCTTTGAACCGGTCAACCGGAAGTTTCAACCGTACTCCAACACGCTCGACGCCATTCACACCACCGGGCTCGGGGGAACGTTGCTGCTGGAACACAGCTTCTTCGACGCCGTGGGCGACGACGCGCTGAACTGTCATACCCCGGCGCTCCGGGTACGGGAGGCCAACGGGACAAATCTGGAGCTGTATTTCGACAAACCGCACGCCCTGTTCCCGAAACGGTGGGGAGAAATCGGCGATACGCTCGCCGTCTATGACGGGGAGACCCTGGCGAAAAAGGCGGAAATCCGCATCGAGACCATAGCCGAAAACCGGTTGACCTTCATCGCTCCGAAATTCCCGGATGTTTGCGCGGGAGATTACCTCATCAATACCTTCTACTGCCCGGAGATCGTCATCCGGGATTGCACCGCGCTCAACAGCCGTTCCCGTTTCTGCATCCAGGCGGCAAAAAAAGTAGAAATCTACCGGAATCACTTCGATATGTGTTCCTTCAAGGCGCCGATCTACATCAGCTCCGCCTTCCGCTACTGGGGGGAAGCCGGAACGGTTGAAGACGTCTACATCCACGACAACGATTTGCGGTGCACACAAGACCCGCTGACCCTGGGCGTCGAATCCAACCGCGAAGCCATCTGGGTGCGCGTCAACGACAAACACCCGGCAAGCGTAAAGACCCGGTATCGAAATATCCGGATCATCAACAACCGCATTGCGGGTAACGTGACCGTCGCGAACACGGACGGGCTTGAAATCCGCGGCAATCTCTTTGACGCCGACCCCGGAGAGGTTGTGCAAACCGACAACTGCACTGAAATTCGCATTGAAAACAACGGCATCCAAGGGAGGAGCATTTTATCATGATGCGTAAAAAATGGGCGTTCACTCTCATCGAACTCCTGATCGTAATAGCAATCATCGCCATCCTGGCGGCGATTCTGCTGCCGGCGCTCAATCGGGCGCGGGAACGCGGCCGGGCGGCGAGTTGTATGAGCAATATGCGTCAAATCGGTCAGGCGATGAGCTTTTACGCCGGCGACCATGGTGATTTGCTGGTTCCGTGGTATTACGCCGACGCCGCCGGTACCGCATTTCGCTGGACCGTCCTGCTTTTCGGCGGCGACAGCAGCAAAGCAAACCTGAGAAGCAACAAAGGGCGGTATCTGACCCGGGAACTCTTCGCCTGCCCGAACCAATCCGCGGTCAAGCGTGAAGAATCGGACAAGGATACCGCTTCGCCGGCTACGGCGAATCCGGCGGAATCCGGTTGGGGCTGGTGGAACTCCTACCCCCATTACGGCGTGAACGTTCACCTGTATCCCACTGCGAATACCACCAGTCTCCCGCGAAGCTACCGGCTGAGCTATTATAAAAGCGCTTCCCGCAAATTGTGGCTTGCGGACAACGTTCTCGGCCTGGGCAGCGGAAACTATGAACCCCGCCTCGGTTATTACCGCTGGATCCCCAACGCGTCCGGATACCCTTCTGCCGACTGGGGGATGCCCATCGGGAGGCATTTGCACCACACCAATACCTTGTATCTCGACGGGCATACCGGGAAGATTCGGATTCTCAATCCGCATGCGCCGTTTTTTTCGCCCGGCTTGCGCAATACGGAGGATGCGGCCTCCTTGAATTCCGCCGCTAATTGAGAAAGGTCCTTAGGATATGAAACGTACACTGCCGCTGTTTTTGCTGCTCGCCGCCTTGACGGTAACGGCCGGAAATTTTCACATTGATTCCTCCGGAACCCTCCGGAATGAAAAGGACGAACCGCAATTCCTGAGCGGCGCCGTCCTATCGCATCGGACAACCGCGGAGATCACCCGGTTCGGGAAAAATTTTCGCGGCTGCTATCCGGAAGAATACCGCTGGATTTACGAAACGCTGCCGACGGCGGAGTACTGGAGGCGTCTCGGCTTCAATTCCGTCATCACCGAAAACGACAAATATGCGCTGCGCATTTTCTTCCCCGATTACGAAAAAAACCTCCACGCGAACGCGTTTGAACAGTATGACCGCGGCATTCGGGAACTCGGCCTGGAAAAAAGCCGGGGCCACTGGTCGCCGGAGCCGGTGGACCAACTCAAAAACCTTATTCGCGGATACCGGGATTTCCCCTTCTTCGCCTACTGTTTTAGTCCCGCCGGGAAAGTGCGTTCAGACGACGCCAAATTGTTTTCGGACAAGGTGCTGGTGAAAGACCGGTCTGCGTTTCATCAGCGGAACATCCCGTTTCAGCTCGGCTCGCCGGAGGGCCGCGACGCGCTGTTCAACATGTTTTCCTACATGGTCCGCACCTATACGGAGCTCGGCGTCTCCCCCCTGGCCTACCGCGTAATCACGGAGAACCGTTACCAGGACTATTCCGACGCCAACCGGAAACGCTTCGAAGAGCGGTTGCAAAAGAAATTCGGCACGCCGGAAGCGATGAACGCCGCGTGGAAAACCCGCTATCAATCGTTCCGCGAGGCGGCGAAACTTTCAGAGAGTAAAGCATATTTTTCCGTTCCCGCCGAAGTGGAATACTGCAAAATGGAGCAGGAACAGGCGACCGCCGCATATGCCGAACTCCACGCCCTGGTCAAAAAACTCGATCCCGCGTCATTCGGCATCATCGTACAGACCCTCGGACGCCACATGTACCGTGACAACAGCTGTAACTTCAATCTGTTCCAGATGAACCGCCCGCTGGAAGTCGTCTCCTCCGGAACCGGCAACTATACATTCAACAATCTGGAAAGCGTTCCCGACGGTACTCCGTTCAAAGACGCTCCGTCCGTTTCGGATGAACTGAAGGAGTCGCTGATCCGCGAGGCATTCTACCGCGCCATCGCTCAAGACAAGCTGCTGGTCAATCTGGAAGCCTACTGTTCCGGAGCGCACTATACGGCGCAATCGTTCCATTCGGTTCTCTGGCGGGAGCTTGCCACGGGACACGCCGCCGTTGAAATCCACGAATGGGCCGGGCTTCGGGCGGATCCGGCCAATAAAAACCCGGTCAGTTTTGGCATCCTGAACCCGAACGCCGTCAGCCCGGAAGCCTTCTCCGGCGTTCGCGACATGATGGCGGAGTCGAAACCGCTGCTGGACTTTTTCGGCGTCCGCGGGAATCGCCCCAAAGCGGAAATCGGCTTCCTGTTTTCCTACCCGACCGTACTGCTCGATCGTGCCATGCGGACGCGCCATACCGATCTCCTGACGGATCTGGCCGTTCCCCTTACCTTCCAGCACTATGCGTATGACGCCGTTTTTGAGGAAGCGATCCCGGAAACCGATTTGAACCAATATCGGATACTCTTTCTCTTCGGCGTCAACGGAGCGTACGACTCCACCCAGCCGGCGCTGACGGATTATGTGAAAAACGGCGGTACGCTGGTGGTTTCCGGCGCGGCAATGAATTTCGATCAATACGGCATCCGGGTCAAGAATCCGCTTTTCGACGGAGTCTCCTTTCTGACGAACCCAAATGCGAAACTGGGAACCGTGAAAGGATTCGGGATTCAAGCCAAAGATTCGAAATTCCTGAAATTGGATGCTCCGTGGAAGCCCCTGGCCGAAGTCAACGGCAACCCGATCCTCGCGGAACGCGATTACGGGAAAGGCAAAATCTATGCTCTTTCCGGTGAAATGCAGGATTACGCGAGGACGGAGCTGTTGAAAGACATCCTTGCAAAGATTCCCAGGCTTGCCGAGGTCCGCACCGCCGACGGCGGAGCGCGCGTGCCGAACATCGAGATCATCAAAGCGGTCTCCGGCCCCCTCTCCGCATGGTATGTGAACAACGTCAATTCGACCCCGAAACTGATCCGCGTCTCCTCTCCTGATTTAGCGGGGATGGCGGCGGTCGATCCGCTTTCCGGGGAGCGGTACGCCGTCGAAAATGGTTCCGTGCTGATGAAAGCCGATTCCGCCCGGCGGTTCGTGTTGGTTTCCGGACCGGAGGCCGATCTCGTCAAACGGTTCGGGAACCTCCCTCCCGTTTCCCCCGAAGATGTGACCGGACGTTATCGGGAGGAGATGGCCGTACTTGTGAAAGCCGGCAAAGATATCCGCCCCTCCCGGCACGTCAATATCGAAACCTTCGCTAATGCCGGTTTCGACAACGCGCAGAAATGGGAGGTCGACACCGCCTGGCGGGAAGACGGCAAGCGCGATCTGGTCGATCTGCCGTTTCACGAAAGCCCGTTCGGGGACTTGCGGTTTGAGATCATCCGCTTCGACTACAACGAAAATAAGGCCTGCATCGCCCTGAAATCGAAAAACCGCCCGGAATCGCCTCCCTCGGTAAACCGCATTCCGCTTGTCGGGCGGTTCGCCTCGGTGGCATTTCTGCTGAGCGGCACGCATGTCAAGAAGGGAGAGACCGCGTTTGACATCCGGTTCCGTTTCGAGGACGGGAGTGTCATGACCGTTCCGGTCGTCGCGGGGGAGGATTTCGGCAGCTGGATACTCGATAAAAATTCCGCCGAATTGAACGGGGAGTGCGTCTGGCGGAACAACCGGAACAACGGTTTATTCGTCTTTGAATGGTTCAACCCCGAGGCGGCCAGACCGTTGGCTTCCTTCGATTTAATCTCCCGCAACGGGGAAACCGCCCCGGTGATCGCTGCCGTCACCGCGTTGCCTTCCGTGTACACGCAAAGCTATCCCCACCGGATTGAGCTAAAAAACGCCATGCCGCGTGTGGAACGCCCGGAATCAATGAAATGGGATGGGGATATTCTCCGGTCGGCAAGGAACTTCGTTTGGATCTTTGCGCCGGAGGAAGAACCGCTGCGTTTTTCGGAAAAGCAGATGAAAAGCGCGGTCGTCCGTTTTTCAATCGCGCTTGAACCGAACGAATACGGCGTCAGACTCCGCTTCGATCGGATGGGCATGGGGCCGCGCGGGCTCCGTGAAGGCAGAAAAGCCGAACCGCACGCCATGTCCTGGACCTTTACCGACAACAATATATCGCCCTTTATAAAGGGCAAGGGCGGTTCGGGGAAATGGCATGAAGTCGAAGTGGCGCTCTATAACGCTTCCTGTACGGAAGCACACACGAAACCGCTGGATGAAATCACTTCCATCATGTTCAGCAGCTTTGAGAAGAATGCTCCGATCAAAATGCGCTTTGTGCGAATTGAATACCGGGATTGAGAAGCCGCATACGGCTTTCGGCGGGACGACAAAGGTTGAATCTGCTGTGGCGGCCGGCTCACACGGAGTTACACGGAGTTACACGGAGGCCGAAGCCGTTGCCCTCTATAGCGTGAGACGTAACGGATTTTAGCCAGGTTACAACGTTATGTGCCGCATTTCGGCCTCCGTGTCCATCCGTGTCACTCCGTGTCCCTCCGTGTGAGCCGGCCGCCACAGCACATCCGTCTCTCGTCACCCTGCCAAAGCGCTGTTTGCAGCTGCCTCTACTCACCAAAAGCGATCGGCAAAGCTTCTTCGAAGTTGCGGATGTAGCAGAAGGTCAGCTGCTTTTGGATCTCCTCGGGAATCTCTTCGGCGTCTTTGCGGTTCTCTTCGGGGAGGATCACCGTGTCCACTCCGGCCCGCAGGGCGGCGATCACCTTTTCGCGGATTCCGCCGACGGCGGTGACGCGGCCGTTCAAGGTGATTTCACCGGTCATGGCGAGGCGCGGACGCACCGGTTTACGGGTCAGCAGCGACGCCAACGCCAGGGTGAGGGTGATTCCGGCCGAGGGGCCGTCTTTGGGGGTGGCTCCGTCCGGAACGTGGATGTGGAAGTCGTGGGTGTTGAAATATTCCGGCTCGACTTTCCAGCGGTCGCCGGTGGCGCGAATGAGGGTGTAGGCGGTCTCCGCCGACTCCTGCATCACCTTGCCCAGCGAACCGGTCAGCTTCAGGTTGCCTTTGCCGCCCGGAACCGCCACGGTTTCGATGGGGAGAATCACACCGCCCGCGCCAGTCCAGGCCATGCCGGTGGCGCAGCCGGGAGGCGTGGCCGCTTCCGCTTCATCCAGCAGGAATTTACGCGGCCCCAACAGCTCCTGAACCAAACCGGAGGTGACGCTGAGCGTCGGTTTTTCAGTGGAATCCGATTTTTCGACCAGGCGGCGGGCGATCCGGCGGCAGACCCGGCCGATGGCGCGTTCGAGGTCGCGCACGCCCGCTTCGCGGGTGTAGTGGTCGATCAATTCATTGATGCCGGAGGCCTGAAAACGGATCCGGCGTCCCTTCAACCCGTTCTCCTTGATCTGGCGCGGAACCAGGTAGCGGCGGGCGATTTCGTACTTCTCGAACGAGGTGTAGCCGGGCAGCCGGATGATCTCCATGCGGTCGAGCAGCGGCGGCGGAATGGTGTCGAGCACGTTCGCCGTGGCGATGAAGAAGACCTTGCTGAGGTCGTAGTCGACCTCAAGATAATGGTCGTTGAAGCTGTGGTTCTGGGCCGGATCGAGCACCTCCAGGAGCGCCGAGGCGGGATCCCCCCGGAAGTCGTGGGCGAGCTTGTCGATTTCGTCGAGCATGAAGACCGGGTTCGCGCTGCCCGCCTTCTTCATGTTCTGGATGATCCGCCCCGGCAGCGCGCCGACGTAGGTGCGGCGGTGGCCGCGGATCTCCGCCTCGTCGCGCACGCCGCCCAGCGAGACCCGGATGAAATTGCGGTTCATCGCCCGGGCGATCGACTGCCCCAGCGAGGTCTTGCCCACGCCCGGCGGCCCCACCAGGCAGAGGATCGGCGCGCGGCGGTTCTCTTCGCCGCGCAGCTGGAGCACGGCCAGAAATTCCAGGATGCGTTCTTTGACGTCCTTCAGGCCGTAATGGTCGTCCTCCAGCACCTGGGCGGCCTCCTGACAGTCGAGGCGGTCGTCGGTGCAATTGAACCACGGCACATCGAGCAGCCAGGTGACGTAGGTGTAGCTGATGTGGTATTCGGGCGCGGCCTGCGGAATCATGGCGAGGCGCTCGAGCTCCTTTTCGATGACCTGCTGCACTTTGTCGGGCACGGTGGTGTCGGCGAGGCGTTCGCCGAGTTCGATGAGGTCGGGGGGGCGGCTGTCTTCGCCGAGCTCGTTCTGGATGGCCCGGAGCTGTTCGCGCAGAAAGGTTTCGCGCTGGTTGCGGCTGACCGCCTGGTGGACCTCGTTCTGAAGCTTCATGCCGAGCTTGAAGACTTCGAGCTCGCGGTTCATCAGCACCGCCAGGAGTTCGAGGCGGGCGCGCACCGGAACCAGCGCCAGCAGCATCAGCTTCTCGACGGAACTGAAGTTGAGCGCGTCGGCGAGAAGATCGGCGAACCGCCCCGGGCGGCCGGCGTTGAAGACCGCCACCTGAAGCTCGTCGGGCAGGTTGGGCAGGACCCCGGCCAGCTCCTGGAAGAGCAGCGTCAGGCTTTTCTGGCGGGCGATATTCTCTGAATTGTTGTTTTCGGCCTCCGATTCGGGGATCGGGTGGTATCCGGCGATCATCAGTTCCGGCTCGCGGCGGAAGCTGACGCAGTTGATCCGGCAGACGCCCCGGACCGCCACCCGGACGGAGCCGTCGGGGAAGTTCAACTCTTTGACCACCCGCACCAGGACGCCCACCGCCGAGCGCCGGACGCCGTCGTACTGGAAGAGGCGGAAGGAGACCTGCGTCGGCAGCTGCGCCAGCTGTTCATCGTCGGGGAGGGGGGGGAAGATCGCCAGCAGCCGATCCCCCTCCATCGCCCGGCGGAGGGCGGAGCGGCTCTCCTCTTCGATGAGGAGCGGGGTGAGGCTGAAGGGGTAGATCACCGGCTCTTTCAGGTCCAGCAGCGGGGCTTGACGGGGTTCTTTCCCCGCCGCGGCCGCGCCGCCGACGGAAATCACATTGGGGTCGGACATAATACTCCTGGAATGAGGTTCAGACAAGATCGAGGGCTTCGCCGGGATCCGCCAGCTTCTGGAGGACCTCCCCGGCAAGGTAGAGGGAGCCCGCGACCAGGATCCGCCGGTTCGACCCCGCCAGCGCGTCATTGACGGCGAGCAGGGCGTTGGCGGCGGGGCGGGCGGGGACGTCGGTCTCGTGGCGGGCGATTTCGACCAGCTCCTCCGGGGGATAGCCCGGACGCTCTGCGTCGCCGACCGGGACGAAGACGAATTCCGCCGCCACTTTGGCGAGAAGCTTGAGCGAGGTCCGCACCTCCTTGTCGCGGAATCCGGCGAAGAGAACGGTGAAGGTCTCCCCGGCCGCGAACTCCTGCAGGGCTTCGAGCAGCGCGGCGATGCCGTCGGGGTTGTGACCCCCGTCGATCAGGATGCGCTGATTGAGCTCCTGGCAGCGGCCCGGCCAGCGGACGGACTCCAGCGAATCGAGCGCCCGTTCGAAGTTGAAGCCGTAGCGGGATGCCAGGTGCTCCAGCACCCGGTAGACCAGCTGGAAGTTGCGCCGCTGCATCGCCCCGGGGAGGGGCAGCCGGTAGTCGCGGCCGCGGTAACGGAACACCTGAAGGAGCCGCCCGTCACGGCGGCAGTAGAGCGGCAGACCGACCGGGTCGGGGTAGAGTCCGGCGGGGGGGGCGCCCAGCGCCAGCGCCCGTTCGAGCAGCACCGCCCGGACGCTTTCGGGCATGTCGCCGTGAAAAACGGGAACCGCCGATTTGATGATGCCCGCCTTTTCGTAGGCGATCTGCTCGAGGGTGTCGCCGAGGTATTTCTGGTGGTCGAGGGCGATGCCGGTGATGACCGAGACGACGGGGGTGACCACGTTGGTCGAGTCGAGCCTGCCGCCCATGCCGGTCTCCCAGATGACGAAGTCGACGCCGGCGCGGGCGAAGATCAGCGCCGCGAGGACGGTGGTGAATTCAAAATAGGTGAAGCGGAAGTTGCTCCCGGTCTGCCGCCGGGCCGCTTCGGCGAGCTCGGTGGTGTAGAGTTCGAACTCCGACTGCGGAATCGCCCGCCCGTTCACCCGGAAGCGTTCGCGGATGTCGACGAGGTGCGGCGAGGAGTAGAAGCCGGTGGTGTAGCCCGCGTTCCGCAGCGCGCATTCGAGCATGGCGCCGGTGGAGCCTTTGCCGTTGGTTCCGGCGAGGTGGATGAACCGGAGGTCGCGCTCGGGGTTGCCGGCGCGGCGCATCAGTTCGACGGTCGCTTCAAGGCCGGGTTTGATGCCGAACATGCCGAGGGAATCCAGGTACTCCCGGGCCGGAATGGTGCTCATGGCCGCCTCCTTTTTGGTATCTCTTAACGGGCCGCCGGCGACCAGGCCGGGGTGGAGAGGTTGTAGGGGGTTGAAACGAGGAGCCGGGTCTTGCCCGTCCAGGTGTCGACGACGTAGAGCGAGGAGTTGCGTCCTTCGCTTCGCTTGCAGACCACCTGGCGGTTGTCGGCCGCCCACGAGGGCGACTCCCAGGTGCCGGGGGTCTGGAGGACCTGCTTGTTTTCGTTGGTTTTGAGGTCGAAGACGGCGAGGGTGTAGCCGCCGGCGACCCGGGCGGCGTAGACGATCTTGTCGTCCTGCGACCAGTCGGGGGTCACGGCGTCGGAGCCGACCGTGGGGAGCTGTCGGCGGCCGGAGCCGTCGAGCGCGCCGATGAAGATGCGGGGCGAACCGGTTTCATCGCTGACGTAGGCGATGCGGGTTCCGTCGGGGCTCCAGACGGGGGAGGCTTCGACCGAGATGCTTTTGGTCATCCGGCGCAGTTCGCCGGTGGCGAGGTTCTTGACGTAGAGGTCGACCATGTGGTCGGGGCTGAGGATGAGGGCGAGGTTCTTGCCGTCGGGACTGATAGCGGCGCCGGAGTTGATGCCGCGCATGGCCGAGAGGATCCGGCTGCGGCGCGGGGAGATCTGGGTCTGGACGACGTCCATGCCGGCGCGGCCGTATTTGGAGTAGCCGATCGACTTCCCGTCGGGGAACCAGCAGGGTTCGACGCACATGGTCTGGAAGCTGGTCAATTGTTCGACGTCGCCGCCATCCACGTCGCAGAGGAAGATGTTGCGGATGCCGGGCGAGGTTTCGGCGCAGAAGGCGATCCGGCCGGAGCAGAAGCCGCGCAGCTTCTGCTTCTCGAACGCCTTTTCAAGGACAGCGTCGACGGCCAGCTTGGCGGTGCGGCGGTTGTTCTCGGTGACGGTGAGGTTCCAGGCGGCGATGGGGATGCCGCCGAATTCGAGGGTGAGGGCGACGGAGCCGCCCCCCTTGGAAGAGCCGGCGAGGACGTAATCGGCCTTGGGCCCGGTGGTGACGTCGAACCAGCCGCAGACGGAGAGGAAGCCGCCGATGGCGGTGGTGAGCTCCGGAGCGCCTTCGACCCCCTTCCAGATCAGCGTCGGGTTGAAGGCGGTCTGCTTGACCACTTTAATCGGTTCGGGGGCGGCGGTGGAAACGAGGGGCAGCCAGAGCGCGGCCGCCAGGATGGCCGAAAGGAACTTCGTCATTCGGAAATCTCCTGAAAGGTGCAAGGTTGATATCGAAAATTCATTCCGGTAACATATCCCGTCATCAGTAATTTTTCAACACGGTTTTCAGTACGCTGCAAAACTTTTTCGCCTCTTCCCGGGTGGAGTCCGCCGAGAAGGAGAGTCGCAGCCCGGAGAAGGCGTCCCGGCGGGAAAGCCCGAGCGCCCGCAGCGCCCGCGACGGCTCGCCGCTCTCCGAGGAGCAGGCGCTGCCCGCGCTCACCCACACCGCCTCGGCGCTCAGCATCCGCACCAGCACCCCGGTTTCCACCCCGGGGAGAAGGAGGTGGAGGAGGTAGGGCGAGGCCGCCTCCACCGCCACCGTCGGCCGCAGGCTGTGCCCGCCGGGGAGGGGGCAGCCGGTCAGCTCTTCGCGGAGAAAACGGTTCAGTTCAGTGATTCGGGGCAGGGCCTCCGGGGCGCGTGCCGCCGCGCGCCCGGCGGCGAAGGCCAGCGCCAGCTGGAGCGGCACTTCGGGGCGCCCCATCCGGTAGTCGCGCAGCCGGTAGTTGCGGGCGAAGCCGGTGAAGCGCCCGGCGTCGAACCAATGGGGATTGACCAGGAGCGCCGCTCCGCCGGGAGCGCCGAACTTGTGCCCCGAAATCAGGAGGAGGTCGGCTTCCGTCGCGAGCGGCAGCTTTCCCGCCGCCTGAACCGCGTCGAGAAAGACAGTTCCCCGGGGGCGCTCCCCCCGGTAGCGGCCGATCAAGGGCGACGCCTCCGGAATGACCCCCAGCTCCCCCTGGACCTGCGGGAAGTGGAGAAGTTCGCACCCGGACCAGTCCCCCTCCGCCCGGAGCTGCCCCCCGGCGTCGGCGGCGAGCTGGAGGTATTCGCGCGCTTCACGGGTGAAAGCGGCGTTGGCGGCGGGGTGTTCGAAGGGGGTTCCCAGCACCTTTTTCCCGGCGAAGAAGGCGGCGGCGAGGTTGAGAAGGTCGGTCCCGGAGTTACCCCAGACGACGTCGCCCCCCCTCCAGGCAGGAACCAGCGCCTGGAGCAGGGCCGCCGCCGCTTCCTCCAGCCGGCTCCGCAAGGCGCGGCCCCGGTCGTGGGCGGACTCCTGGTTGCCCTGCGAATCCAGCAGCCGTTCGCGGTAATAATCCAGCGCTTCCGGCAGGGAACGCGCCGCCGCCGCTTCGTCGAAATCAATCAATGGAGTGTCCTCCCCGGGTTGGTTCATTCAAATAATCTACCCTTTTCCTTGTGATAATCAACGCCGGGAAGTTGACTTTTTCGAAATTTATGGTCTATTTTATAGAAGGACAACATCATCGGGAAAACGATTTTATGGATAACATCATCTATTTCGACAATAACGCCACCACCCGCGTCGCGCCGGAGGTGTTCGAGAAAATGCGCCCCTACTTCTGTGAGCGCTACGGCAATCCCTCCAGCATCCACCGTTTCGGCGGCAGCGTCGCCGCCGAGCTCGAAGAGGCCCGCCGCCAGGTGGCCGAACTGATCGGCGCCTCCTTCCGCGACCGCGACGGCATCGCCACCGAAATCATCTTCACCAGCTGCGGCACCGAGAGCGACAATACCGCCATCGCCGCCGCCGTCGCCGCCCGCGACGGACGCGATAAAATCATCACCACCGCGGTCGAACACCCCGGCGTCCTCGCCTGCTGCAAGGAGTTCGAGCGGCGCGGCTTCCACGTCGTCTACCTGCCGGTGGACGGTTTCGGCCGCCTCGACCTCGACCAGCTCCGCAAGGAAGTCGACGAGCGCACCGCCCTTGTCTCCATTATGTGGGCCAACAACGAAACCGGCACCCTCTTCCCCGTCGGCGAAGCGGCTGAAATCGCCCACGCCAAAGGGGCGCTCTTCCACACCGACGCGGTCCAGGCGGCGGGCAAGATTCCCGTCGACGTCGAAAAAGAAGGGATCGACTTCCTCAGCATCGCCGGGCACAAGCTGCACGCCCCCAAGGGTATCGGCGTTCTCTACGTGCGGCGCGGCATCCGCTTCCGTCCGCTGCTTTTCGGCGGCCACCAGGAGCGTTCGCGCCGCGGCGGCACCGAGAGCGTCCCCTCGATCATCGGCCTCGGCGAAGCCTGCCGCCTCGCCCGCGAAGGACTCGCCGCCGAACAGGTCTACCTCTCCGGGCTCCGCGACCAGCTCGAAGCGGGCGTCAGGGAGCAGGTTCCGGCCATCCGCGTCAACGGCGACCTCGAACACCGCCTCCCCAATACCAGCTCGATCAGCTTCGAATACATCGAGGGCGAATCGATTCTCATGCATCTCGACCTCGAAGGCGTCTGCGCCTCCTCCGGGTCGGCCTGTACCACCGGCAGCCTCGAACCGTCGCACGTGCTGCGGGCGATGGGCCTCCCGTACACCGCCGCGCATGGAACCATCCGTTTCAGCCTGTCGAAGTACAATACCGCCGAAGAGGTCGACCGCGTGGTCAGGGCGCTCCCCGGCATCATCGCCAATCTCCGCAGCATCTCCCCCTATTGGCAGGAGCATGCGAATAAATGACGCAGGCGGAAATTCAATTCCCGGTCGATTGGGAGTTCCGGATCATCGTCAAAGCCGACGCGGCCGAGTCCGCCCGTCCGCTTCTCGAGGAGTGCTTTCGCCGCCACGGCGTCGACCCCCGTTTCGAAGAGGGACTGCAGTCGGGGAAGGGCGCCTACCGCACTTTCAAGTGCCCTTCCGTACTGACCGGACGGGCCATGATGGATTCCCTCGCCGAAGAGCTGGCGGTGGTCAATGGCGTAAAAATGGTTCTCTAAAGCAGTTTTTTTGAAAAAAAGTTAACTTATTTTGCAAAACTTCCGCCCGTCGATTTGACAATCGTTTTCTCCGGTGCTACAGTTTTGCGAGTTCGATTGCAATATGCTTTTTCATTAATGTATATGTAACGGTAAAAACAACCCAATTGTTGGAGAGTCCCGATGAAAGTTGTCAACGTAGTTCTGAGCATCCTGATCCTTCTCTTAGCCATCGCGAGCGCGGTTTTTTCCTTCTTCCTCTTCGACAAGCGCGGGCAACTGGTGGACGGGTGGAACAAAATGGCGACCGCCATCAACCAGACCGCCTCCGCCATGGATCAAGGCAGCGGCACCACGCTCGCCACTGAGCTCACCACCGAGAATCTCGGTCACGGCAATTACGATTCACTCGACGGCAAACTCCCGAAACTCGCCGAAGGCGCCCGTCAGGTCATCACCCAGCGCGATAAATACGCCGACGCCATGCGGACCCTGGGCGGAGTCGCCGAAGTGAAGAACGTCGGCGCCGAAGACGCCTTCCGCAACCTCGCCACCTACCCCGATAACATCAACGTCATCGTCCGCGGCGTGACCGACGCCATCAACAACCGGACCAACATCATCCGGCAGTTCTGCAACTACGCCGCCAGCAACCTCAAGATTCAGCTCGACGCCAACAAGATCATCGCCGGCGACCGCGCCGAAATCGGCAAACTCGAAGCCGCCCTGAAAGAGGTCGCCGTCCGCCGCAGCCTCTACGAATCCCACCTCAAAACCTCCGCCAAACACGCCGATAAAGATATCAACTTCCCCGCCACCGGCAAATACGACGATCAGACCAAAGCCGTCTCCGCCGCCGTCGGTGACCTCAAGAAACGCTACACCGAAACCACCGGCAAACTCAATGCCGCCAACCAGACCATCACCCAGCGCGACCAGGCCATCCGCCAGCGCGACGGACAGATCGCCGGCCTCAAAAAGACCGTCGCCGATCGCGACAGCCAGCTGAACGACCTCAAGAAAGTCCTCGGCATCCCCGACGACCAGCAGCTCCCGGTTCCGTGGAAGGACGGCTCCGTCGAAGCGCGTAAAGCCATCTTCTCCAAGGTTATCGAAGTCAATACGCGCTACGGCTACATCACCGTCGATTTCGGCGCCGAAACCGTGGTCATCCAGCCCATCGGCAACAAAGAAGCCAAAATCAACCCGATGATCCAGCCCGGTATGGACTTCGTCGTCGCCCGCGGCCCGCTGGATAACCCGAAAGCCGAATTCCTCGCCCGCGTCATTCTCGTCCGCGTCGACGCCAATACCGCCATCGCCAACTTCCCGGCCAACCTCGCCAAACCCTTCCAGGTCGGCGACGTCGTCTACTTCGAGCCGGCGGCGGAAGAACCCGCGGCGAAGTAAGAGAAGGAGAAGACAAAATGTTCGAATCCAAATTCTTCATGGTCATGATCGTCCTGACCCTCCTCGCCGTAGGCGCCACCACCGCCTTCCAGGTAATGGAAATGCAAGAGTATAACCTCTTCGAAACCATGTTCAAAAAATGAACCGCCCCACCATCATCGCCATCACCGCCGCCGTCACCATGACGGCGGTTTTTCTTGCCGGATGTTCCCCCCAGGAACGCAGCGGCTACAGCCCCATCCCCCAAAACACCCCC
>JAVBRV010000446.1:0-7678 GCA_031547585.1 Victivallaceae bacterium
GGGGGTGGGTTTGGGCGGGGAGTAAGGCCCCGCCCAACTCCCATAACGGAAAAACGAAGAAAACGGCACACAGTGTGCTGTAACAACCATAAGGAGTTGCAGATGAGCCTGAACATTTACGCCGACGTCGCCTCGATGGGATGCGCCGCCGCCGCGCACGGGGCGGAAAAAATCAAACAGGCATTGGCAGAGCGCGGCCGGGCCAACATCATCGTCGCCACGGGGGCAAGCCAGTTTTCGATGCTGGCGAGGCTGGCCAAGACCGAAGGGATCGATTGGGGGAAGATCACCATCTTCCACCTCGACGAGTATGTCGGTTTGCCGGAGAGTCACCCGGCGAGCTTCCGTAAATACATCCGCGAACGCTTTGTGGCGCAGCTGCCGCAGACGCCCGCGAAGGTGTGGTACGTGGATGGCTCCGCGCCCGACCCCCGGCAGAGCTGCCGGGAACTGGGGGAGGCAATCAAGGCGAATCCGATCGACGTCTGCTTCATCGGCATCGGCGAGAATGGACACGTCGCTTTCAACGATCCGCCCGCCGACTTCGACACGGAAGAACCGTACCTGGTGGTGGAGCTCGACGAAGCGTGCCGCCGCCAACAGTTGGGGGAGGGGTGGTTCCCGGCGCTGGATGATGTTCCCCGGCAGGCGATTTCGATGAGCGTGCGGCAGATCCTGAAGAGCCGGAGCATCGTCAACACGGTTCCCGACGCCCGCAAGGCGCAGGCGATGAAGATCACCTTCGAGGGCGAACTGATCCCGGAGCATCCGGCCTCGGCGATCCGGCTGCATTCCGATTGCGCTACCTTCTGCGACGTTCCGGCGGCGGCGGAGCTGTCGAAACTGGCGCGGGAGTTCTGCCGGCGATGAAGTGCTTCGATCTGCAAGTCAACGGCGGCTTCGGCGTGGATTTCTCGGCGGCGGACCTTACGGAATCGGAGTTTCTCCGGGCGGCGGAGGCGATTCTGGCGCGGGGAGTGACCCGCTTTCTGCCGACGGTGATTACCTCCCCGTGGGGGCTGTACCGGGAGCGGCTGCCGATGCTGGCGCGGGCCATCGACCGCGCCGGGCTCGGCTATGAACTCCCCGGCTTCCACCTCGAAGGACCGTTTATTTCGGGGCAGCCGGGGGCGGTGGGCGCGCACAATCCGGCCTGGGTGACGCCGCCTTCGCCCGAAAAACTCCGGGAACTCCAGGAGTGGGCGGGGGGACGCATCCGGCTGATGACCTTCGCGGCGGAGATCCCGGGCGCGAAAGAGACTATTGCCGAAGCGCACCGCCTCGGCATCGCCGCTTCGCTCGGGCACCAGCTGGCCGATTCGGCGGAATTGGCCGCCGCGGGGGGAGACGCGCTGACCCACCTCGGCAACGGCATTCCGAACCGGCTCGACCGTCACCATAACCCGATCTGGAGCGGTCTCGCCAACGATGCTTTGACCGCGCTCATCATCACCGACGGACACCATCTGCCGGGGGAGGTGATCAAGTGCATCCTGCGCTGCAAGGGGGTGGACCGGGTGGTCGTCACCAGCGACGCGGCCTTCGCGGCCGGACTGCCGCCGGGGCGCTACACGGTCTTCGGCAACGACGCGGTGCTGGAGGCGGATGGAAAGCTGTGGATCCCCGAACGCAACTGCCTTGCGGGGAGCGCCGGCTTCCTGCCCGACTGCATCCGGTTCCTGCGGTCGCTCAACCTTCTCAGCGAAGAGGAGCTTTCACGGGCCGTCTGGGAAAACCCGCACCGGCTTCTCAAAATGAGACGTTGACGTTGCCGGAGATGGTGGTCGGCGGCTCCATGAGGACGATGCCGGCGGGGCAGCTCCAGTCGCGTTCCCAGCGGCGGAGCAAGAGGGGATCCGTCGGCTCGCCCCAGGGGTTGAGGTCGATGATCAGGATCTTCCCGCTGCTGGTGATGTAGATATCCATCACCAGCGTTTTCAGCGGCATCTGCCAGGCGATGTGGCGGATGAGGTCTTCGGCCTTCTCCCAGTAGAGGTCGCGCACCCGCTCCAGGCGGTGGAAGTGGCGTTCGAGGTGGTACTGGCTCATCGCCATCAGCCGCCCTTCATAGATGAACAGGCGGTATTCGCGGGTGCGGTTCATGCGGCGGAAGGGACGCAGGCAGATGAATTCCACCTCGCCGCGCAGGGCCGATTCGCGCACTTTGGCGGAGGAGGCGAGGAACTTCCAGGCGCTTTCGGGCGAGAAGACCGCGCCGCGCTTGAGGGCGAAACGTTCGGTGTCGGTGGGGGCGCAGCGGTCCACCGAGACGAAGGCGTTGCCCGGAATGACCGACATCGGCTGGCGGAGGTCGTCGATCGCCCGCTGGACGGCGGGGGAGCGCTCTTCGCCTTCGCCGGTATCGCCGTCGATCAGGGCCTTGACGGCGTCCTGCCGGAGCTTGACGAAGCTGGTGAGAAAGGTATACCCGGCCAGCAGGGGATACCAGATCGGAGTGCGGAGGAAATCGGGAGTGGCGTCATTCATTGCGAATTCTCCTCTTGGTTGCCGGCAAGGGTGCGTTCGAGCCGTCCGGCGATAGCCATCCAATAGACGATCAGTCCGAAGACGAAAAAGAGCGAGCTGTAGCGGGAGAGGGGCAGGGCGAAGAGGGGGAAGGCCGCCGTCACCGCCATCACGGGGAAGGCCGCGTAGATGCCGACGCGCCAGAATTCGGCGAAGCTGAGCGCTTGGGGCCGTCCGAAACTCAACAGTTTGCTCATGGCGGCGAAGAGCAGCGTATAGAGAATGACCCCGAAGAACTCCATGATGAAGAAGACGATGCCGATCGCCGGCGGAATGGCGGCGAACTGCGGCTCGATGGGGAGGGTTTCGGTTTTGCGGACCGGCCACTCGCCCGTGGGGGCCTGCCCGGCGCGGAGAAAGTCCACCAGTTCGGGGGTCGAGAGTACTTTTTCGCTGCTGCCGGCGGGGGGAGTGGCGGTGTAGGTCTGCCAGGTTTCGCCGCCGGGATTGCCGCGGGCGGCGAGGAGAAAGCGTGGGGTCCAGAGGGCGAACGCCTCCATTCCGGCGAGTTCCCCGGCGTCGATGTTGATGCCCTTGGAGAAATCGGGGACGTAGATGAGGCGGCTGCGGAAAGGCAGCTCGATGGTCCGGGCGCGTTCGGGGTTGCGCTGCGGCCGGATGCCGTCGGGCGAGACCAGGAGCGCGTCGCCGAATTCGCGGACGACCGCCTCTTTGAAGGCGTTGAGTTCGGGGCGGAGCCGGTTGCCGATGATGAAAGTGGCGAGAACGGCGAGGAGAAAGGAGATCAATCCCAGGTGAAGCAGCGTCCGCCACAGCGAATGCCGCCGCAGCCGGAAGAAGATCTCCGTGCCGGTGAAGGTTCCGCGCAGCACGGCGAAGAAGCCGACGTGCGCGGCCGTCGGAATCGGGAGCTCTGGCTGGTGCTCGGTCATTATTTTACCTTGACGCGCTGGTAGTTATGGTGCGCGCCGTACCGTTTCAGCTGTTTCAGTTCGGCCTCGATTTTTTGGGCTTCTTCGTCATCGAGGCGGTCGATGAAGAGTTTGCCATCGAGGTGGTCGAGTTCGTGCTGGATGCAGCGGGCGAGAAGTCCGCCGGTTTCACACTGGATCACTTCGCCGTCGAGGGTCGAGGCGCGGAAGACCACCCGGGCGGGACGAACCACCGGGGCGAAGATCTCCGGAACCGACAGGCACCCCTCTTCCTGGCAGGACAGCTCGTCGGAGGAGAGGATGATTTCGGGATTGACGGCGACAAAGGGCATCCGGGGCAGGAGAAGCAGTTCGCCCGGCGTGGGATTGGGGGAGAGCGCCTTCTCCGGCAGGTCGAAGACCACGAGCCGGAGGGATTCGCCGACCTGCGGAGCGGCGAGGCCGATGCCGTTATACACCTGAACCGCTTCGGTCATCCGCTCGGCCAGCGCGCGGATTTCGGGGGTGACGGCCATGACCGGCCGGGCCTTTTCGCCCAGCACGGGGTCGCCGCAAGTGCGGACAACATAGCGTTTCTTCTGTTTCAGGAACATCCGATTCTATTGCTTTCAAAGGATTTTTGTATATCTGATAATATACATGTTCCGGCGGCTTCTGTCAAACCTCAAGCAATAAAAAAGCCCCGTTCCGGGTTGGCCGGAGCGGGGCGCTTTGAAAGCGGGATCGCTTATTTGCCTTCCAGCAGTTTGTTGACGCCCGCGAGTTTGACGCAGACGGTGAAGAGATCCATCGAAACCTGAAGCTCTTCGCAGGTGGGGAAGGTCGGCGCAATGCGGATGTTGCGGTCGCGCGGATCCTTGCCGTAGGGGAAGGTCGCGCCCGCGCCGGTCATCACCACGCCCGCCTCTTTCGCCAGCGCCACCGTAGCCTTGGCGCAGCCGTCGAGGGTGTCGAGCGCCACGAAGTAACCACCCGCCGGACGGGTCCAGGAGGCGAGGCCGGTGCCCTTCAGCTCCCGGTCGAGGGTGTCGAGGACGATGTCGAATTTCGGGCGGAGAAGCCCGGCGTGCTTCGCCATATGCGCCTTGACGCCCGCCGCGTCCTTGAGGAAGCGGACGGTCCGGAGCTGGTTGATCTTATCGGGACCAATGGTCTGGGCGCCCATGTGCTTTCTGATTTCCTTCAGGTTCGCTTCCGAAGCGGCGAGCAGCGCCACGCCGGAACCGGGGAAGGTGATCTTCGACGTCGAGAAGAAGAAGAGCGCGCGGTCGGGGTTCCCGCCCGCTTCGCAAGCCTTGAAGATGTCCATCAGCTTCTGCTCGCCGTAGACGTGGTGGATGCCGTAGGCGTTGTCCCAGAAGATGCGGAAGTCGGGGGCGGCGGTCTTCATCGCGCCGAGACGCGTCACCACCTCGTCGCTGTAGCTGACGCCGGTGGGGTTCGAGTAAAGGGGGATCGACCACATGCCCTTGATCGCGGGGTCGGCGGCGACCAGCGCTTCGACCTGATCCATATCGGGACCGTCGTCTTTCATCGCGACCGGAATCATCTCGATGCCGATATCCTGGCAGACCATGAAGTGGCGGTCATAGCCGGGGCTGGGGCAGAGGAATTTCATCGCGGGCTGTTTGCCCCAGGGCTGATGTCCGCCGGTGCCGAAATGAACCAGGCGCAGCATCTGGTCGTACATCAGGTTGAGGCTGGAGTTGCCGCCGACCATGACGTTCGCGGGGTTGAGGCCGAGGACTTCGCCGAAGAGGCGGCGGGCTTCGGCGATGCCGTCGAGTCCGCCGTAGTTGCGGACGTCGGTGCCGTCTTCGGTGCGGAAGTCGTCCAGCCGGTCGAGGCTGGCGTTGGAGAGGTCAAGCTGGTTGCCCGCGGGCTTGCCGCGCGACATATCCAGCTTGAGATTCTTCGCCTTGAATGCGGCGTATTGGCGATCCAATTCTTCCTTGAGCGCCCGGAGCGCCGACACCTGTAGACCCGTTACATTCTGCATGGAAATACCCCTTGAAGTTTCAGCCGCCCGTCATGGCGGATCATTTGCAGCAACGGGTCCGTAATATAGCACGCATCATATTGTTTTTCAATGACTTTTTACAACAAAGGCGAGAAAAGAGCGCAGATACTGTCGCCGAGGCGGGCCGCGCCGGAGCGTTTCTCCATGGCGGTGAGTTCGATTTTGTGCGATTCGGCGAGTTCGGCCTGAAATTCCTCCTGAAGCGTTCGGACGAATTCTCCCCGCTCGAAGACGAAATCCAGCTCGAAATTCAGCCGGAAGCTCCGGCTGTCGCAGTTGCTCGACCCCATGAAGCCCCATTCGCAATCGACCAGCAGCGCCTTGATGTGCGAGAAGAGACCCTCTTTCTCGTAGATGTTGACCCCCGAACGCAGCAGTTTTTCGTAGGCGTTCCGGGCGGCGCACGCCACCAGAAAGTGGTTGTTGTTGGCTGGGACGATGACGTTCACCTCGACGCCCCGCGCCGCCGCGAGGCAGAGCGCGTCGACGAACTCGGCGCCGGGCACCAGGTAGGGGGTCATGATGGAGAGCGACTGGCGCGCCAGGGCGGCGGCCGAGAAGAAGAGCCGCTTCGTCCCCTGATAGGTGGAGCCGGGACCGCTCTCCATCACCCGGATCGCCTCTTCGCCTGTCGCGGCGGGCGGGGGGAACTCTTCGGCCAGCGTCCAGGTCCCGGGGTGGCGCCGGGTGGTGTAGGCCCAGTCCCGCAAAAAGGACATGGCGAACTGCGACACCGCCGGACCCGTGATCCGGCAGTGAAGGTCGTGGATGTGGCGGTTGGCCGGAACCTTCTCCAGCCGCTCGTTCTCTTCGGAGATGTTGACGCCGCCGGTATAGGCGACGTGCCCGTCGATCACCAGCAGCTTGCGGTGGTTGCGCAGCTGAAACTTCCAGGGCGCAAGGAGGTTGATCGGCGAAAAAGCCTGAATGGTGAAATGCGGCTGCTTCCGGAACAGACAGCGGAGGAAGAAGGGGTCGAAGTAGGATTTCAAGCTGCCGATGCTGTCGAAGAGGACCTTGACGTCCACGCCCTCCGTCGCTTTCTCCTCCAACGCCGCCAGAATTTTCCGCCCGACCTCGTCGCTCATGAAGATAAAGGATTGCAGCCGGATCGACGTTCTCGCCCCCCGGATGTCCTCCAGCATACGCGGATAAACCGCGCCGCCGTCCTTCAACATTTCAATATGGTTGCCGAGCAGCGGGCGGCTGTCGGGGAAGAGCCGGTCGAAAGTCCGGTTATGCGCCTTCGCCGCCGCCTCGCCGCGCAAGTCGAACTCCTTCAACTTCCGCTCGAAACGGTCATAGTCCGTTCCCAGCTGCCGCTCCTGTTCGCCGGAAAGCTGGGCGCGCAGCTCGCGGATGATAAAGTTGACCTTGCGCTGTCGGGTGATGCCGAAAAAGAGGTAGCAGATCATGCCGCCCGCCGGAATCAACCAGGTTACCATCAGCCAGAACATCGCTTCACTCGGCTCATCTCGCTTCGAATGAAGAATATGCAGCATAAAACAAAGCTGAATCAAGAGTAAACCGAGATACCACAACAAACTGGTCCAGTCAGGCATGAAATTTCTCCTTCGATTACAACGTACCACGCGAAAGTCGTTTGTCAAGTTGCGGCCAGCGCCGTTTTTATCCGAATTATTTGCCGGAATCTGTCGAAGAGGATTTGAAACTTATCGATTCAGGTGCTATTTCTATCGGCGACGCAATATTTCAAATCGGCGAGACAGAGCCGTTGAATGCTGATAACAAATTTACAGTAATGCCGTTATGATGAATGACGGCATGTGTGATAAAGGGAAAACCCCCAAACGCGAAAGGAGACTCCTATGAGCAAGGGACAAGACGCCAAAAAAGAGACGAAAAAAGAGCCGCAGAAGTCATTGAAAGAAAAACGCGCCGAGAAAAAAGAGAAGAAGGCGGGGAAGTAACCACCTTCCTTAGCTCATGTGGCTAAACCACGGTTCTCTCTGGGGCGGCCCGCCCCAGACCCTCCGGCGGGCTTCGCCCCGCACCCGCAAGGGCTACCGCCCTTGACCCCTGGTATCGGGGGAACCTCCAAACGGCATCAATCGGCCACTCTCCCCGCTATTTTGCGGGGAGAGGGCAAGCGATTGATACCGTTTGGCGCCAGGGTGCTCCGCGCCCCCTGGACCCTCGGCAGAGCGGGGGCCCTGCACCCTGGCCGACTCAGGTCGGCCGACTCTCGCATGGCGGTAGAAATGTTATAAACAAAATC
>JAVBRV010000201.1:0-4810 GCA_031547585.1 Victivallaceae bacterium
GGGGGTGGCGATCACCCGCAAACCGGCCAACTCGTCGCCCTCCCGGAGCACGATATCCGGCTCCTGTGGGAAGAGCCCGGCGGTGATCTCCTGAAAGGGAAGCGGCGGCGAGAACGCCCGGCGAATCCGGTTCAGGTGGTCATAGGGGTCGCGCAGCTTCTCCGCCCCCGACTCCGAAACCGCGAACCGGGCGCGGGTGCGCTCCTTCAGAATGCGGTTGCCGCCGATGTGATCGCCGTGAATGTGCGTATGGATGACATAGACAATGTCTTCAGGGGTAAGCCCATGCCGGGCGAGCGCGGGGAAAAGCACCCCCTCCATCGCCGGGGCGAACGCGGTGTCGATGACCGTAACGGGGTCGCGCCACAGGAGGCAGATGCCGCTCCAGGCAGTGCCGCAGGGGTGCTTCAGGAGTTCGAAGTTCACAGGCTCCGCCCTCCGTCGACGCCGATGATCTGGCCGGTCAGGTAGCCGGACCGTTCCGAAACCAGGAACCACGCGAGTTCGGCGATATCGCGCGGCTCCCCGGCGGCGTGCAGCGGAATCTTCGCGTAAGCGGCCTCCCACCAGGCGGCGTCATAGCGGTTTTCGGTCAGCGCGGTCCGGATGAGTCCGGGGGCGATGACGTTGCAGCGGATGCGGTGCGGCGCGAGTTCGACCGCCAGGTTTTTCGTCAGCCGGTTCATCGCCTCCTTGGCGCAGCTGTAGGGCATGACGTCGAGATTGATCACCCGCGAGGTATGGACGGAGCCGATATTGACGATCGAGCCGAACCGGCGCGGAATCATCGACCGCAGAGCCAATTGCGAAAAGCGGACCGCGCTGAAGAAGTTCTTGTTGAACTGGTTGACCCAGTATTCGAAGGGCATGTCGGCGAAGCCGGTATCGGGGGTGGTGTCGGCGCCGCCGACGTTGTTGACGAGGACGTCCACGCGGCCGAATTTCTCCATGACATGCGCCATGAAGCTTTCGATCGCGGACATATCCTTTGCGTCGCTCGATTCATAGTAGACCTCGCGCCCGAGGGCACGGATGCGGTCGGCGGTCTCCGCCGCCTCGTCGTCGTGACAGCCGTAGGTGAAGGCGACGTCCGCCCCGTTTTCGGCGAAGATCTCGGCGCAGGCCCGACCGATCCCCATGGAGGCGCCGCTGACGACGGCGACTTTCCCGGCAAGTTCCATTATCGTTCTCCCGTTAATTGGTTGAGTGCGTCAAAGGCCGCCCGGAAGCAAGCCAACGGAACGGTCGCCGTCCCCGCTCCCAGCCGTTCGCCGGAGGGGGAGATGCGGCCGCCGTGAAGCACCGGGGCAATGCCGCTCCGGACCACCTCCCGGATGTCGATGCAGCAGGGCGCCGCGGCGTTATCATTGCCGCCCAGTAAAAACTTCGAATTCCGCGCCGCGCAAATCCGCGCCATCTGACCTGAGACGCGCGCCGCCTCCGCCAGGGTGAGACCGATTCCCCGGGCCGCTACGGCGGAGGCTCCGGAGGCGATGCCGCCCCACCCCGCCGTCTCGGTCATCGAGCTGTCGCCGATCCACGGCAGCGCCGGCTGCTCCACCCCGATACCCATAACTTCGGGGGAAGGCGCGGTAAACCAGCGGTCCCCGAACGCCCCCACCTTGATGCCGTACTCCACCCCGTTGCCGACCATCGCCGTCACGATGGGCGAAAAGGGGATCTCCTTCTGGGCTTGCGTCATCGCCATCGCCGCCGCCATGTCGAGCGGATGAAAGAAACGCCGGGAGGAAACCAGAAAATCGGTGACGGCGAGTTTGACCTCTTCCGGTAACCCGGAGCGAAGGAGCCGCGTCAATAATTCGTTCAGAATGAGCGAACTCGCGCCATCCTGGCAGCTGTGCATTTCATCGCCCATCGCGAACCCGAGGGAGAGAACCGGGTCCAGCTCGATCCCCTCCCCCAGCAAGCGATTGACGGCGGGAGCAATCACTTCGCGCATAGTGCGAAGGTAGGAGCCGATTTCCGGTGAATAGACGCCCCATCCCCCCAAACCGCCCCGGTTCCGGCCCTCGAAGGGAGCGCAGAAACCGAGTTTGCCGCTGTTCCCTTCGCACACCACGTTGACCACCATCGAGGGGGTGGTGATTCCGGCCCCGGAACAGACCGCTTGATGGTCGTTGCCGGGAGCGAACTCCACCTCGCCGGTCCGCGCCAGCTGTTCGGCCTCTTTCGGCGTCACCGCCCAGCCTTCGAAGAGGATGCCGTTCACAATGCCCTGCCGCTGGGTGGAGCAAAGCGCCTCCCAGGGCAGCGGCGGACCCGATTTCAGGATCAGCCGCCGGTCCATTCCCGGAACCACGTCGCGGGCGGGACGCATACCGAGCCAGACCGGCGTGGCCGCAAGATGCCGCCGGACCGACTCCGCCGCCGCTTTCTCAATCATCATTTTACTCCTCCCATTGGTGAACGCCGAGACTGCGGGGCTGTTTCAGCGCGCTCTCGACCACCGAGAGCGCCACCCGGCGGCGCTGCGCCTCTTCGAGGGACGCCGGTTGCAGCGCGCTCAAAAGTTCCGCCCCCTTTGCCAGTTGTGCCGGGGTACGGATGACGCCGGCGTACGTTTGCAGGATTTCGCCGATATCGGAGCCGCCTCCGAAGAAGCGACCGTATTTCCTTTTCGTTCGGAACGATACCGCCGGAAGCGCCGTTCCCTGAGCGTAATGGGCGGCGGATTCCCCGGCGATCCGGCCGAAGACATAGACCTCGGTTCCGGCATTGCCGCCGATGCGGTTCGCGCCGTGGACGCCCCCCGTGACTTCGCCGGCGGCGAAGAGTCCCGATACGGAGGTGCGGCAGGCGGCGTCGATCCTGACGCCGCCGAGAAAGGTGTGCGCGGCCGGAGCGACTTCGACCGGCGTCGTTTTCAAATCAATACCCGCTCCCAGGAAACGGCGGTAATACATGGCGTGCCCGACGGTCAACTCCTCCTCCGGCACCCCGGAGAGATCGAGCCAGACGCCGCCGTGGGGAGTCGGGCGGCCGCGAAAAATCTCCCGGCCGATGAAAAACGCCAGCTCCGCCTTGCTGCAATCGCGAGCCTCCTTCAGCAAAAAGACGCGCTTTTCACCGTTATAGAGACTGCCGCCGTGCGACAAGAGCGTGGTGGATATTCCCAACGGACGCGGCCAGATGCCGCGGCAGGGCTCGAATTGCACGAACTCCATGTCGCAGAGCTCCGCACCCGCTTCGAGAGCGAGCGCATAACCGGAGCCGGTGACGTCGCCCGGATAGGTGCTTCCCGCGTAGATGCTTCCGCCTCCCCCCAGCGCCAGCACCACGGCTTTGGCGGCGATGAAACGGGTCTCCGTTTCGGAGAGAATCACCTCCGCCCCGCAAACCGCGCCGCCGTTTTTCACCAGAGCGGCGACTCCGGCCACCGGGAGAAATCCCACGCCGCTTTGCAGCAGGAAGTCGCGAATCAAACGGATGCTTTCCGGACCGGTCCTATTGGCCAGATGTACCAGGCGCGGCACGGAGCAACCCAGGGGTTGCAGCAGCTGATACTCCCCCTCCCGGCGGTCGAAAGAGATGCCCAGCCTTTCCAGGTCGGCCACGCTCTCCCCGGCTTTCCCGGCCAACACCGCCGTCAATTCCGGAACCGCCAACCCCGCGCCGTTCCGCTCGATATCGGCGCGAAACCGCTCCACGGAATCCCCTTTACCGACCGGCGCGTTGAAACCGATCACGCCGGGGGAGGCTCCGGCCCCCCGTCCAACCACGAGCACCCGGCACCCCCATTTTACGGCGCTTTCGGCAGCCCGCAATCCGGCCAATCCGAAGCCGAGAACCAACACATCCGTTTCCATAGCGCACTCCTTTGCAAGATATGATCAATCGTTGTAGCAATCAAGGATAAAAAAAGCCGACCATCTTTTGATCAATCGTTTTACCATTATCAATATATCACTGGAGAGCGGCATTTGCACGGGCTCGAACCTATGATTTCATTTGACCCGGCGGGGAAACGGGGTTATGTTAAAGTAAGATCGAACCTTAAGGAAAAATCATGAATCTCGCTTCTCTGGAAAAACAGTTCGGCTCGCCGTCGGTGCGCTTCGTTGAAAAATCCGGTTTCATCCGGGTCGAAGTCGCCAACGCCGCCGCCAACGCCTCCATCTCGACCTATGGCGCCCACATCACCGACTTCACCCCCAACGGCGAACGCCCGGTGCTGTGGATGAGCGAACACTCCTGGTATGAGCCCGGCAAACCGATCCGCGGCGGCATTCCCATCTGCTGGCCCTGGTTCGGACCCGCCCAAAATCCGGACTTCCCCGCCCACGGCTTCGCCCGCATCTCGCAGTGGGAGGTGGAAAGCATCGAATCCGCCGAAAACAACACTGAAACCCGCGTGGTCCTCCGTCTGACCCCCGAAATGCTCCGCGACCGCTCGCTGGCCGCCTTCGACTTCGAGGCGAAGGTGGAATTCATCATCGGCAGCTCGCTCGTCGTCACCCTGATGGCGAAGAACAAATCCCCCGAGCTGATCGTGGTGTCCGACGCCCTTCACAGCTACTTCGCCGTCGAAGAGGCGGCGAAGATCCGGGTGCGCGGACTCGGCGACACCGGCTATGAAGACCGGGTGGTCGACGCCCCCATCGTTCTCGGCAACGTCCAGACCGCCAACGACCTCCGCGTCGACCGCGAGATCGACCGCATCTACTACACCACCGGCGCGGTCGAAATCGTCGACCCCGGCTTCGATCGGACCATCCGCATCGAGAAGAGGGGCTCCGCCACCACCGTGGCCTGGAACCCCTGGATCCGCAAGTCGAAGGCCATGCCCGAC
>JAVBRV010000100.1:0-3406 GCA_031547585.1 Victivallaceae bacterium
CGGGGTCGCCCTTAGATTGCGCGTCTCTGCCCAAGGGCGGGGGTGGTTCAGGAGGGGAGTCAGGCCCCTCCTGATTCCCATGACGTCAAGCGCGCATACCATACGAGATTACCCCCGCCCGTTAAAAACTTCCGTTTACTATAGCACGCGAAGGGTACTTTTGAAAGTTATTTTCTCTTTTTGTAAAAAAAATGAGATATAAGGGACAATAAAGCGTTTTCACCCCCCGTTAACAGGTCAACGAAAGCCGGGTTGTTCCCCCGGTTGCGACGAAACGAACAAGGAAAGGAACTTTTGCCATGAAGAACACGACTCTCTTTCTCGGGATGCTGGCGGCGGGTGCTTTGGTGCTGCCCGTGATGGCCGCCGATGAAACTCCGGCCGCTCCCCCGGCCGCCACCCGCCCCGCCGGACCGGATTGGACCAAAATCCAGGCCGACCTGAAGGCGAAGTATCCGAAAGAATACGCCGAAATCGAAACCCTTCAGAAAACCGACCTCAACGCCGCCATGGAGAAATTCCGCGAGCTGGCCCGCAAAGCCAACGTCGAACTCCCCCGGCGCGCTTTTGAGCGCGGCGGCGAACAGCGTGGCGGCGAACAGCGCGGACAGCGCCAGCAGGGCGGTGAACGCGGTGCCCGCGGCGGCGAACGCGGTGATCGCGGCGGCCGTCAGCAGGGCGGCATGACGATGGGCGGCAACGCCCGCGCCGAAGCCGAAGCGAAGATCAAAGAGAAATTCCCGGCTGAATACGGCGAAATCGAGAAGATGCGCCTTGACAGCAACACCAAGCTCCGCGAACTCGCGACCAAGGCGGGCGTCGAACTCCCGATGACCCTCGACGAGCAGATGGCCGACCTGAAGGCGAAGTATCCGAAGGAAGTCGCTGAAATCGAAGCGCTCCGTCAGACCGACCCCCGGGCTGCTTTCCAGAAAACCCGTGAGCTGGCCGATAAGGCGGGCATCACCCTCAACTTCGGCGGCGGCCGTCAGCAGGGCGGCGGACGCCAGATGGGTCCCGGCGGAGCTCCGCAGGGCGACAACGCGGCCCCGCCGCCGGCCCGCCGGGTCAATCCGGCGCAGCAGGTCCGGTTGCTTCGCGAGAAGTTCCCCACGGAAATGGCTGAAATCGACAAGCTGCGCGAGACCGATCCCGGCGCCGCCGGCGCCAAGACCCGGGAACTGATGAAAAAACTCGAACCGGCTGAATAGAAAAAGGATATGAACCGCAAGGGGAACATCGGGGAATTCGCGGTTCTGGCATTCGCGGGCGATTCAGTCCGCGGATGCCTGTTTCGCCGTCGCAAGGGGAACTACTCCGTCGAGCGCAGCTTCATCGAGAAGCTCGACCCGGCGAATCCGGCCGAGGGCTGGAAGCGCGGGCTGAAGACGCTGGGCCGGGGGAAGGAGTGCCCGCTCTATCTTACCGGCGCGCTGACGGGGGGAATCTTCTTCACCTGCCGCTCCATCGAGTTGCCGCAGAAGGCGATGCGCGAAGCGCTCGAATTCGAACTGCCGCAGCAGATGCTGCGGGTTCCCGATGATTGCCGCTTCCAGTTCGTCGCCGGGAAGGCCGATGAGGAGGGGAACGTCCCCGTCAACCTCTACGCCATCCCCGGCGCTTCCCTTGAACACATCGCCGCCATGCTGACCCAAGGGGGGGGCAGGGCGGACGAATTCATTTACCCCCTGCTCGGGCAGGGGGCGGGCGATCCCCCGGTTGAGCTGCCGCGCATTGAGGCCGATTTCCGCTTCGCCGACGGCGAGTGGCAGCCGCGCCGGGGGGTCATGGATAACGGCCCGTGGGGGAAATCCCTCGGCGGAATCTTCCGCTTCCCCGACGACGCCTCGTTCCGCTTCGACGACTATCTCGAGTGTCTGCTGACCGCCCGGCTGGTGATCCAGCCCGATTTCAAGGCCGGGGAACGCGGTTTGCGGATTCTCCCGAAGGAATTGAAGCCGAAACGCTTCCGCAATCAGCTCCGGCTGACCGGGATTCTCTTGGCGGCGCTGGCCGGCTTCTATATCTGGTCGATGAGCGGCGGCTGGGTGAACGGCTACCGGGCCTACCGCGAAGCCGTCTCCGAGCGCGACTCGCTCAAGGCCGAAAACGACCGCACCCAGACCGCGCTGCGGCGGATGGAGAAGG
This sequence comes from Victivallaceae bacterium, assembly GCA_031547585.1. Lineage (GTDB taxonomy): Bacteria > Verrucomicrobiota > Lentisphaeria > Victivallales > Victivallaceae > Victivallis. The sequence goes on from JAVBRV010000100.1 coordinate 2,149, forward strand.
AGCTGCGTGAATTGAACCGGGTGGTCAACCTCTCCGCCGGCGAAGAGGACGTGGTCGGCAAACTGGCGCTGCTGACCGGGCTGCTGCCCTCGAACGTATTGGTCTCCAGCCTGCGCTGGAGCGAAGGGAGCATCGACCTCATCCTCCAGACCGAGGCCGAGAACTTCGACGCGGCCGCTCTCTTCCGGCGGATTCCCGGCTGGAAGATCGGCCAGCTGCAGCAGCGGCGGCAGGGCGACACGGTCAATGTCATCACCTTGAAACTGGTTCCGGCCGAAGGAGGTGCGAAATGAGTGCGCGCTTCAAAGAATTTGCCAAAACGCCGCGCGGCAAGCTGACCATCGCGCTCTCCTGCCTGGGCCTCAGCTGGATCTTCCTCCTCTGGCAGTTCAGCGGCAACCTGATGGGCTTCATCCCCAGCTCCACGCGCCTCGCCGGCGTCGAACGCGAAGTGAAGGAGTTGCGTACCCAGAATGCCCAGCTTCGCAGCCGCCAGCGCGACGCCGACAATCTTAAAAAACGCTACCGCGATCAACAGAGCCATTATTGGAGCGAAAAGCGCGACGGCGTCATCGACACCGAGCTTCGCAACCTTATCCAGCAGGCCGCCCGCGAGGCGGAGCTGAAGCTCAATACCCTGGGCTCCGTGCGCACCACCCGGATCAACACCGAACTCTATTACGCCGAAATCGACCTCTCGACCACCGGCTCCGTCGAAGCGGTGACCCGCTTCCTCGCGGCGATCAAAGGGATCTCCCCCCAGCTCAGCTGGCGGCGGCTCGATCTGCGCCCCGAAATGCGCTGGGGCGGGGCGAATGCCTCCAGCACCACCACTTCCGCGCCATTGGTCTTCAACGGCGCCATCCGGATTATCGGCTATGACGGTACGAACGCAACCGCAACCGTAACCGCAACGGCGACAGGAGAGAAAAAATGAAAATCGTCCTTCTTCTCCTCAATCTCGCGCTGGCGGGCTGGCTGGTGGCCGCCGTCGGCGGCAAGGTGACCGGCTTCTTCGGCAGCCAGACGGAGACCTTCGAAGTCAAAAAGAGCTCCGGCAAGAAACCGGCCGCCGCTCCGGCGGCGGTGAAGGCGGCCGACCCCGTCACGCTCGATTCGCAGATCGCCTCCATCATCGACAACAACATCTTCAACCCCGACCGCTGCGCCAACGCCCAGTTCGGCCGGAGCCGTTCCGCCCCGGTCGAAATGACCCTGGGCGGGACCGTCGTCGGCGGCGGCGTCAAAGGCGCGATCC
>JAVBRV010000224.1:0-8595 GCA_031547585.1 Victivallaceae bacterium
ACCAGGGCAAATGGTATCTGGTCGATCCCGCCGGAAAGCTCTTCTTCTCGCAGGGCCTGAACGTCCTCTGGAAGCAGACCGACGCGGTGAAGGTAACCGGGCACAACAACTGGTTCGCCGCCGACACCGCCGGCTTGCCGATGTGGCAGGCGACCGAAGACGCGCTCCGGGTCAAGTACGGCAAAGTCGACCACACCCCGGATTTCTACCGGACGCTCGGATGCCGCCTGACCCACTGGGGCATGAACACCATCGGCGACTGGAGCGCGGATGAACTGATGCTCGCCGGGAGCACCCCCTACACGCTCCAGCTCACCGATTTCGACCGCAAAATGCCGAAGCTCGGCTCCAAATTCTATGACGTCTACGACCCCGTCTACCGCGAAAAAATGGAGAACCTGCTGCCGAATCTGGTCAAGCGCAGTCCGATCTACCGGAAGTCTTTGACCGACCCCATGTGCATCGGCTACTTCATCGACAATGAACTCTTCCTCGGCGGTCGCGACGATTTCCCCTTCATGGGCTACATCATGTGCGCCGACGCCGACAAAAAAGGCGTTCGTTGAAGGGCTTAAAGCGAAATACCATACCATCAAGGCGCTCAATACAGCCTGGAACTCCTCCTACCCGGATTGGGATCGGGTACTCGCTTCCCAGCTGATTCCGGCTTCAGCCGGATTCCGCGCCGATATCGAACTCTTCTTCCGGCAGACGCTCGAAGAGTACTTCCGCATCTGCCGCGACGCGGTAAAGAAAACCGCGCCCCACCGGCTCTATCTCGGCGCGCGCTTCCTCAGCCAGGATATGCGGCTCCAGGCTCCGGCGGAGGCGTGCGCGAAGTATGCCGACGTGCTCTCGGTCAACGTCTACCGCCATACCCCCGGCAATTTCCGGACGAAGGACTTCCCGGATATTCCGGTCCTGATCGGCGAGTATCACTTCAGCACCAGCCTGCCGGGGCGCGGCATGTTCTCCCCCGATATCATTGCCGGGAGTGATGAAACCGAACGCGCCGTCAACTACCTCCGCTATATGCAAGGCGCTCTGGCGCATCCCAATATCGTCGGCGCGCACTGGTTCCAGTTCCGCGACCAGCCGCTGACCGGGCGTTTCGACGGCGAAGGCTATCAGATCGGTTTCGTCGACATCGCCGACACCCCGTACCGCGAATTGACCCAAACCGCCCGCGAAATCGGCGAACATATGTACCAATACCGCATGAACGGCAAATACCTGAACGATATGAAGTAATCTGAAAGGAGGCTAACCATGAAAAAATTTACTCTGATCGAACTCCTCGTTGTAATCGCCATCATCGCCATCCTGGCGGCCCTGCTGCTGCCGGCGCTCAACCGGGCGCGCGCCAAGACGCTTGACGCGCAGTGCGCCAACAACTTCAAGCAGCAGGGGGTCTATCTCGCACTCTATCTTGACATCAATAAAGGCCGCCACCCGATGCCCGACGGCAATTACGGCGCCGGAGTGGGCAAATGGCAATCGCCGCTTTATCGCTCCTTCGTCGACAGCAGTGAGGAGGTGGCGGACTACAGCTACTGGGATAACCAGACCGGCCGGCCGAAGCAGACCTTCGGCTGCCCCGCGCAAAAGGTCCGCGACGCCAACGGGGGGACCGCCTATTCAGCCTCGCGCCATTACGGCATCTGCCAACGTCTCGCCGAAAGCCAGGTCGTCGTGGATAAGGTGAAAAATCCGTCCGCCCGGATGATCGCAATCGACATCGACCGCGGCGGCGGCACCAAAACCTGGCAGGCGCTTCAAGCCTACGGCCTGAGTTTTCTGATTGAAAACGGCGGCTATATGCGCCATCTGAACAACAAAGGCTTCAACCTTCTCTACATTGACGGCCACGTCCAGGCGAAGACGATGACTCAATTGCAGAGCATGGTCGGGACCGCCGCCTACGACACCATGTGGACCGCCAAATAAAGAGGAAATCGGCCATGAAAAAAATATTGCCCGCGCTGCTGTTCATTCTCGCCGCCACCGCCGGAGCGGCGGAGTTCACCATCGTCAAAGCCGTTTACGGCTCCCCCGATAAAAACGCCGACGTGACGGAAAATCTCCGAAAAAAGGCCGTCATCATCCCCGGTGTGTGCCTCGCGTTCATCGCCGACAACGCCACCCTGGGGGCCGACCCGGCGCCGGGGGCGCTGAAGCACCTGACGCTCACCTATACCGAAGACGGCGTGGAGAAGACGCTCCGGACCCGAGAGCGCCGCCACTGCGTCATTCTGCCGGGAGCGGCCGCCCAGGAGGAGTTCCGGATTTTCGGCGCGTATTACGGCGGCGGAACCAAGTGGAACGACGTCACCGAAAAAGTCCGCGACGCCAATGTCAACGCCGCGGTGGACAACAACAACTTCGGCCCCGACCCGGTCAGCGGCAAACCCAAGAGCCTCATCATCCTCTATTCGTGGAAGAACGAACTCAAGATGATCCGCTACAGCGAACGCCAGATCTTCAAGCGCGACTTCCCGCGCTGATCAGCACCAGATTGACTTCAGAGTGTGGAGGTCGGTGATGTTCAGGCCGGAGCACTCCGGTTTCGCGGGTCCACCCTCGATCATCAGGCCGAACCAGGTGCGGCCGTCGTCGCTGAAATACTCGATGGAGCGGGTGTCGGCGAAGAACCGGCCGCCGCGACCGGTTTGCTCCAAGGGGAATTCTTCGCCGTTCAAGGTAAGCGTATGCCGGGAAAAATCGAAGGTTACCGAGAAATCCTTCAAGGCAAACGACGCTTTCTCCGCCACGCATTCGACCGTGGCGGCGAAGCCCCCGCCCTCCCCCCGTTCCGGCAGTACGGCGGGGGAAACCAGCAGTTTCGCATCATGGAGTTTCAGCTCCACCGGCAGCGCCATGGCTCCGGTGCTGCGGAAACCGGTCGGCTGCTCCCGCAGCCAGGCTTGCAGGATGACTTTACCCCCCGGCGCGTTGCTGAAGGTCTGTGCCGCATAAAAGGAGCGGCGGATCTTCGGGAACAGCCTCTCGGCCTCCCCCTCGAAGACAAACCGGCCGCCTTGAATCGCCCCCACCCGGTACAAGCCGTTCGCTTCCAGGAAGACCCAGTGCATCCGGCCCGAAGCCTCGTCTCGAAGCCGGAAGATACAGGGGCACTCCCGCCCGCCCGGAATGCGGAACCGGTCGGTCAGCCGCCAGGCGAGAAGGTTGTCCGACTCGAGCAAGCCGAATTCCATCCCCGGGGTGTCGAGAAAAAGCGCCATGATGTACTTGCCGCTCTCCTCGTCGAACGCCACAAAAGGATCCCGCTCCGCACAGGCGAACAGGCTGCCGACCAGGGGGTTGAACTCATATTTGCGGAAGCTCTTGCCGCCATCCGTACTGTAGGCCAGGTTCTGGGTAAAAAAGGCGCGCTTGTCGTCGTCGTTGCCGTACCCGGCATTGGTGTAAAAGAGCAATATCGGGGCCTCACCCCCCTCCCCCAGGCCGGAGACATTATCCCGGTCGACCCAGCCGTTGCCGGAAAACATGGTTCCGATCGAATCGGGGTACAGGGTGATCCCCAGCTCCCGCCAGTGCAGCAGATCGCGGCTGACCGCGTGATTCCAGTGCATGTTGCCCCAGCCGGTCCCCAAAGGGTTGTACTGGTGGAACATATGCCACTCGCCCTTATGGTAATAGAGCCCGTTCGGGTCGTTCAGCCAGCCGGAGGCCGGGGAGTAATGAAACTGAAGCCGCCCTACCTCATCGGCGGAAGGCGGGGGGGTGATGCTCTCCCCTTTCCACTCCGCCGCCCGGAAGAAGGCATCCGAAGCCTCGACCTCATATTCATCGTACGGCAGCCGGTAGCACATGGCCGCGCCGCTGCCGGGAACTATCTTAAGGTGCAGGAATTCCCCCCCGCTGCGAATCGTAATCTCCTCCGGCTCCAAAGCATGGTTCGCCGGCAACACCAGGTAGGGAAAATTCAGTTTCTTCGTCTCGATCATTTTGCATAGCTCCGTTTGAATGATTGGTTCGCTATGCAATAGTATAGCAAAAAAGAGGTATCTCGGCAACCCCGATTTTGTTTTAAAAGACTCCGATTTTATGATATTTCGCGATTTTTAACACGAAATTCACCCGGCGTTGCTCCGGTCAGGCGGGGGAAACGGGTGTGGAAGTAGTGCGGATGCTCATGCCCCAGCTCACGGGCGACCGCGTCGACGGAGAGAGGGGTGAAGAGGAGAAGCTCCCGTGCCCGGGCGAGATAGATTTCCTCCAGGTAACTCTTTGGCGGAGTGCCGAAAACCTGCGAGAAGAGCCGCGAAAAAGCCGCCTGGGTTATCCCCATCCGTTCGGCCATCTCCCCCACCCGAAGGAGAGCGGGCGGCTGCTCCCGCACATAGTCGAAAACCGGCCGGAAGCGCTGAAAGAGAAGGTATTCCGATTTCATGCCTTCCAGCTCTCCCTGCAAGACCGGCCAGAGCGCCGCCACGGCGGCGGAAGCCACCGCCGGATGCTCCCCCCGCCGCCACAATTTCGGCAGCAGCTCCCGCCAGCCGGAAGCGTCGAAGGAGAAGAGGCCGGTACGGCTCCGCAGCAGCGGCCGGTGGGTGAAATCGGCCGCCGACCAATGCGCGTACAAAAGCTCCGAGCGCTCGAAGTAGGTCACCTCGAAGGGCAGATGCCCCGGCAGGAGGTAGAAGCGCCCCGGTTGGAACTCATGCTCCTCCCCGCCGATGCGAATCACGCCGCCCCGGCGGTAGAAGAGGAACAGCCGTTCGAAAGCCGGGGCCGGATGGGTGTAACTGATGTCGCTCCGGCGAATGTCATAGCCATACCGAAACAGGCTGAATTCCAGGGGAACCGGCAGCTCGCCGAGCGAAAACTCCAGCAGCAGCCGGGTCAGTCGCCGTTTCAGCTCCTGATTCTCATATTCCCCGGAAATCAGCGTTGCATCCATTGAAACTCCTTAACGCGGCAGAAGAATGCGGAAAAGGCAGCCCTGCCCGGGCGCGCTCTCCAACTCGACCGTGCCATGGTGGAGGCGGGCAATATGCTTCACGATGGCAAGGCCGAGGCCGGTGCCGCCCTTCGCTCGGCTGCGCTCTTTGTGTACCCGGTAGAAGCGCTGGAAGAGCCGCTCGTGATGCTCGCGGCCGATGCCCGCGCCGAAGTCGCGCACCTCGATCGCCACCCGGTCAAAACGCTGCACCAACGACAGTTCCACCCGCTCGCTGCCGCTGTAGGCGACGGCGTTGTTCACCAGGTTCGAAATCGCCTGTTCCAGCAAGGGACCGTCGGCCGGAATCTCGATCGGCTGATTTTCCACAATGACGAGGCGCACCCCGGCCTCCTGCGCTTTCGGGCGGCAGAAGTCGACCGCCGCCTCCAAGACCATGTCGAGGCGGGTCGGCTCCAGCCGCAGCGCCGGGTCGAGGGCCCGGTGCTCCAGGTCGGCCAGGCTGAGAATGTCGCGGACGAGGGCGTTCAGCCGCAGGGACTGGCTGTAGAGGATGTCGAGGAGCTTATCCGTCTGCTCCGGAGGCAGTTCCTTCTCCTCGCGCAGCGTCTCCGCCGCCGCGATGATGCCGGTGAGGGGCGTGCGAATCTCGTGCGAAACGTTGGCCACGAAGTCGCTGCGGAAGGACTCCAATTTCCGCCTTTCCGACCAGTCGGCGACGGTGAGGAGGACGAAGCGCCCCTCCTCCCCCTCGATCACCACCCCGCGCACATAGAGGCTCAATTCCGCCCCGCCCTCGCGCCGGAGTTTGTATTCGCCGGAGAAGGGTTCGCCGGACTGTTCCGTGCGGAAAAACGCCCCCGGCAGTTCGCCGACGCCGGCGCGGGCGATGTTGAACTTACCCCCCTCCGCCAGGCGGAACAGACGCTGGGCGGACTGGTTGGCCCGGACGAGGTCGCCGTTGCCCGCGAAGAGCAGCACCGCCTCCTCCATGCCGTTCAAAATCGCCTCTTTCTCGTTGCGTTCGGCGGTGACGCAGCGGAGCTGCTGCTTGAGCTGCCCGGCCATGCGGTCGATCTCCAGCGCCAGTTCGCGGATGACGCCGCGTTCGGGGATGGCGATATCGGTCGACAGCTCCCCCCCGGCGATGGCGCCGGCGGCCTGCTGCAGCTCCGTCAGGGGAACCCGCACACGGAAATAGAGATAGAGCATCAGGATGAAGATGAATCCGGCCCCGAGGCCCAGCGCCAGGATCATCCGGATCCGGGCCGCCGCCACCATATCCCCCACCCGGGCGGTGGAGACCGCCGCCCGCAACACGTAGTCGCCGGAAGCGGCCTTCAGATGAACCGCGTGGTAGATCATCCACTGGTTGAGGGTGGTGCTGTAGCGGAGCGATCCGGCGGCTTCGCCGGAGAGCGCCTCTTTGACCTCTTTACGTTCGAGGTGGCTGGCGAGATTTTCCGCATTTTCGGCGGAATCGGCCTCCACCTTGCCCGCGGCGTCGATCAGGCTGAGCCGGAGCTCGTCGCGGAAGGAGGCGCAGAATTCGCGCGCCTTCTCCAGCTTCCCCTCTTCCAAGAGCGGCTGGACCACCCTGGCGGCCAGCCGGGCGTCGCGGGCCAGATGTTCCTCGGCCTCCGCGAGATAGGAGCGCTCGAAATAGAGCAGCAGCCAGCCGAAAAGCACGGCGAAGAGAATCACGAGAAGCGCAATCGCGCCGGGGAAGAGTACAAATAAGGTACGGTCGCGGTCTTTCATGCGCCCTCACTCCCCCGCCGCGAGCCGGTAGCCGACCCCGCGCACGGTTTCGATGCGGGCGGCGCCCCACTCGCCGAGCTTGCGCCGCAGGTTGACGATCTGGACGTCCACCGCCCGTTCGGTGACCGGGTAGTCTTCGCCCTTCAGCTTCAGGATGATCTGGTTGCGGGTGTAGACCCGGCCCGGATGCGCGGCGAAGAGGGCAAGGATCTCGAACTCGCTGTAGGTGAGTTCAAGAAGCTGCCCCTCCAGCTTGGCGGTCCGGGTGTCGGGCTGGATCACGAGGCCGAAGCGGCGGATTTCGGCGCTCTCCTCCTCCTCGGTGCGGCGGCGGAGCAGCGCCCGGATGCGGGCCACCAAAATCTTGCGGCTGAAAGGCTTGGTGATGTAATCGTCGGCGCCGAGCTCGAGGCCGACCACGATGTCGGACTCCTCGCTGCGGGCGGTCAGCATGATGATGGGGATCGACCGCGTCTCCTCCACGGCCTTCAGCTTGCGGCAGACGGTAAGCCCGTCGATGCCGGGGAGCATGAGGTCGAGCAAAATGAGGTCGGGGAGAATCCGGGCGGCCAGCGCCAGCCCCTCCTCGCCGTCGGCGGCGGAGCAGACGGACGAATATCCGGCCGACTCCAGGGTCAGCGTCAGCAGCTCGCGGATCGGCTGTTCGTCTTCGATAATCAGAATTTTTTCACCGGCCATGTAACTATTCCTCCTCGTGAACGTGCCGGACGATCCGGCCGCTCTCCAGATAAATGACGTCTTCACTGATGTTGGTGGCAATGTCGGCGATCCGCTCGAGACAACGCGAAATGGTCAGGAGATCGAGGTAGTACCCCGCATCATCCGGATGTACGCGGATCAGGTCGGCGACCCGGCCGTAGTTGTTCCGGTGGATGTCGTCGACGAAGTCGTCCCGCCGGATCACCTCCGCCGCTTTCACCATGTCGCCGTAGACCATCGCGTCGAGCGAACCCTTCAACATGCCGCACGCATGATTTACCATATCACGGAAATCGATTTCTTCAATCCGTTCCGGATCGAAAGAGCGCATATCCGCCACCCGTTCGGCGATATTGACCGCAAGATCCCCCGCGCGTTCGAGCTCGTTGTTGATCTTGAGAACGGTGATCACCCGGCGGAGGTCGCCGGCGACCGGCTGATAGAGGGCGAGGATCTTGAGGCACTCCTCTTCGATGCGGTTCTCCATGCGGTTGACCGACTTGTCGCCTTCGATCACCCGGTGGGCCTTGTCGGCGTCGCAGCTTCCGGCGGCGTCGACGGCGAGGTAGACGGCCTGTTCAACCGTCGAGGCCATCTCGGCGATCAGCGCCCGAAGCGCGGCGAGAGCCTGCAGAAAATGTTCTTTCATGAAAAATGCTCCTTTTCTCAGCCGAACCGGCCGGTGATATATTCTTCTGTTTTGGGATTTCGGGGATTGGTGAAGATGCGGTCGGTTCCGTCGAATTCGATGATCCGGCCCTGGTAGAAGAAGGCGGTGAAGTCGCTGATGCGGGCCGCCTGCTGCATGTTGTGAGTGACGATGACGATGGTGAAGCGCTTTTTGAGTTCGACCATCAGCTCCTCGATCTTCAGCGTCGCCACCGGGTCGATGGCGCTGGTGGGTTCATCCATCAGCAGGATCTCCGGCTCTGAGGCGATGGCCCGGGCGATGCAGAGGCGCTGCTGTTGGCCGCCGGAGAGGGCGAGGCCGCTGGACTTCAGTTTATCCTTGACCTCCTCCCAGATGGAGGCGCCGCGCAGGGCCTGCTCCACCCGGTCGGCGATCTCGCTTTTCGACAGCCGGTAGTGGAGCCGGAGGGGATAGGTGACGTTGTCGTAGATCGACATCGGGAACGGCGTCGGCTTCTGGAAGATCATGCCGACCTTGCGCCGTAGTTCGAGTACGTCCA
>JAVBRV010000211.1:0-4689 GCA_031547585.1 Victivallaceae bacterium
TGATGTTCGCCGGCTTCACTCACGAACCGGCGGTTCGATTGGCGGAGCTGCTGGCGGGGATGCTCCCCTCCGGCTTGGATAAGATCTTCTTTGTCGACTCCGGCTCGGTGGCGGTGGAGTGCGCGATCAAGATGGCGCTGCAATACCAACAGGCAGCCGGGCGCCCGGAACGTAACCGCCTCGGCACCATCCGGGGCGGCTACCACGGCGACACGATGGGGGCGATGGCGGTCTCCGACTCCGGCGGCATGCACCGGATGTTCGAAGGCGTTCTGGCCCGGCATCACTTTGCGCCGCGCCCGGAAATTGCTTTCGGCGATGAGTGGAACGATGCCGATTTCGCGCCGATGGCGGCTATGCTCGATGAATACGACCACGAGATCGCCGCCGTGATCGTCGAACCCATCTTTCAGGGCGCCAACGGCATGCGCTTCTATCACCCGCAATACCTCCGCCACCTGGCGGCGGCCTGCCGGGAACGGGATATGCTGCTCATTTTCGACGAAGTCGCCACCGGCTTCGGGCGGCTGGGAAAGCTCTTCGCCCGGGAGTTCGCCGGGGTCACGCCCGATCTCGTCTGCGTCGGCAAAGGATTGACCGGCGGGGCTGTCGGCCTCGCGGCGCTGGCGGCTTCCGGCCGGGTAGCCGAAACCGTCTCGAACGGCAAGCCCGGGGTATTCGTCCACGGACCGACCTTCATGGCCAACCCGATCGCCTGTGCGGCGGGCTGCGCATCTCTGGAGCTCTTCGGCGAATACGACTGGCGCGCCCGCGCCGCCGAAATCGAACAAGGACTGCGGAAAGGGCTGGAGCCCCTGCGGGGAACGCCGGGCGTCCAGGGCGTCCGGGTATTGGGGGCGGTGGGGGTGGTCGAACTCGCGCAACTCCCCTCCCCCGAAACGGTGCAGCGGGTCGTTCGCGAATCCGGCGTCTGGCTGCGTCCCTTCGGCTCGTGGCTCTACGCCATGCCGCCTCTGGTGACGCCGCCCGGGGAGGTGGCCGCCATTACAGCGGCAATGCGTACACTGACGGCAGATTCTCGCCCTGATTCGTCTCGGGGAGCGCGCTGATGTCTTCGTTTTGCGGCACAGCTTCTTCCGGCTTCAAGCGGTATTTGGCGTAGAAGGGATTCCCCCAGCCGACCAATTTCCCCTCTTCAAACACCAGGGGCATGCACTCGTCTTCGGTGGTAAGGCCGTCCTGCCAGACGCTCTGGATGAAGTAGTACCAGACGTCGGGCTTGCAGAACAGTTCATCGGTGATGGGTTGGCCCATGACTTCCAGCACCTGGTTTTTGGTCATTCCGACCCGGAGGTTCTTTGAGTTGGTGATATTCCGGTCGATCTCGCCCCAGGGGGTGGTGCATCCGGCGATCAGGAGGGCCGCCAGGATTCCGAAGCTCCAGTATTTCACAGGTTCCATCTCCAAATTGAAAAGACCGGCGGGGAATTCCGCCGGTCCGGTTTAGCGATTACGCTTCCGAGAAGCTATCCTTGCCGGCTCCGCACTCGGGGCAGGTCCAGTCTTCGGGCAGCTTGTCGAAGGGAGTCCCGGCGGCGACGCCGTTATCCGGATCGCCCTTGGCGGGGTCGTAGACGTAACCACAGACATCGCAAACGTACTTTTTCATGCTTTCTTCTCCTCTGGTTTATGGGCTTCCTCAACCTTGGCCAGAAGCATCCGGCCGAGGGTTTCTCCGTGCGACCATGCCTGTTCGAGATCGGCCGCGGTCGGCATGTATTTGGTCTGAAAAAGGGGAATCGGCTGCTCCAGCTTCATCTCCTCCAGAATAGCCGCGACCTGTTTGGCCCCCTCCCCGCTCCAACCGTAGGAGCCGAAGGCGAAGGCGAGCTTATTCTTGGGGCGAAGCCCCTTGATGTAGGTCAGAATGTCCGCCATGGCGGGGAACATCTGGTTGTTCATCGTCGGCGTACCGAAAGCCACGAGGCCGGAGGCCGCCGTCTCGGTCATCAGGACGCTGCGGTCACTGGCGGCGGTATCGGCCAGCTTGACCTCGACCCCGGTCGAACGGATGCCGTCGGCAATCGCCATCGCCAGCTTCTCCGTGGCGTGCCACATGGTCGAATAAGCCACGAGAGCGTGCGGGCGCGGTTTTTCCAGCGCCCAGTCGCGATAGCGGCCGACGATCCAGCCGATATCCTCCGGCTTCCGCCAGAGGGGACCGTGATCCGGAGCGACGATGCCGATGTCGAAGTTGAACCCGGGGAGCGCTTCCAGGAGCTCCAGCACCTTGGCCGACTGCAAATTGATGATGTTGGCGAAATAGGTGTGCGCCTCGTATTCGAGCAGCCCCTTTTCATACTCATCGCCCCAGCGTTTGCTGCCCGCGAGATGCATGCCGAAGGCGTCCTGTGCGAAGAGGACCTTTGCCGAATCGAGGTAGCTCACCATGCTGTCCGGCCAATGGATCATCCGGGTTTCGGCGAAGTGGATCTTCCCCTTGCCGAGGTCGATGGTTTCGCCGGTCTTGACCGGAGTGAGGTCGAGCTCGGCCCCGTAATAATCCTTCAGCGCCTTGACGCCCATCGGCGAAGCGAAGACCTTCTCCGGCTTCACCTCGTCGATGACTTGCAACAGGCAGCCGGAGTGATCCGGCTCGGCGTGGTTGGAAACGATGTAGTCGATCTTCGACGGGTCGATCACCGACCGGACCCGCGCCATAAGTTCATCATGAAAACCGTCTTTGACGGTATCGATCAGGGTCACCTTTTCGTCGATGACCAGAAAAGCATTGTAGGTGGTGCCGCGCCCGGTCCGGTAACCGTGGAAGCTGCGCACATTCCAGTCGATGGCGCCGACCCAGTAGACATTGTCGGCGACTTTTTCTGCGGTGAATTTCACGTTGATTCTCCTTATCCCCCAGTAGGGAAAACGCCGGGAAAGCCGATGGCTCCCCCGGCGCGGCGCACGGGGCTCAGGCCTTCCAGAGCCCGTGGATGTTGCAATACTCGCGGACGATGAGGCCGGGTTTTGCGGCGACGCAGAACGAGGCCTGCGGCGCTTCGCCGGGCTTCAGGTGGTAGCGGCAGACGCGGGCGCCGTCGATCACTTCGATCCACTCGATGTAGTGTTTCTCCTCCATCGGGTGCGGAACCGAACCGACCTTGACGAGGATGCCTTCGCCCTGCTTCTCGATCACCGGAACGTGCTTCTCTTTCGAAGCGTCGACGGTATTTTCGACCAGGAGCTTCATCTCCTTGCCGCAGCAGCTCATCGAGCAGCAATCACAGGTGCAGTCATGAAGCACTTCCGCCATGAATCCGCAGTCATCACACTTGAAAACAGCCAATTTCTCCGTTGCCATACTCATCTCCTCTTCTTGTTGATGTTTTCCGGCTTGCACTCGGAACAAAATCCGCTCAGTTCGAGCGAGAACGAATCACATCCCAGATCCGGCATAGCCTCCCGCAGCAGCCGATCCACTTTATTCAGCAGCTCCTGCGAAATATCGCGAACCCGGCCGCAGATCCGGCAGCGCAGATGGTGGTGGGGCGAAATATCGCCGTCGAACCGCCGCTGCTTGCCGGCAATGTCCAGTTTGCGGACGAGCCCCGCCTGCGAGAGTTGCTCCAGGTTCCGGTACACCGTCCCCAAGCTGATCTTGGGCATCCGCACCCGCAGCGCCGCATACAATTCATCCGCAGTCGGATGCGTCGTAACGCCGCGCAGCTCCTCCAGAATGGCTTCCCTTTGCGCAGTCCTGTTCATTTCCCCATCCCCTTCAGAAATCAATCAGCAATTGATAATGATTCCTCTTTTCTGCCATTTAATATAATCTGTACGGGCGCGCCTTTCAAGCCCTTTTCTAAAAAATGAAGCGCGTTTGATTGATTCCGACAGGAAGCGCGGCTATATTATCAAAAATCAACCATAGGAGGAGTCATGATCAGCAGCGAGGAAACCCGGGCCCTGGAACAGGAACTCAATAACCCGAAGAGCGCCATCCGCAAAAATTCGATCGCGGAATTCGCCGAGCTCTGCCGCCAGCAGAAGGTCTCCATGGAGCTGCCGACCCTGGCGCACAACCTGCACTGCCATACCTTCTACTCCTATAACGGCTATGGATACTCCCCCAGCCGCATCGCCGCGCTGGCCAAGAAAAACGGCTGGTTCGCCGCCGGCATCGTCGACTTCGACGTACTGGACGCCGTCGATGAATTCCTCGCCGCCGCCGAACAGCTCGACCTCCGCGCCGCCGCCGGCATCGAAACCCGCGTCTTCGTCCCCGAATTCGCCGACCGCGAAATCAACTCCCCCGGCGAACCCGGCGTCGCCTACCATCTGGGACTCGGCTTTCTCACCTCGCAGGTTCCCGATGAGGAGCGCGCTTTCCTCGCCGACCTCCGCGCCAACGCCAACCGCCGCACCCGCACCATCGTCGAACGGGTCAACGCCTTCCTCGCCCCCCTCGCCATCGACTTCGAGACCGACGCCGCCAACCTCACCCCCGGCGGGAACGTCACTGAACGCCACGTCTGCCAGGCCTACCGCGAAAAAGCCGAAAAGCTCTATCCCCTTATCGCCGACCGTACCGCCTTCTGGGCCGCCAAACTCTCCCTCGCCCCCGAAGCCGCCGCCAAACTGGTCGCCGACCCCGTCAAACTCGAAGGCGAAATCCGCTCCAAAACCATGAAGCAGGGCGGCGTGGGCTACATCGCCCCCCCCCCC
>JAVBRV010000470.1:0-3248 GCA_031547585.1 Victivallaceae bacterium
GGGGGGGATGGGGAGCGGGAGTACCGGGAGCGGTTCGGGGGGGTGTTTTACCTGTTTTTGAGGGGGGTGTCGCCGGAGGCGCCGGGACGGGGGGTGTACTTTGATAAGCCGGAGTGGAGCCTGATCAGCTCTCTAAAAAAAATCCTCTCTTAACAAAAAAATAGACCGCGAAGCGGTCGTGCGGACCCGGCCGAGCCGGGGCGTGGTCCAGCGGCGAAACGCTGGTCGCTCACCGCAGGGCGGCGCAGGCGCCCGCCCGAAGGGGAGCGAAATCTAAGGTTTGCGGATGCAAACCGCACCGTACCAATACCAATCGGCGGAGCGCTGCCGATAAAAGGCACCACGAAGTGAGCCTTTTATCGAGCCGCAGCGCGCGGAGCCGCAGCCGGAAACCGTCTGCTACTCGCGCCCAGCCAGATACCCTCTCGCCCATGGCAGACAGCGCAATTTGGAGAGACAAAGACATGACTAACGAACAGACGGTGGAATTCCGGGCGATCGACTTCGAGCTGGCCCGGTTGGTGCTTGGTTTGGCGGGCGGCGGGGAGAATCCGCCGCTGCGGCTGGCGGCGCTGTTGGCTTCGCACGCGGTCCGACTGGGACACAGCTGCTGCCGCCTGGAGGAGTGGGCGGGGAACGGCACGCTCGGAACCCCGCCTCTCGACCACTGGTTGGCGGCGCTGCGGGATCCTGAAGTGGCGGCGGCGGTTTCGGGGGGGGCGGCCACGCCGCTGGTTCTTGACGACGGGAACCGGCTCTACTTTCAGCGCAATTATCTCGCTGAACAGACGGTGGCGGCGGAGCTGCTGCTGCGCGCTTCGCGGCCGCCGGAACCGCCGGAGCTTCCGCCGGGGCGGCTTGCTGCTCTCTTCGGCGGCTTCGATGCGGCGGAGGGCGGGGTCAACCACCAGCAGCTGGCGGTTTTCGCCGCCGCCTCGCAAGCGTTCACCGTCATCACCGGCGGCCCCGGAACCGGTAAAACCACGGTGGTTTCCGCGTTGCTGGCCCTGGAGCGGGAGCGGAATCCGCACCTTCGAATCATGCTGACCGCCCCCACCGGCAAGGCGGAGGCGCGGCTTCGCGAAGCGCTGGGCGAGGCGGCGGCGGGCGTTCCCGGGGGGACGCTTCACCGGCTGCTGGAACCGGATGCCGAGACCGGCTTTTTCCGGCGGAACCGGGATAATCCTCTGGCGTGCGATTTGCTGATCGTCGATGAATCGTCGATGATTCCCCTGTCGCTGCTGGCGGCGCTGCTGCCGGCGTTGCGGCCGGAGTGCCGCCTGGTGCTGCTGGGCGACCGCGATCAGCTCGCTTCGGTCGAATCGGGTGCGGTCCTGGCCGATATCTGCGACTCGGCGGAAGCCAACGCCTTTCATCCGGCGGTGGCGGAGGGCTTCTACCGCCAGACGGGGGAGCGCCCGGAAACGGCGACGGGGGGAGCGCCCCTGCGAAGCTGCATCGCGGAGCTCACGGTCAACTACCGCTTCCGCAGCGCGCCCTCCATCGGACGCATCAGCCGGAGCATCCGGCAGGCGGCTCCCGGAGAGGTCGCCGCTTTGGCCGCCGAAATCGCCGCTCTTCAGGAGGTCGATTTCGCCACTCGCACGGTGGCGGAGGCGGAGCTTGACCGCGCCTTCTCTTCTGAATTGAACGCTCTTCGCGACCTTCCACGCCTCGCCGCCGTGGGGGGAGAGGAGGAGCTGCTCCGGGCTTTCGCGTTGCTTGACGGGGTCCAGATTCTGACGCCGTTACGGCGGGGACCCTTCGGCGTCGAAGCGATCAACGCCAGATTGCGGCATCTGCTCGGCTTCCCCGCCGGACCCGCGCCCGGGCTGCCGATTCTGATTCTCGAAAACGACCGCCCGAGCGGACTTGCCAATGGCGACACCGGTATTCTCTGGCCGTCGCACAAGCACCCCGGAACGCTCGAAGCACGCTTTCCCAACCGCGAAACGCCGGTTCCGATCGCCGACCTGCCGCAGCATGAAGAGGTCTTTGCCATGACTGTACACAAGTCGCAGGGATCAGGTTTCGACCACGTGCTCCTCCTGCTTCCCGACGGAGATAACCCGTTGTTCTCCCGCGAGCTCCTGTACACCGGCATCACCCGCGCCCGCAAGAAAGTTACCCTGTGGAGTCGGGCGGAAACCATCGCCGCCGCCTTGCAACGTCAGACGCTGCGTCATTCGGGGCTTGCCTCCCGCCTTCGCTGACTGTCAGACTTGCTCGACAGATTCGGCGGGTAATATTTTGTAATTACCTTGCGGTAATTTTTGTATATCGAGCTGAAATGTGCTATGTTATACGGTTACTATATAAGGAGAACTCATTATGGCGGACGGTTCCAGGCCGACAGTGGCGATTATCGGATTCGGGTTATTGGGTGCTTCGCTCGGCATGGCGCTGCGGGGCGGGCCGTACCGTCGAACCGGTTGGACCCGGCGCGAGGAGATCCGGCGCTGGGCGGTGGATTGCGACGTGGTGGATGAAAGCGTCGCCGATGCGGGCGCGGTGCTGCGGGGGGCGGATCTGACGATTCTGGCGATGCCGGTCCCGGGGAGCATGGCGTTTTTGCGGGAGCACCGCAATGCCTGGCGCCCGGGGGCGGTGGTGACCGACCTCGGCAGCGTCAAGATGGAAATCATGGCGGCGGCGCGCGAGGCGCTGACGCCGCTTGGCGTGCATTTCGTCGGCGGCCACCCGATGGCGGGGACGGAGAAGAGCGGGCCGTATGCGGCTTTCCCGGAATTGTATGCGAATGCGGATGTGTTTATCACGCCCTACGCGGATTCGCCGGAACCGGCGACGGTGATGGTGGAAGAGCTGTGGAGGGGGTTGGAGACCCGGATCAACCGGATCGATGCGGACCGCCATGACGATCTGGTGGCGCACACCAGTCATGTGCTTCATATTGTGGCTTCGGCGTTGGCGTCGAGTATTTTGGGTTCGCCGGAGGAGACGACGCGGAAGGAGCGTTTCGCGGGTTGTGCGACGGGGTTTCGGGATACGTCACGGATTGCGTCGAGTAATCCGGTGATGTGGCGTGAGATTATCGAGAGCAACCGGGGGGCGGTGTTGACGGCGATGGCGGATTTCGAGAAGAGTTATTTTGAGTTGAAGCGCTTGGTGGAGACGGGGGAGTTTGATGCGTTTGAGCGGAAGTTTGCGGCGGGGAAGGTGCTGCGCGACCGCTGGGTGTACTACAAAAACAAAACTAAAAAAATAAACTAAAAAATATTAAAAAAATA
>JAVBRV010000031.1:0-3570 GCA_031547585.1 Victivallaceae bacterium
ATCCCGGTCCTGATGGGGCTGGCGATCGCCTACGTCGCCGGCAGGGTGATCTTCGCGCTAGCGACGCTGCCCGTCGAGTTCGGCGCCAGCCGGCGGGCGCTCACCCTGCTGGGGAGCACGGGCGTCACCGAGGCGGAGGAGACGGGGCCGAATTCGGCGAAACGGATCTCCATGGTTCCGGATTCCGCCGTCACCGTGTGGTCGATCGTCCCCGAATTGAATTGGTGGCGGATGTGCCTGATTTCAACCAGTTCCAGGCGAAAAATTTCGATGGTCCCCGCCCCGGTGGCGGGGTTGACCAGCAGCACCAACTCCCCCTTTTGGGTCGTAGGGGAGAGCTTGCCGCGGGCGGTGACGCCATCGCGCCGGTTCCACTTCGAGGCGACGGGGTCGTAGAGGGTGTCCCAATCCCGGTTCGGTTTGAAGGTGCGCGCCCAGCCGCCGCCCTCCTGGCGGAAGCGGAACTGAACCGGCCGTTCCGGGGAATCTTGAATGCGCATTTCGAGCCGCAGCTCCAGCTCCCGGGCCGTCGGGGCCGGCAGCTCCGGCGTCCAGGCCACCGGCAGCACCACCTCCACCGGAAGGGCGGCCTTTTTCAGCACCCGGATGGACAGGGCCTGGCCATCGGAACTCACCTTGACCGTCTCCGGGGATGAGCTGGTAAATTCCGTCGCGGCAGCGGGTTCCAGCCGGTACAGCGAACGCTCGATCTCCAACCCGTAAACCGCGCCGAGGCAAACCGCCGACAAGAGGGCAATGATCGTCTTCATGGTCTTGGCATTCCGTCCTTGGAGTAATAGATCCAATTGGTGGCGTTCCGCCGGGCTTCATCTTTAATCAGCCCCCGGCCGGTGATGGCTTCCACATGGCCGTCGCCGAAACAGACGTTGCCGCGGCCGCCGTGCCGCTCGATGAAGGCCCCGGTCGGACTGCCGCTCGTGGTATCGTCGAGTGTGTAGTATTCGGTTCTCGGCAGGCCGGGCGTCGCGGTTATTTCCGCCGAGTCACCGGCCAGAACCATCTTGGAAACCTCTTTCCACGAAGCCTTCAGCATGCCGTCATTGGCGGTTCCCGGCTGGCACTCGTAACTGAGGATTCGACCGCCCAGCTTGAAGGCCGCGGTGGGATTGCGCAGATAACAACGCAGGCCGTACCCGATCATGCTCCACCGCTCCGGTTCGCGCAATCCGCTGCCGGGACAACCGAAAGGATACTTGCCGAACAACTTGCGGTATCCCTGCGACACCCCGAGGTAATCCTCAATCGGAAATTTCACATATTTGGAGAGGACATAAATACTCCAGGGGTACTCCCCGCTGGTCTGCCCGATCAGCCCCCGGCTGTTGGGAGCGGGGATTACACCTTTGTAATCATTGGCATACAGCAAAAGAGAGGCCCCGGTCGTCTTCAGCTGCGAGGTGCATTTGATCGCCATGGCCCGCTCCCGCGCCTTATTCAGCGCCGGCAGAAGAAGCGCGGCCAGAATCGCGATAATGGCGACTACAATCAGAAGTTCGATCAACGTGAAATGGTTCTTCATCATCATCTCCTTTCCCAGAGTAATTTTATCCACACAATTCCCGCAGGAACAATCTTCCCCGACAACGGAGGTGGCGGGTCAGCTCTACGTCCGCCTGTTCGGGCGCTTCCCGAATCGCAGCTTCCATGGCAGCCTCGATAACTAAAAACGTTCTCTCTTATTAATTATACCCGATTTCACCTCGATATGCAAGACCGGAAGAGGAAATTTTTGCAAAAAAATGCCCGCCTTCGGGAAAGGGCTCTCCGGAGGCGGGCGGAAATTGGAAACGGATTCGCTACTTCACGGTAACCAATTCGAAGAAGGGCGTGGTTCCGTTGGGCAATGCGCCGGTGTCGACGGAGAAGACGATTTTACCGCCCTCCTGCTTCACCGGCAGCTCGGCACGGCGTTCTCCCCCCAAACTTAGCGGATACAGCCGGAATGACTTGTCGGAAGCGTTGCGAAGCGAGCCCGTAAGCTGAATGACTTCCGTCAGGGGCGGCGAGGCGTTGCCCGCCTTCTTCAAAGCGGTCCGGTCGCCGGAGAGGACCAAGCCGTCCGCCACCGAATCGGTGTTGATGATGAGCATGATACGCTCGCTTCTCTCCAACGGCAGTTCATCCAGGGCGACCGCCGCCACGCAGGAACCGGCGGTAACGGAGTCGATGTGAAGATTCCGGAGCGATACCTCCGAATCATCCGGCCGCAGAGGGACCGCCTCGGTTTTCGGCGTGATGACCTTCAAGCGCAACGCCTGCTGCTCCAGCGTGATTTCGCCGGTGTCGGAGGTGAAGACGCGACTCCCGACCTGAGTGGGGTTTCCCGGCGGCAGGAGGTGGCGCTTCCGCAGCTCTTCGACCGCCTTACCTAGTTCGAAACCAGCGCCTTCGGACTTACCGACGGTAGAACTCCACTCGCCGCCGCCGACGGTGGCGCTCCCGGCCGGAGAAAAGGTCCAGGCGGATTCCGCCGCCCTCCCCCCCCGGCATCCGGAGGGAGAAACCGGTCAGCAGCGCCAGCATCGACTGCTCGGGATTGACCGCGCCTCCCCCGGCCCGGCGGTTTTTCATCACGCCTTCCGGGATAACGAGTTCGATCCGGCCCGGAGAGCTTTTCACGTCGCCCCGCCGGTAGAGCGCGGCGGTCAGGAAGAGATTCGCCCGCATGGCGGGATTGGTCGCCACGGTGAAGGACTCCGGAACCCGCAGCTTGTTCTCTGCCAGGATCGGGATCTGGTGAACGGTCAGCCCGTCGATCCCCTGCAGGGCGCTGTAGGCCCCGAAGACGATGCCGCCCTCATAGGAGAACTTGTTCCAGTAGCAGTGGTTATACTCGGTCACCACCAGGGGCTTGCCGGAGAGGCGGACGCCGATGCACTTCAGCCAATAGTTGAGACCGCCGGGAGAGAGCGAACTGTTCTGGCGGCAGACCGACCCCGGCTGCATGAATTGCGAGGGGTGGTTGAAGTAGCTGTTCATGGAGACGACGTCGCAGAATTCGTTCCGCAGCTCCGAATCGTTCAGCGAGGCGTTGAGGTTGAACTGCGACACGGGGGTCTTGCAGCCGGTCTCCCGGATGACGCGCCGGTAGAACTCCAGGCATTCCCGGCCGCTCCGGTTGCGGAACTCCTCGAAGTCGGCTCTGGCTGGGGCGGAGACCGGCGGGAACTTGCCGCAGACCGCCTGGCCGAAGTCGGCAAACTCATGATTCCAGGCGGCGGAGAGCGCTTTCACCGCCTGGTACTTCTCACGGAGAAAGGCTTCGTATTTCGCGTCGATCCAGGCGCCGGCCTACGGCGTCAGACGGTCACGGTTGAAGGCGTAGGCGTCGGCGCCGATCTCCTGCTCGTTGTAGGCTTCAAAGACGAAGAACACCGGGTCGTCCTTGTACGCGAGGCCGGTATACGGATTGACGTGATTGAGCAGCATTTTCACCACCCGTTCCCAATCGGCGCGCGCCTGCGGCTCGCCGAACCAGGTCAACGCCTTCAGGCTGTTTCGGATATCGTAGGTTGGCTGCCACGATTTCCGGCCCATCTGGTAGCTGGT
>JAVBRV010000458.1:0-10747 GCA_031547585.1 Victivallaceae bacterium
ATGTGAGGGAACTCGTTTGCGGCAGCAAACGAGCGAAGGCACAAGAGTGCCGAAGCCGAACGTAGCGAGCGAAGGCCTCGCCGTCTGAGAGCGCCCCGCAGGGGCGGCTAAGGTCGCGAGAGCGACCGCTACGATCCGGAATCGGGGTCGCCCTGTAACATCATGTCTCTGCCCACGAACGGGGGTGGTTTCAGGAGGGGAGTAAGGCCCCTCCTGACTCCCAACAACATCAAGCGCGCGTATCACCCGGAAGACCCTACCACGTGAACGGCGCTCTGGGGACAGAGCGCCCTACCAGGGCTTCGCCAAACGCTTAGAAGGCTGGTCCAAAAGTGAAGTATTGAACCCTATCGACAATAAACCCCAGGGAGAGGTGAAAATGAATCTATACTACAGTGTTCCACTGAACCGCCTGGTCGACAGTGCGGGGAATCCCCTGCAAGCCGTGCCCCGGCTCGCTTACGGAGACATTCTGCCGGTCATTTTCACCGCCCTCGATGCGGATAACACGCCGGTCGACCTCTCTTTGGCAACCAAGTGGAAGTTGACCGTCGCCGTTGACCGGGAGGAGGCGGCGAAGCCGGTCCTCGAAGTCCTTGACATCACCTATGATCCGGTGGCGAAAACCCTCAGCTTCACGATCGACTCCAAGACCCCCGAATTCTTTATGGCGGTCAACGGCAAAAGCCAGGTCGTCCTGCTCACCGGCCTTTGCGGCAGTGACGCCGATGACGCCCCCCTCTTCCCCTTTTTGTGGGATATGACGGGGGCCATGCCCTGCGGCGGCGGCGGAGTCCCGGAGTTTGTGGATAACTCCATCGCCATCCACAACAAGTCCGACGAAGCCCACGCGGCGCTCTTCGCCGCCAAAGCCGACGCGGCGGAGGTGGAATCCGCCCTGACGCTGAAAGCCGACCTGGTCAACGGCCGGGTTCCGGCGCACCAGCTGCCGGGGGGCAGCTACCCCATCGTCGAAGCAGCCACCCTCGGCGACTTGCCGGAAACCGGCGATGCAAGCACCATTTACATTACCCTCGACACCAATAAGAGCTATCGCTGGAGCGGTTCTCAATACGTCGAAATCTCCGCGTCGCTTGTGCTCGGCGAAACCGACCAGACCGCCTTCGCCGGAAATCGAGGCGTCGCCCTCGAAGCCGCCCTGCCGGACAAAGTCGATAAAGAAGAGGGGAAATCCCTGATCGCCGAGACCGAAATCACCCGTCTCGCCGAAGTGGACAACTACGACGACAACGAACTCCGGCAGAAACTGGCCGCCAAAGCGACTCCGGCGGATATTTCTTTCGCCGTACGTGTGCATGACGACGCCGATGACGCCCACGCCGAGCTCTTCGCCGCGAAGGTCGATGCAGAAGAGGGGAAATCCCTGCTCGCCGACACCGAAATCACCCGCCTTGCCGGAGTGGACAACTACGACGACACCGAGCTTCGGGGGGAGTTGACTGCCAAATTGCCGCTGACCGGCGGAACCATGACGGGACAGCTTGTGTTGTCGACAGCCGACGGGATACGCCATAAATACAACAACTATGGAGTCATCTACCGGAATGACGGTGCAAACTATTATATGATGGTCACGGCGCAGGGTGACCCGAACGGTAGCGGGAGCAGCGCCCGTCCCTTTACGCTCAACTTAGCCACCGGCGTGTTGAACATTAATGGAAGTGCGGTATCGGCAATCAATGACAGTGCCGGGAATAATATTTCTTCCACCTATGCACAAGCATCGAAGTTTGTTCAACTGAATAGTATGACTGAGTCGGAAACTGTCTACGTCGGGTCAACACGCACGTATAAAACGGTTGTGAGTGCGCTCGATTATGTGAAAACTAAACAGGTTTCGAAAAATAGATACATAATCATTTCTATCGATGCCGGGAGCTACAGCGAGACCGGACTTTATCTGAACTATGTCTATGTCAGACTAAAAGCCACCGACGCATCGAATCGTCCTATCATTAATATCGCGGGGAATTTTAATGTGACAAGGCAGGCATACCTTGGCCTTTACGACCTGGTTCTTAATTTCACTGGGGCCAGTGGGTTAGCGGTTTATCGCAATGCATTGTTGGAAGTCGAAAATACAACATTCCACTTGTTGGCAAGTTCTACTACTACTGCAGCTGTGTCTCTGCAGGCGAACTGTACCGCAATCATCACCAATTGTACTTTCACGAACAACAGTACCACTGCCGGCTCCAGAGGAATTAGCGTGACGGAATGTTCATACGCATATGTAAATGGAGGAATGATTACAGGATTCTATTATCCGATAAGCGCCAGCGGGTCTGCATATGTAAATGTAAACGGAACGCAGATTTATGCAGCGAATGGGACGCCTTTGACCTCCGGTTATAATGCTATAAGTGCAAATTATTCCTCCTATATTTTTGTTACTGGCGGCATGATAACCGGTCCTTACAATAATGCAATTTTAGCTGATTATGGATCAACTGTCCACATTACCGGAAACGCCAATGGCAGTATAATAATCAATAATTGTACCATTGGAATCAGATCCACCAACGGCTCAATAATACGGGCAGTCACTGCAAATATAATATTCCGAAATGATGTTACTACACTTTACTCACCTGCTGCCGGTGTAATCGGAAATAACAATTCCATGATTGTTGCATCATAGTCAATAATGAAACCGCTTTATCAGGAGAGTATAATATGCAATATGCCATCGATTCCGAAAGCCGGATTATCGCCGTTCATGATGACGGACAAAATCTCACCGGATTGTATCCGAACCTGAACATCGTCCACTCGGAACAGGTTTTCGAGCTGGACTCCATCCTGCCGCCGGAGGCGATTGCCGACCGGAGCGACTTCGACGCCGCTTGCGCCCGGTTTCGGGAGATCTGCGGAGAAATCGGGAAATTGGCGGGGAATCCGGAATTCAAGGGCGGCTTCGACGAGATGACCGCCTTTCAGGAGTCCGTCGCCTTCGCCACTACCGAGGGAATCCGTCTTTCCCTCGCCTGGAACGCCGCCAACGAGCTCTGCAAGTACGAAGGCGCCAAAATCGGCCTCGGCCAGCCCGCCTGGTGGCGCGAGTGCTGGAACGGTTGATGCGATAGTCTGTCCGAAGCCGCAGTATTTGTGGAATCGGACATGCATTCTCAGGAATCGGACATTGGCGAAAGCGCCTTCCCGTGGTATACTATCCGCAACAGTAAATCATCGGGGAAGGTATTATGACACTATCCGCCTCCTGGATCTGGCTCGACCCGGAGCTTCATCCGAACCATCAGAAGCTCCGCATATCCAGTTTCGACCCTGCGCCCGCGCCCGGCGGCATGGCGGTTTTTCGCCGGAAGTTCCGGGTTGAGGCTCCGGCCGGATGCGTGGCGCGCTTCTCCGGCGACTGCAAATACCGCCTTTGGGTCAATGAGGCGTTCGTCTGCGACGGCCCCCCGGAGGTCGGCGGGGATTACGACAACCGGCAGGCCCCCGACTGGTGGCTCTTCGACACGCTCGACCTCTCAAGCCGGCTCGTGGCGGGCGAGAACGTGATCGAGGCGGAAGTCCTGATGGATTGCGAGGCGCAAACCGATTACTCCTCGGGACGGGGCGGCTTTATCTTTGAACTTCGCGACGGAGAGGGGGAGCTGCTGCTGGCCACCGGCGGCGACTGGGAGGCGCGGCGTAACGACGCCTGGCGGCCGGGATGCTATGACGCCGCCCGGGAGCCGGAAGGCGATTGGTGGGAACCGGCCGCCGTAATCGCCGATCCCCCCTGGCGCCTTCTTGATCTCGGGCTGCCCCCATTGGCGACGGAGGCGGTGATTCCGGCTTGCGAATGTGCGCTTCCTCATACCTTCCCCCCCGGCGTTCCGCAAACGGTGATGCTGCGGTTCGACCGGAAAGTCTGCGGACACTTTGAATTCACGCTCACCGCGGGCGCCGCCGCCACGGTGGGAATCGCTTACGCGGAGATTCCCGGCATTTTCCACGAGAGCGAAACGGAATACTACTCCTGTAAAGTCGGCCGTCAGCACTTTCGCGCCACCCGGATGCGTGTCTGTATGGAAATCCGCCTGACCATCACCCACGGCAGTTTTCTCACCAATGGCACCGCCTCCGTCACACTGCATGACCTTGGTTTTACCACCCGGAATTTCCCGGTCTTCCTCTCGCCGCTACGTCTTTCCGACCCCTATCTCAACCGGCTTCGGGAGTGCTGCGCCGACACCTTGCGGTTCTGCATGCAGCGGCTTCATCTCGATTCGCCGATTCACCAGGAGGGGCTGGGCTGTACCGGCGACTATATGATTTCGAGTCTGATGAGCTATTATCTCTTCGGCGAATCCCGCCTCGCCGCCGCCGACATCCGCCGCACCGCCCTTTTGCTGAAGCAGAAGCTGGGAGTCCTTTTCCATACCGGCTATACATTGCTCTGGGTCTCCATGGTTCACGATTATGTTCTCTATACGGGGGATCGGGAGCTGCTGCGGGAGGTGTTCGGCGAAATTCGCCTGGTGCTGGAGCTTTTCGACACCTATACCGGTACGGAAGGATTGGTTTCGCAGGCGCCGAACTACATGTTCGTCGATTGGGTCAACCTGGGGGGATTCGCCTACCACCACCCCCCGGCGTCGCACGGCATGGGGGTGATGACCGCATTTTACATCCACGCCCTTACCCTCGGCGCTGAGCTCGCCCGGTGGAACGAAACGCCGGAAGGTGAGTGGTGCGACCGGGCCGAGCGACTGAAACGCTCCTTCCGGCGGGAGTTGTGGTGCGAAGAGGCCGGGGTTTTCCGCAACGGCGTGCCGGGGATCTGCCACTCTCCCCCCGCCCGCTTTCTGCCGCCCGACGACGGGGTTGATTCTTTTTCGCAGCACTGCAATATCGCGGCGCTGGCCTGCGGCGTTCTCGCTCCCGGCGAGGAGCGCCCCTTCCTCGACCGGATTCTGAACCACGCCTGGCCGGTTCGGCCGCAGCCCTATTTCATGCATTTCGTCTTTGACGCGGTGCGGCGGGCGGATGCCTTCGACCGCTACGGGCGGGAACTTCTGATGCTGTGGAAACCGCTTCTGGAAGAGCATCCGCATGGCCTGAAAGAGTGCTGGAATTGCGGCGACTACTGTCACGCCTGGGGCGGCACCCCGGCCATTCAATTGGGGCGCGACATCCTCGGCGTTGAGCCGCAGCTCCCCGGTTTTGAGCAGGTTCTGCTGGCTCCGCACCCCTGCGGCCTCGAAAGCGCCTCCGGCAAGATTCGGACTCCATTGGGGGGAATCGAGGTCGAGTGGCGCATTGAAAACGGCTTGTTTCAATACCGGGCGCGCTTCCCCGAAGGAATGGCGTACGAGTTCCGGCCGCCCGCCGGATTCCGCCGGGAGGAGTGCGAAGTCGAAATTCTTCAGGCGGCCACTTGCTGAAAGGCTCCGGGGGTGATATCTTGTAGCCATGGATCATTTGCTCAAGATTACCGCCGATTCGTTCACCTGCCGGGAGTGGGGCGAGCATTGTTCGCTCAAAATTCTTCCGGATTCCCTGTTGCGGCGGGAGTATAAGCTCGCCGGCTGCGGTTTTGCGGAGTTGCGCGCCCCTTACCTTCTCGAACGGCGGGGAAAAACCGAACCTCCCCATGTCACGGTCTGGCTGGTTCTGGAGGGGGAAGTTCACTATCAAACCGAGCTCGGCGAATTTACCGCCCGTCCGGGTGATACCGTCATTCTCAATTCAGAGGTGGATTGCCGCTGCACGGTAACTGAAGGAGTGTTTTCACACCTTCACTTTTATCTCGATATGGAGCCGGAGTTCGCGCCCGCCGTCTACCCCGGCAGCTACGCCAAAGAGATTAAAGAACTCTTCTTTATGTGTTACCGCGAATGTACCGAAAATGACGGCCGGGATACCGAGCGCGTCACGCACCTCGGCGGACTGCTTTTCAGCTATCTGCTGAGCGAATTGAGAGCCACCCCCGGTTCCCGGCGAATGCGGAAGCTATACCGGCTGCTGGAAGAAAACATGGCTTCCCCCTGGAGCACCTCCTCCCTCGCCGCCGCCATGCACCTCTCCCCCTCTTCGCTCTACGCGCTCTGCCGCGATCAGCTCGGCAGTTCCCCGGGCGACGTCATCGCCAAGGTCAAATTCCGCTACGCCGCGGAACTGCTCCGCCGGACCGACGCCCCTATGGCCGCCGTTGCCGAAGCGATCGGTTACGACAATGCCTTCTCGTTCTCCAAAGCCTGCCGCCGGGTCACCGGGAAATCGCCAACCCAAATCCGCCGGGAAACTTGACAAGGCATCCGATTGGCGCTATAGTAAAAATATAAACCAACCCAAGGAGGGTGTCCAATGCGTTTCTAAGTGTTTTGTCCGTTACTTCGTCTCTTTGACCGGTCAATACATCTTGGATTTATCATGTTGGACTCATCCCTCGCTTTTTCCCGTCTTTCCTTCGGCTACCCCTCCGCCATCGGACTTCTCTTTGAGGAGCTGAACTGTGTTTTCCCCTCCGGCTGGACCGGCGTCGTCGGCTGCAACGGCGGCGGCAAAACCACTTTGCTCCGGCTGGCGGTCGGCGAACTTACTCCTGACTCCGGACGGGTGAATCGCTCCGGGCGCGCCTTCCTCTGCCGTCAGGAGGGCTTCGAAGCACCGCCCGAACTTTCGGAGCTCATCGCTTCGCCGGGGAGGCACGCCGCCCGGCTCCGCGACGCCCTCGGCATCCGGCCGGATTGGGAGCAGCGCTGGCCGACCCTCTCCTTCGGCGAACGCAAGCGCGCCCAGATCGGCTGTGCCCTCCTCGGCGATTACGACATCCTCTGCCTTGACGAACCGACCAACCACCTCGACCGCGTCACCCGCGCCCGGCTGACGGCGGCGCTCGAAGAGTTCGCCGGCATCGGCCTTCTGGTCAGCCACGACCGTGAATTGCTCGACACTTTCCCCGAACAGTGCCTCTTCATTGAACCCGGCTTGGCGGTGCTGCGCCCGGGGAACTATTCGGCGGGCCGCCGTCAACGCGATCTCGAGCGCGATACGCAGCGCGCCGCCATCGAAGCGGGCGAAGCCGAGTTGAAGCGGCTGCGGCGCGAATGGCTTCGCCGCCGTGAGAAGGAGGAGGCCGCCCGCGGCAAAGACTGCAAACGCAAGCTCGACCGCCACGACCACGACGGCAAGGGCCGGATTGACGCCGCCCGCCTGACCGGACGCGACGCCACCGCCGGTTCCCTCGCCGGACGCCAGCGCGGCCGGATGGAAGAGGAGAAGGCGCGCCTCGCCGGGCTCGGCAAGGTCAAAGACGAATCCCATAAGCTCGAGCTCCCCTACGGCGTCCTCTCCCGGCGGAACCGGCTCTTTCTTCTGCCGCCGGGACGGGAAGGGTGGGAGGGGGGCGGTTTCACCCACCCGGAGCTGTCGATGGCTCCCGACGACCGCGTCGGCGTCACCGGCGGCAACGGCGCGGGCAAATCGACCTTGATTCGAAAGATTCTCGCCGGAACCACCCTCGAGCCGGAACGCATTCTCTACCTGCCGCAGGAGCTTCCCCCGGAAGAGGCCGTCAACCTTCGTCGTCGTCTCGACGCCCTGTCACACGCCGAACTCGGCAAGGTGATGCGGGTGATCCACAATCTCGGCTCCCCGCCGGAACGGGTGCTGGAGTCGAAGTCGTTGAGTCCCGGTGAATTGCGCAAGCTCTTCCTGGCCCTCGGCGTCAACGCGCCGGTGGAGCTCCTGGTGATGGATGAACCGACTAACCACCTCGACCTGCCGTCGGTCGAATGCCTGGAAACGGCGCTCGCGGAGGTGAAGTGCGCGCTGCTCCTTGTCAGCCACGACCGGCGCTTCCTCGAGGCCCTCTGCCGGACCCACTGGCGGATCGAAGAGGGCGAGTTGAAGACCGGATTTTTTTAAAACAACGGCCTTGCTGCCTCTCAAACGTCTCCGTTCTCTCCGGCGGAGGAAATGGAGAAAACGGACTTGCATTTCCGCCAAGCGGCAGCATATTGTAATAAAGACTGCAAAAGGGAGAGTGCGGGATGGATCCGAAAATGCTGAATTCGCAAGTCCGGGAGGCGGCGGGCAAGGCCGGTTTTGCCGGGATGCCGGAGCGCGCGGTCCGCTTCGACCGGAATTTCTCCGGCGGAGCGGGGGAGGGGTTTCTTCTGGCTTTCTCCGGCAAGCTCCTGATCATCGACCGGGAGTTCGGCGCGGAGTTTCGTACCCGGGTCTGGCCCGGGAGCGAGGTGGAGGTCCGGAAGGCGGTGCGCGACGGCAACCGCATGGAGGTTGAATTGCGCCACGGCGCGGAAGACCGGATTGCCGGTTCGGCGCTGTTCGGCGAGGCGAATGATTTGCTGAAACTGGTGGAGGAGGTGCGGGAGTGCCGGGAGCTGATCGGCTCCGGGGAGCTCTCCCGCAGCGCGGCGCTCTATGCCGCCGGACTCCTCTACATCGCCAACGCCGACGGCGATATCGACGCGGCCGAGGAGAAGATGATTCACCGTCTCTGCTCGAAGCGGTCGCTGCTGGCGGGGCTGGAATACGCCTCCGGGCGCGGCGTCGCCGAGTTCGCGGCGGAGACGAAGAAAGCTTTTTCGCGGAGCCAGAAGATCTCCCTCTTGGCCAACCAGCTGGAGGTGGCGATGTGCGACGGCAGTTTCTGCCGGCGGGAGATGAATTTCTTCCTCGAAGAGGTCGCGCTCTGGGAGTTCCCGCTGGAGGAGTATAAAGAGATCCGCGATATCATTCTGCTGAAAAATCAGGCGGTCTCCCTCTTTTTCACCGGGGGCGAATAACAGCTCTTTTGCGAAATTTATGCAAGGGGTATGGTAATTTCCCATTTCCGGTAGTATATTTTTCAGCATCAAGCGCAAGTGGCGGAATTGGCAGACGCGCCGGATTTAGGTTCCGGTCCTTCGGGGTGGGGGTTCAAGTCCCTTCTTGCGCACCATATGATTTTTAAACAACAGGAAAGGAAGACACGAAAGATTTATGAATGAATACCTGACGGACAGCGTCATTCTGGCGACGCTGATCCTTTGCTCCGCCTACTTTTCGGCGACGGAGACCGCATTCACCTCCTTCAACAAAATCAAGCTGAAAAACCTTGCCTCCAAAGGCAGCCGCCGGGCGGCTCTCGCGCTCCGGCTGGCCGACGATTACGACCGGCTTCTCTCGACCATCCTCATCGGCAACAACATCGTCAACATCGGCGCCGCCTCCTTCGCCACCGTCATCTTCACCCGCCTGTATGGGCATATGGGCGCCACCATCGCCACTGTGAGCGTAACCATCGTGGTGCTGATCTTCGGCGAAATCACCCCGAAATGTCTCGCCAAGGATATGCCGGAGAAATTCTCGATGTTCTCGGCCCCTATCATCAACCTTCTGCTCCTTCTCCTGAAGCCGGTCAACTACCTCTTCGGACTCTGGAAGAAGACGCTGAACCGGCTCATCAAGGTCGAAGACGGCCACAGCATCACCGAAGAGGAGATTCTGACTCTCGTGGAAGAGGCCGAGGAGGATGGCGGCATCGATCCGCAGGCCGGCGAACTGATCCGCAGCGCCATTGAATTCGACGATCAGGACGTGATCGATATCTGTACCCCGCGCATCCGGCTGGTGGCGGTGGATGAAAAGGCTCAGCCCGCCGAAGTGAAGAAATTGTTCAACGAGCACGGTTACTCCCGGCTTCCGGTTTACCGGCAGGGCATCGATGACATCGTCGGGGTGATCAACCAGAAGGATTTCTACAACCTCGTCCTCGACGGCGGCAAAACGCTCGGCGAGGTAATGACGCCGATTCTCTATGTGAACCCCGGCATGAAGGTTTCGGCCCTGATGCGCATGCTGCAGCAGAAACGCACCCATATCGCCCTCATCATCGACGAGTACGGCGGGACGCTGGGGGTGGTGACGCTCGAAGACATCATCGAGGAATTGATCGGCGAAATCTGGGACGAGCACGACCGGGTGGTGCATGAGTTCGAACCCCTCTCCAGCCGTGAGTTCCGGGTTCTCGGCAGCGCGGGGCTGGATGGATTCTTCGACCAGTTCCACCTCCGCGGCGAAGAGGTTGATTCGTCCAGCGTCAACGGCTGGCTGATCGGGCGCTTCGAGCGGATTCCCAGGGTCGGCGACAAGCTGGAGTTCCAGGGGCTTACCATTGAAGTCCTCGACGCCACCGAACGCCGCATCGTCGCTGTCAAAGTCACTCTCCCCGAAACCTGAAAGAATTACGGATGAAACTTCGCTTCCTTCTCCTCT
The DNA here is from genome assembly GCA_031547585.1 of Victivallaceae bacterium. Classification (GTDB taxonomy): domain Bacteria; phylum Verrucomicrobiota; class Lentisphaeria; order Victivallales; family Victivallaceae; genus Victivallis. The sequence goes on from JAVBRV010000458.1 coordinate 10,255, forward strand.
TCGTGTCGGTTTTTCCGGCAGTTCTGGGAGCCGCCACGGTTGCTCTGGTGGGGGAGGGGGAGCGGGGGAAAACCGTCGCTTTGCAGGTCCTCGCCGCGGGCGACAGTATCGATTTCGTCGACCGCGAAGAGCTGGCTAAACTTCTTGCCGAGCAAAAGATCATCCTCGACGGATTGACGGCGAATGAGGTCCGCAGTCTCGCCCGGCCGGTGAAAGCCGACCTCTTCGTCTGGATCGGCGAGGCGAATTACCTGTTGTTCGAAGGGGCCAACGGTTTCCGGCTGGTCGACGAGCCGTTGCCGGAAGGGGAGGCTCCGGCTGCGATTCTCCAGCGGATTCGCGGGGCGCTGGCGACGCTGGCCATGCCGCAGAAAGCGGTGTTTCTCTCGGTTGCGGGCATTCGCGACGGCGGCATCCCCGACCGTTTCTGGCCGGAATCGCGCCGCGCCGCCGACGAATTCCTTCGCCACCTCTCCCGGATGGCGGGGGTGAT
>JAVBRV010000323.1:0-4382 GCA_031547585.1 Victivallaceae bacterium
GCCAGCCGGATCAGCTCCGGACGGCGCCGGATCACTTCGCCCGCCGCCCGGACGCCTTCGACCAGGCAGCAATCCTCCTTGCGGCGGCCGTGCCGGGTGCGAAGCCGCGCCAGCAGCGCTTCCTGGCGGCGGGTCAAGGTCATTTCTGAGCCGCGGCCGCCGGTTTGTAGGGGCCGTACTCGCCGTTCTCCAGAGCGAGGAGCAGCGAACGGGCCATGTCGCACCAGTTGGCGGTGGACTGCCGGTCGGGCTGGTAGGCGTCGGTGCCGATCCGCCGCAGCACGTTGGCGGCTTCATCGAGCTTTTTGAGCGCGAGATAGACGCGCCCGGCGTTGGCGTCCGCTTCGGCGGTCACGTTCGAAGCGAGTCCGGCGGTGCGGCCGATCTCGTCGAACCGGGCGGCGGCGCTTTCGAGGTTGTTTTCGAGCTCATAGAGGTAGGCGACGCCCAACAGGGCCTGGCCGTAGAGGGGCTCGGCGGGTTTGTCTTTGGCGACCGCCTCCAGCTCCTGACGCGCTCCGGCATAGTCTTTGGCGGCGATCTTGAGCTGGGCCAGCCGGTAGCGGGCAAAGGGAGCGCCGGGGTTCGAACCGTGCTTCGCCAACGCGGCGTTCAGCGCCTCGACGGTCTTGGCGTCGGCGAGGACGTAGTTGCCTTCGCGCTGCCCCGCCTCGGCGAAGCTCTTGCCCCAGAAGAAGAGGGTGACGGCGATGGCGGCGGCGATTCCGAGGCCGGCGATCGGCCTCCAGTAGGTGGCGAGAAACCACTCCACCCGTTCCATGTCGCTCATCAGGGCGTGGGAGATTTCGGCGTTCATCTTGCGTTTGGACGCCTTCGACTGCTTATCCTTCATATCGGCAACTCCTTAATTAGTGATGCGAAAAAATACGTTCGGGGGCATGGAACAGGGCCACGCCCAATTCATTGGCGCGCTTGATGACGTCGGCGTCACGCAGCGAACCGGCGGGGGCGATGATCGCCCGGACTCCGGCGGCGGCGGCGGTCTCCACGCCGTCCTCGAAGGGGAAGAAGCCGTCGCTGGCCATGACCGAGCCTTCGAGCTTGCCGCCCCCCTGGTACTTGTGGCGGAACTTCTCGATGGCCTGCTCGATGGCGCCGACACGGTCCTGTTCGCCGGTGCCGACCGAGAGGGTCTGCCCGTTCTGAACGATGACCACGCCGTTGGAACGCACCGAAAGGTTGACGTACCAGGCGAAGAGGAGGTCGCGCAGCTGCCCGGCGGAAGCGGGGGCGGTCGAAACCTGCTGCCCGCAGCGCTTGTTTTCAGCTTCGGCGCGCTTGAGGTCGGCGACGCCGCGGAGCGAGGTAAGGAGGGGAGCCGCCATCACCAGCGAACCATCGGCCAGCACCTTCAAGGTATTGTGAAGGTCGCGGGCCTCGCCGACGAAGCGGGGGAGCCTGGCGGGGTCGCCCGAGCGGATGATCCGGATGTGCTTATTCAGCTTATAGGTTTCGCCGTCGTTGAAGATCTCCAGCACACCGGGGGCGTACGAGGGGGCCACCACGCATTCGACGAAGGTGGCCATGATTTCGCGGGCGGTGTCGGCGTCCACTTCGCGGTTGAAGGCGATGCTGCTGCCGAAGGCGGCGCGGGCGTCGGCGTCGCGGGCCTTCAGGTAGACCTGCTTCAAGCTCTCGCCGGGAAGCCCCTCGGCCGCGCCGGAGGGGTTGACGTGCTTCATCACCGCGCAGGCGGGAGCGTCGAAAAATTTGACGATATTGAGCGCATACGAGATGTCTTCGAGGTTGGTCTGCGACAGGCCGCTCTTGCCGTTCTTCAAGATCTCCATGTCGCCGACGGCGCAGACTTCATCCGCGGGCTTGTAGTAGCAGGCCGGCTGATGCGGGTTGGTTCCGTAGCGGAGGTCGTCGACTTTGACGTAGCGGCGGGAAGCGATGGTGATCTCGGCGGGGAAATCGCCGACATGCTTCGCGAGGTAACTCTCCCGGGTCAATTCTTTGGTCATGGGTCCTCTGGGTTATGAATCCTGAAAAAAACGCATGAAAGAAATATACCACCATTTGAACTTTCCGGCAAATGGAGCTATCTTCTTTTCCGATAAAAAAAACAGGTTTAATAAATGACACCAGCAAATCCCCCTCCCCTACGCGGACTTTTCCTCACTCTCGAAGGAGCCGAAGGCTCGGGCAAAAGCACCCAGGCCCGGATGCTTGCGGCCTATCTGGAAGAAAAAGGCAAAAAATGCCTCCTCACCCGCGAACCCGGCGGCACCCCCCTCGCGGAGCTGCTGCGCAATATCGTCAAGGGCTATGAAGGGCCGGAGAAGGTTCACCCCGTGACCGAGCTCCTCCTCGTCGAAGCGGCCCGCGCCCAGCACGTGCGTGAACGGATCCGCCCGGCGCTCGAAGCCGGGGTCACCGTCATCTGCGACCGCTTCAGCGACTCCACCACCGCCTACCAGGGCGGCGGGCGGCAGCTCGACCGGGGCGTCATCGAGCGGCTCAACGCCTTCGCGATGGATGGCTGCATCCCCGACCGGACCTTCTTCCTCGACCTCACCCCCGAAGCCGGCTTCCGGCGGACGGCGAAGCGAGTGGAGACGCAGGGCGAATACGACCGCTTCGAAGCCGAAGCGCTGCAATTCCATACCCGGGTGCGGGAGGTCTTCGAGGAAATCGCCGCCCGCGAGCCGGAGCGCATCCGGGTGGTGAACGCCGAAGAGTCCCCCGAAGAGATCCACCGGAAAATCCGGGAGCTGGTCGATGAACTGTTATGACTCCAGCCGCGAACGGCATCCCCTGTGGATCGCCCGGCTCGAAAACGCCCGGCGGCGCGGCTGCCTCGCCCACGCCTTTTTGCTCCACGCCGACTCCGAACGGACCCGGCACGAATTCTCCATCGCCCTGGCGAAGCTGGCCGCCTGTCCGAATTCGGATGAAACGGGCCGCCCCTGCGGCGTCTGCCGGGTCTGCACCCGGCTCGAAGCGGGGAACTACCCCGAATTCTACACCCTCGCGCCGATGGGCAAGATGTACCAGATCAAGGTCGGCGAACGCACCAACCCCGACCCCAACACCCTGCGCTGGTTCGAAGAGCGCTTCCACCTCACCAATACCTCCGGCGGCAACTGCAAAATCGGGGTGATCCGCGACGCCGACCGGATGAACGACGAATCGCAGAACGCCCTCCTGAAAACCCTGGAGGAGCCGCCCAAAGGGACGCTCCTCATCCTCGTCACCGCCAATCCTTCGGCCCTCTTGCCGACCACCCGGTCGCGCTGCCAGACCCTGTCGCTGCTCGAAAACAAGGTCGAATTCACCTTCAAGGGCTTCGAGGAGGTCCGCTCCGCCCTCGGCGAACTCTGCTTCGGGGGGAACGACCTCGAAATCGCCGAACGCAACGCCGCCCGGCTGATCCGGGTGGCCGCCGGCCTGGCGGGCGACGCCGCCGAGCAGACCGTCAAAGAGTGGGCCCAGCGCATCGAAGCCGCCGCCCAGGGGGGGGACGCCCCCCTGATGAAACGGGTCGAAGCCCTCTCCGCCGACGCCGCGGCCGGGGCATACATGCGGGAGAGGACGCAGTTCCTCGCCTCCATCAGCGCCTTCACCGGCCAGCTCTACCTCCTGTCGCAGGGAGCGGCCAAAAGCGACCTCGCCAACCCGGAACTCCTGGAGGGGGTGAAGCTGCCCCCCGTCATTCCCCCGGCGCACGGCGACGCCTTCCGGCGCGAGGCCGAAGAGCTGGCGCGCACCCTCCGCTTCAACGTCAGCGAAGAACTGGCGCTCCGCACCTTCGCAGTCAATATCGTCATGAAACCCAAGGACATGTAAGATCATGAAAAAACTTTTCGGCACCGACGGCATCCGCGGCAAAGCCAATGCCTACCCCATCACCCCCGAACTCGCACTTCTCGTCGGCAAAGCGACCGCCAAGATTCTCGGCGGCAACGGCCTCACCCGCGAACGGGTGGTCCTCGGCAAAGACACCCGCCTCTCCGGCTACATGCTCGAAAACGCTCTCAACAGCGGACTCCTCAGCATGGGCATGGACGTGATGGGCGTCGGCCCCATGCCCACCCCGGCGGTGGCCCACCTCACCCGTTCGATGAACGCCGCCTGCGGCATCATGATCACCGCCAGTCACAACCCGGCCACCGACAACGGCATCAAGATCTTCGCCGCCGACGGCTTCAAGCTGCCGGATTCGGTCGAGCTGGAGATCGAGAAGCTGATCCTTTCGGGCGAAATCGAAGCCACCCACGTCCCCTTCGAGAAGATCGGCAAAGCCTACCGCATCGAAGACGCGCGGGGGCGGTACATCGAGTTCGCCAAGAGCTCCATCCGCAACCTCAGTTTGCGCGGCCTCAAGATCGTCCTCGACTGCGCCAACGGGGCGGCCT
>JAVBRV010000442.1:0-5944 GCA_031547585.1 Victivallaceae bacterium
GATCTGTCGCATCATAATCATAACATAACCGGAACCCCGTAAAATACAAGGATCCTCATGAAACGAATCATCGCCCTCCTCCTTCTTCTATTCCTGGCGCTGTCGACGGTGGCAGGAAACCTCATCTTCAACCCCGGTTTCGAGATGGGAACCGCCGGTTTCGGCCTCTACCGGCTGCTGCGGCCCGACACCAATCCCAACCTGGAGTTCCGTCCGCTCGAAATCGACGCCGCTTCGCCCTTCGAGGGGAAGAACGCTCTGAAGCTGACCAATCCCGGGGGCGAATACTATCATCTCCGTTCGCGCGAATTTCCGCTCGCGCCCAAAACCCGCTACGTTTTCCAGGGCGCGATGCGAAGCAGCGTCCCCGGCTACCGGCTGCGGCTCCATGTCCTCAATGTCGACAAAGACGGCAAATGGAGTATTCACGGACAGACCTTCGCCTTGCAGACCCAGTGGCAGACCTTTACCTTTGAATTCGAAACCGAACTGGGCGGTCCTTATCTCTGTTATTTCTTCAACCTGGAGAAAGAGGTACCGGCAGGCGACGTCTGGTTTGACGCCCTCTCCGTCACTGAAAAAAACGTTCCCGCCGAAGCGGGGAAATTGGCGGCGGCGGTCCTTTTCGACGAACCCTTACACACGCTGACGCCGGGAGCGAAGGCTTCGCTGCGGGTCGTCCTCCACAATCCGGGCAAAGCCGCTCTCGAAAAACAGTTGGCGCTTCAGGTCACGGATGACGAATCCGGTGCACAGCTCGCTTCCATCCCCCACGCTTTCTCGCTGACGCCGGGCGAAGCGAAAGCGTTCCCGCTGGAGCTGCCGCTCGAGCGCTTCGGCACCTTCACGGTCACGCCGGTGGCGGAGTTTCCCCTCGACGTCCTTCCGGGGCATCTGGCGGTCATCGGTTCCTATACGGCCCGGCCGCTCGATTTCACCCGCGATTTTTGCGTTGGCGTCAACGGCAGCGGCAACCACATACCTAACAACACTTCCGGCGGTTACGCCGCTTATAACGCCCCTTACGAAGCGTTATACCGCCAATTGGAACGGATCGGCTGCCGGATTCTCCGCGATCACAGCACCGGGACAAAACTTACGAGTTGGGCGAAAATGGAGCCGGAGAAAGGACGCTTCGATTTCAGCCACTTCGACCGCGTTCTCGCGGTGTGTGAAAAGTACGGTCTGACCGTTCTTCCCTGCTTCGGGCGGGTCTACGGCAAGCTCGGCGCCTGGGAGGCCGACATCTATCCGGAGTGGCTGAAGCCTGAACTAATCCGGGTCAAAGAGAATCCGCGGGGAACCAACCCCAAATTCATCATCGACCTCCCCCCCGAAGCGGAGTGGCGGCGCTATATCGCCGCCTTCGTCAAACACGCGGGGAACCGCATCCCCGCTTACGAGGTGATGAACGAACCCAACCTCAACCTCAGCGCCGAAACCTATGTCGGCCTCCTCAAACCGGCGTACGAAACGATCAAGGCGGTCAATCCCGCAGCCACCGTGCTCGGCATCTGCGTCACCGGGGACTTCGACCGCGAACTCAGAAACTTCACTGAGGAGTGCGTCCGGCTGGGAGCGCTGAAATCCCTCGACGCGGTCAGCTTTCACCCCTACAACGCCCGCGAACTCGCTTCAATCATGCCCGCCGACCGCCAGATCGACGAACTCAAAGAGATCATCGGGGACGTCCCGCTCTACAACACCGAAATTTTCTACCTCTTCGACACGACGGAGCGGAACCACTCCGCCCAGCGCAAAATCACCCCTTCGCACGCTGCCGCCCGCTTCCTCACCGACCTCGGCGAAGGCGTGCGCCAGTCCATCTCCATCGATCAGTACCAACTCTGGCGGCAGCCGCTGCATCCGGGGCACCACCGTACGACCGAACTCATCCCGAACGGCGTTTGCGTCGCCTACAATGCGCTGGCCCGCCACTTCGAAGGGGCGAAACCCACGGTGAAGTTCCGGCTGGCGCACGGCGTCATCGCCTACCAGTACGAGCGCGACGGCAAGCCCCTCGCCGCCGTCTGGAACTATGAAAAACGCGCCGGCATCCGCGCCGATTTCACCGGTCTCGAGGTGCTCGACCTCTTCGGCAACCCGGCGACGGCCGGAATACTGCCGGTCACGGGATCTCCGCTCTACCTCTTCCCCGGAAAACTCTCCGATGCCGAATTCCGCGCCCGGCTGGAAAAATTGGAACCGCGAACGGAAGAGCCGCTGACGGTCACGCCCTTGGTGCGCGTTTTCCGGGAAGAGAACGCCCTGACCGCCATCGTCAACCTCCGCAACGAGACCGACCGGGCGGTCTCCGGTTTCGCCGGGCTCACCGGCAGCTTCATCGCTCTCGAACGCCATCCCTTCACCGTTCCGGCAAACAGTTCGCTTACCTTGGAGATTCCGGTTTCCGCCACCGAATCGGCGCAAACCACGGTCGGAATCTATGCCGACGGCCGACTCCGCCATACTCCGGTGGAAACGGTGGTGAATCCGGTGCTTGCGAGTGGAAAATCCTTCCGGATCGCCGGACCGGATGGCGTCCCCTCCGCCGTCGGCACGGCGACCTTCGTCGATAAGCGCCTGACTCTGGAATTCGAGGTGACCGACCCCACCGACGCCGGTCCCTCCGGCGAACGTCACCCCTGGGAGACCGATTCCATCGAACTCTTTTTCGACGCCGCGCCGACGGCGATTCCGGTTCTCCATCCGGAGAGGTACACGCGGGAAACCGTCCGCGTCTTCATCACCCCGCGCGATCCGGCGGAGAAGCAGCTGACGCTGTGGTCCGAAACCCTGAAGCCGGAAGATTTTTCCTTCACCTGCCGGACCTCTAGGGCGGGCTACCAAATCCGGCTGGAACTGCCGCTGACCCCCTCCGGCCACTATCTTGGTTTCGAAGCCAAGATCAACGACGCCGAAACCAAACGTTCCGCCTCCTGGTGCGGCGCGCCCTTGACTTACAAAAACCGGACCGACTTCGGCATCCTCAAAATTCGGGCCGCCGCCGTGATACCGGCTTCGGACAACCTGTTCAGCGACGGCGGCTTTGAATCCGGCCTTTCGGAGTGGAAGCCGGATTACGGACAACCCTCCTTCGCCGCCCGGCGGATTCCCTCTCCGGACTTCCTCGCGGGCCGGTATTGCCTCGAGTTGGAACTCTCTCCCGAGCGGGAGGTGAAGATCGTTTCTCCCCGCCTGCCGGTCACCCCGGGAAAAACCGCCGAACTCCGTTTCTGGGCCAAAGCCTCGGAACCGGCGGTCCTCGACGCCGTCATCAACACCTGGTCCCCCAAGCATTCCGGCAAGCACGCCTACAAGCGCCAAAGCTTCCGGATCGACGGCGAATGGCGGCAATATACCTTGCGCTACCAACTGCCTGCCGACCTCGCTACTTATCCGGACCTCGCCGACCGGCTGGCCAAGGTCCAGTTCATCGGCGAAAAGCGCGAAGGGGTGAAGATTCTGCTCGACGATCTCGAATTCTTCGGCTCGCTCGAATGAGGTAATTGCAAAAATCAAATCCGCCGTGGCGGCCGGCTCACACGGAGTTACACGGAGGGGCACGGAGTCCGAAGCCGCCGCTACGTGGTGTACAGTATTTCGGTACCCGTGTCCCTCCGTGTTTCCCCGTGTGAGCCGGCCGCTATAGCACACCCGCCTCTCGTCACCCCACCAAAACGTTGCCTGCGGGCTGCGGCGACAAAAAAACGGGCGGAGGTGGTGTTCCTCCGCCCGGGTTGGGGTTGGGTTACTTGCCCGGCGTCAGGAAGGGGATGGGCTGGTAGGGGTGGTGCGGCGCGATGGAGAGCATGCGGGTGCCGTTGGCCTCGAAGAGGGCGACGATGCGGTTGACCCCGGCGGTGGCGCGGATGGTCTTCGGAGCCGGATTGAGTGCGATGTTGTCGCCGTTCAGGTAGAGCTCGAGGCAGGCTTTGTCGAGGAAGAGCGGCAGCTCTTCCTCCTTTTCACGCTCGAAAGAGAAGAGGACCGCAATGCGGAGCTTGTCCTTGCGCGGCAGCTGGAAGAAACAGGGGTAAAACTCCGGATTCACCGTCAAGGGCTTCCACTCCCGGAGCGACGTCCCGGGGCGCGAGGCGGCGGCCAGCAGCTCCGGCGGGAATTCGCTCGGCTGCAAGGGGCCGTAGGCGATGGCGAGATCGCGGGGAACCGCCTCTTTCTTGTACAACGACTCTTCGGCGCTCAGCCAGAGACGCTGCGCATGGCCCTCGCGGGCGAAGTTCAGTTCGGCGGCGTAGAAGAGGGGGCCCGTGTGGTAGAGGGGATCCTTCTGGGGGGCGAGGGCGCGGGTGAAGGTCTTGCTGCCCGGAGGCAGCGTGCCGGCGATTTCGCGGATCACGCCGGGCGTCTTGAAGAGAAGAGGCAGGCGGTAGGTGATTTCGAGGTTGTCCAGGTTGCCGCCGGTTTCGTTGACCAGAGTGAGAGTGAGCTCGTTTTTCACCCGGTCGGCGGTGAGAACGCCCGACAGGCCGGGGATCCGGGCGGATTTCAGCACGTCCGCCTGGTTTTTCGGATTGGCGAGATGGTCGATCCGGACGGGCATCATCCCGGGGGCGTGGGGGAGGAGAATCCGCAGATCGTCGTCGGCGGTGGGTATGGAGCTTTTCGCCGACAGGGGAATATCCGAACCGAGGGCGGCGGGCACCGGCTGGCGGAGGGTGAAGATGGCCTTGGCCCCGTCGGTGCGCTTGTTGGTGATGCGGCTGTGAAGGGCGCTGTAGCGGTAGGCGAGGTACTCATTTTCGTTGCAGTACCAGAAGTCGTTGCGTTTGCTGTAGAGATCGTAGCACTGGGCGAGGATGTTGAAGCCGTCGTCGTCCTGCCAGGTGTGGATGCCGAAGGTGATGTGGAGGTATTCGCCATCCTTGCGGGCGGCGATGCGTTTCTCCATCTCCCGCTTGAAGCGCTCGCGGTCGGGCTTGCGGTCGTTGGCGCTGAAGAGACTGGTTCCGAACCAGCTCCCCTCGGGCATGCCGTACAGGGCGGCGAGGTCGCTGTACTCGGGGGAACCCAGGGCGCCGGAGCGGCGGAGCGCTTCCCCGGCCCGGAGGGCGCAGTCGGAGTCATACGGCATTCGGAGCGTTCCCGCGCCGTAGGGGAGGACGAAGGCGTTGATCGGCTGGTTGGACGCTGCTTCCAATATCACCCGGTTCATCAGGATCTGCCGCCCGAGCGCGTTGGGGACGATGGTGCCGAGCGACGGGTGGTTGAGAGTGTGGTTGCCGATGGAGTTGCCGTGGGTCAGCAGCTTCGGGAGGGCGTCGGCGATATAGCCGTCATTCGGCCGGTTGAGGTAGAAGGTGCCGCGGTAGCCGTATTGGGTGAGGAGCTCGGCCATACGGACGTGCTTGGGGTTGGTGTCGTCCCAGCGGGTGGAGAAGGCGATGGGCTTCCCCTCGAAGTGGGGATAGATTTCGAGTTCGGCTCTGGCGGCGTCTTCCGCCGACTTGTAGGTGACGACGATTTCGCGCTGGTACTCCGGGAGTCCGAGGGGATTGGCCGCGAGGGCGACCGGAAGCATCAGCAGGGCTAGAAGGGTGTATTTCATGCGCGATTCTCCTCTTTATTATCGCGTGCGGTTGAAAGGCAACGTTCCGTCGAGATAACCGGCGAGGATCGCTCCCTCCCGGCCGGATACGCCGAAGACCAGCTTTACGCCGGCGGCGTCCAGCATGGCGGCGTCTTCCGGGGAGACCTCCCCGGCGATCACCAGATCCACCGCCAGTTCGAGAAGAAGCGAGGTGAAGTGGGCGCGCGTTTCCTCGGTGATCCGGTACACTTCCCGGCGGCCGATTCGCGGCGGACTCACTTCGTACACCGCCAGCTCGGGAGCCGTGGCGAAATCAGGGGCCACCTCTTCGCCCCGGCAACTGACGGCGATCATCATTTTCTCTTCTCCACAGACAGAAAAAACCCGGCCCCC
>JAVBRV010000152.1:0-7024 GCA_031547585.1 Victivallaceae bacterium
AGAAGGCCCTGAAAGCGGACGCCCCGCCGGAAGCCGTCGCCCTCTTTACCGCAACCGGCATGCTCTCCACCGGCTTCCTCAAGCCGGTGGAGCGGGAGTCGCTGCTGATGCGCATCCTCAGCCTTCGCCTCTCCGACGACGGATTGCTCGGGCAATACCTGGCGGACCGCTCCATCCCGCTCGAAAAACGCCTCGCCATGCTCGCCCGGTTCGAAGCGTCTCCGGATCTGCCGACGCAGATTCCACTCGGCCTCTTCTCCATGCAGAATGTCGAAAAGGAGCTGACCGTGCAGCTGTCCGCCCTGTTTGAAAAGTACCGCAGCCAACGCGACCTGCCCCCGCAAGCCGCCTGGGCCATGCTCTATTCGCAGCAGCAGCAACTGTTTTCCGCCGGGTGCTTTGACGAACTGTTCGAACTCCTGGCCTCCGACCGGAAGCTGCGCCGCCAGGGGGAAACGCCGCACCCGGTCTACGCCTACGCCTTCTCCACCAACAGCCGCTCGATCGAGACGATTCTCATGCCGGGGCGCGGGGAGGGAATGCTTCCCGCCATGACGGCGGACGGCGAATTCCTCGGCACGCTGTTCTCGCTGCAAAACCGCCGGGAATTTGACAAGGCTGCCCTGTGGAAGGCCGCGGCGGCCTCCCGCCTCTCCGACTCCGGCAAGCTCCTGGTCGCCTGCTTCACCGCGCAAAAGGCCGAAGCGAAAAAGCGCCTGGCCGCCTGTCTGGAACCCGACCGGAAGCTGGACGCACGCTACTTTCTCAACCTCATGGCCGTCGCCGTTTACTTGGAGGAGCACGAGAGCGCCTTCCTCCTGGCGAAAGCCCTCTATGACGCCGATACCCTCCCCTTGGCAGTGAAGAACACCGCCGCCGTCGGCCTGATTCGCGCCGGGGGCGCCCTGAAGCGGGAGGAAGTGGTGCGCGAAGCCGCCGGATACCTCGCCGCCAACGCTCCGGATTCGCAAAAAGAGCTGGCGCAGCTTCTGAAGCAGACCGGTTCGAACACTCTCGCCGCCCTTTACCAGAAGGCGGCGGAGGAAGCCGCCGGGGAACTGGGGGACGACGCGACGTTCCTCCGCGCCTTCCAGCGCCATTACCAGAAGGATCCGGCCATGGCGACGAAGCGCCTGAAGGAATACCTTGAGGACACCCTGCTCGGCCTGCGGGGGGGCATCAGCCGCAACGACTCGAATTTCGCCGCCTTCTTCCAGCTCGCCTCCGGTTCGAGCCGGGACTTCCTCCGGCTGGCGACGGAGAAGCTGAAAGAGGAGCCCGCCATCGACCCCTCCATCATCGCCACGCTCTATGACAGTCTTCAGAAACCGGCCCATGCCCTCCCCTTCTACCGCCGGGCGCTGACCCGGAAGCCCGACGACCTCTTCACCCTCTGCAAAATCTACCAGTGCGCCGCCGTCGCCACGCCGGAAAAGGCCGAGGAGGAGCTGGAGAAGGTGCTGAAGCTCCCCTCCTCCAACTGGTGGATGCTTTTCGAAACGAACGACGCGCGCCCGGTACTGCAAGCCGCCCGGTTCCTGCTCGATCGTGACGAAAAGGAAATACCGCCGTCGACCTTCCACCTCCTCCAACAGGCCCTGATACAAACTCGCAGCCTGCCGAAAGGAGACCACCTTTCCTACTTCGGCCATTCGCTTCCGGGGATGTCCGAACCGCCGTCGAAAAATGAAATCGAGCGGCTGGCGCTCTACCGGCGGCTGATCGACGCGGGGTTCCGGAATCCGAAAACCGAGAGCTTCGCCGTCACCATGGCGCTTCGGCTCTTCCGGGGCGGCCAGGAACCGCCCGAGGGGTTCGAAGAAACGCTGAAACGGGTCTACCGCCAATGGCCCCCGGCCCTGGCCGGCGATCTCTTCGGGTTTGAGGATTACATTCTCATGGATTACCTGAAGAACGGCTCCGAAAAGTGGCGGGAGTATGCGAAAACCGCCCCCCACCTCACCCCCTCCCTCGACCTCTGGGACCGCTTTTCCGCCTGCGACGGCGACAGCGGCCCCCTCCTCCTTCTCTCCCTCCTCCGGGAAGCGCCGGAAAACGCCCAGCGGAATCTCCTCCGCACCTGGTTCCGCATTGCCGAGGTGAAAAAGATCCGTTTCGATCTGTTCCGGCTGGTCACATCGCCCGAACTTGCCGCCCTCCTTTCCGGCCGGCAGTATCCCGCCGATGAGCAATTCCGTTACATGGGCCTCACGGGGACGCTCGATGACAACACCGGCTTCTTCCTGAAATTCAATGCCAGGCTGGTTCCACAGCTTCCGACGGAGGAAGGCGATAGAAGGGATCTCCCCGGTCAAGGGCTGCTCCAGCAGCTCCGCAACCAGGTCGACTCGACCCGCCGCACGCCCTGGATGGGCGCCGTTTCGGCCGCGCTGATCCGGGCGAAACTGCTGAGCCCGGAACCGTTCCTCCCGCTCTCCGCCCGGGACAGCTGGATGCTGGGCCGGGATGAGATCGATCTCTATGCCGCCCTGCGGGGAACCTGCGCCCTGGGGTCGATGAAGGAGTTTTCCCTGAAGGGAGTGCAGCTCGACGTCATCCGCCCCCAATCCCGGGCCCATCTTCAGGAACAGTTGAACGGCCTCCCCCCCGAAGAAAGGACCTTCGGCACGGAATTCATCCTCCTCCTGACCGATCGGCAGAGCTCGCCGCCAAAGAGGGCGGCGCTGCTGGAGAAACACGCCGACGAATGGTTCCAGCTCACCGAAGAGGAGCAAGTCCGGCTGCTGAAGACGCTGACCCCCCTGCTCCACAACGCCGTCATCAGCTCGAAAGAACCGAGGCTCCAAGCCTCGCTCGAAGCGGCTTACGCCCGGCTGCAGCTGGTGGAGATTGCCGAACTCCTGGCCTATACCCCCACCGGGCACGATTGGGAAGTGCTGCATAATGGCGGAAAGCTCTTCCGGGACATCGTCGGCAAAGATCCGGAAACGGCGGAGAAAATCCTGGTGAAACTCCTCTCCATCGCCCGGAACATAGGGATGTACGACAACTTCATCCAGATGAACTTCCGCTGGACCAGCCTCGATCTCGCCGCCTACCGGCTGCTGAAGAAGCACGACATCACCATCCAGACGGAGAACCTGAACGACGACCGCGTCCTCACCCTTCTCAAAGAGGGGCCGAAGGAAGGGGAAAAGGTTCCGGAGTTCCTGCTTGAATTCCGGGAGCTGCTGCCGGGGGCGCTCACCCCCCGCCGGATGTTTCTCTACCTTTTGACCCACCCCGAATTCGATGGCAATCCGGAGCTGCGGCAAAAAATGGAAGCCGCCTTCGCCCGCCACCCCGACGCCCCCGAGCTCAAGATGGCCGTCTTCTATCTCCGCTCCGCACAAAAGCCGACGCCGGACGAGGTGAAGTCCTACCTCACGACTGAAATCGAAGCGATCATGAAGCAATCCCGGAACCTCGACACCGCCCGCCTCGCCGAGCGCTTCCCCGAAATCTTCAATGACCCCGCCCGCCTCGCCAAGCTCTTCACCGCCAGGGTCGAAGCGCTCGACAAGCAGACCGGGCGCAACCCCGAGAAGAATCCGGCGGCCTACCTCCGGCTGATCCGCGAAGGCATGGGCTTCCGCGACCGGCTGCCGAAGGAGGAGTTCCAAAAGATGGTTTCGCCGCTCCTCATCAACGCCATCGAAACCTTCCCGGTGCTGAAGGAGGGCGACGCCCGCCGCGTCCTTCCCTACCTCCTTTCGTACGCGCTCTACGCAGGGGAAACGGAGCATTTCGAGACGCTGAAGGAGTATACCGACCTTCTCTCCCCCGACTACGTCCGCGCCGTCCTCGGCAACCCCGATAAGCTCTATTCGAAGCATGAGCAGGAGGCCTTCCGCCAGGCCTTCCCGGAGGCGGTGAAATGAGGATACTCCTGCTATTCCTCCTCTTCGCCCTCCTCCCGGCTTCGGCGGGGACCGTCATCGTCCAGGGCCAAGCGGGTTCGCCGGAGCTGGAAATGGAGACCGAAGCCCGGGTCGCCCGGCTGAAACGGATCTACCCCGCCGCCGTCGTCTGCCGCGACCGGGCCTCGCTTGACAGTGCCTTCGCCGCCCTGCCCCCCGACGGGAACACCCTCTACGTTTTCGGCCACGGCGCCGCCAACGCCCGGCGGGTGACGCTCTCGCTCGCCGATGGCCGGATTCCCGCCGCCGACCTCGCGGGGAAGGTCCGGTGGGAAGCGGTTTACCTCTTCAACTCCATGAGCTTCGCCTTCCTCCCCTTCTTCTCCGACCGGGCCGAACTGGTCGCCTCGGCCACCGATTCGGAGCGGCAGCTGAATCCCCCCCGCTTCCCCGACTTCTACCTCGAAGAGCTGGAGGCCGACCCCGCGGGCGATCCCCTCGCCCGCTTGAAGAAGGCGGGGGAGCGCACCCACCGCTTCTATGAAGAGCACCACCTCGCCCGCAGCGAAAACTCCATGTTCCGGAAAGGCGGCGAAAGCCTCTCCTACCCCTATGGCGGCGAAGCCCTCACCCGGATCACCCTCGCCGGGGTAAAGCCGGCCAAGCTCCCCCCCTCCCCTCCCGCCCCCGGGCGGCTGCCCCCCACCGACGAGACCCGCCGACTCCTCGCCGAAGCCGCCGCCGCGACAAAGAGCTACGCGGAGTTCCCGGCCTTCTACCTCCACCGCCAGATCACCCTCCGCCTGAATCCCGAAAAATCCGCCCTCCTGGAGACGGTGGAGACGCTGTTCATCCGGGAGCCGGAGGACTGCGAACTCTACCTCCCCCGCCTGCCGCAAAACGCCCGCCTCATCGCCCCCGACGGCTCCAGCCGCGAGCTGAACCGGATGCCGATCCCCACCCCCTCCCCCGGTTCGCTGGTAGAGGTGAAAACCGCGATCCCGATTCCGCCCCCCTCGCACCTGCCCGAATTTCAGGTGGAAATTCTGCTCCAGACGGCGCTGCCCGTCCACGACACCAAGGTGGAGATCATCGCGGGGGACGTGGAGACGCGGCAGCACCTCTTCAACGCCGCCGCCATCGGCAAATTTCCCCCCTTCCTCACCGAGCCCGGCGGACGCAATCCGGGGTCGAAGCGCGCCCGCCTTCTCGTCACCACCCTCAAAAACCAGGAGGAGCTGCTGGCTTGGGCGCTCCGCATGACCGACCGGGCGCTGCAACTCGACGATGACGCCCGCGACTTCGCGGGGAAGCTGCTGGCAGGCGCGACGAACGACCGCGAGAAGCTCCGCCGCCTCTACGACTACCTCAACGGCCTCCGTTACCTCACCACGCCGCTCGGCGCGGCGGCCTTCCGTCCGCAGCCCGTCGGCGACCTCATCCGCAACGGCTACGGCGACTGCAAAGATAAAGCCACCGCCCTCGTCGCCCTCGCCCGCTTCGCCGGCATCGAAGCCGAACGGGTGCTGGTCAACCGGGGGAAGGACGTCGACCCCGCCTTCCCCTGTTGGCAGTTCAACCACATGATCGCCTACATCCCCTCCCTCGACCTCTGGCTCGACCCGACCGACGGACTCACCCCCTTCGGCGACCTGCCGCCGGGCGACCACGGCACCCAAGGCCTCGTTCTCGACGAGAAGCCGCTCTACCGCGACATCCGGGCGGAAGCGGGCGAAAGCCTCCTCACCCGCCGCATCGAGTGTCAACCCGACGGCTCCGTCACCATAACCACCGAAGCCACCGGCGTTTTCGACTATCATCAGCGAAGCCTGGCGCGACGGCTCCCCCTCGCTCCATTGCGCGACCGCGCCTACCGGGAGCTCTTCCGCGAGCTCCTCCCCGAAGCAGAGTATTCCGGGTACGAACAGCAAGGCTTCGACGCCGTCACCGGAAAATCCACCCTGATCCTTCGCGGCCAGGCCCCCGCCGGATTCACCTACGTCGCCCTTCCCCCCGAAATCGACGCCCGGCGCGACTTTGACCGCCGCCCCTGGAAGCTCTGCCAAACCCTCATCCGCGACGGCAAGGAAATTCCCTTCGCCTGGGAGAACGGACCCGGCAAATTCGACCGCGAAGCCTTCCAGCGCCTCCATCGCTCCTGGCTGCGGCAAATCCGCGATTGAAAACCGACACTCCCCGCAGTATATTATCCGCATAAAACACAACCCCGGATCAATTCATGAAACTCGTCGTTACCCCCTCCCGGCTCACCGGCTCCATCGCGGTGCCGGGCTCGAAATCCCACACCATCCGCGGCATCGTCGCCGCCATCCTCGCCCCCGGCATCTCGCGCCTCGACGCCCCCCTCCTCTCCGCCGACACCCGTTCCACCCTCGAAGCCGCCCGCCTCCTCGGCGCCGAAGCCACCGAGCACGACGGCTTCTGGGAAATCACCGGCATGGGCGGCCAATTCCGCGATCCCGGCCGCCCTATCGACCTTGCCAACTCCGGAACCGGCCTCAACCTCCTCACCGCCGCCGTCGCCCTCCAACCCTTCGCCGCCACTTTCGATGGCGACGCCTCCCTCCGCTCCCGCCCCATGGCCGGATTGCTCGACCCCCTCGCCGAACTCGGCGTTGAAGTCCGCTCCGCCGCCGGGCGCTGCCCCTTCACTCTCCGCGGTCCGGTCCGGGGCGGCAAAGCCCGCGTCGACGGAGCCACCTCGCAGTTCCTCACCTCGCTCCTCTTCGCCCTCCCTCTCGTCGCCGGCGAATCGCGGCTCTCCCTCGAATATCTCAACGAAAAACCCTACATCGATATCACCCTCCAATGGCTCGACCGCCTCGGCATCCGGTATAACCACACCCCCGACTACCTCCATTGGGAAATCCCCGGCGGCCAGCAGTACCGCGCCTTCCGCCAAACCATCCCCGCCGACTTCTCCACCGCCGCCTTCCCCCTCGCCGCCGCCGCCCTCGCCGGCGACGGCGTCGAAATCCGCAACCTCGACTTCTCCGACGCACAAGGCGATAAAGAGGTCTTCCGCTTCTTCGAAACCATGGGCGCACGCCTCCGCCGCAACGGCGAACTCACCGTCGAACCTGCCAAATCCCCCCTCAAGGGATGCGTCATCGACCTCAACGCCACCCCCGACGCCCTCCCCG
>JAVBRV010000204.1:0-3960 GCA_031547585.1 Victivallaceae bacterium
CGAGGGCGAGGGCGACTTCGGTGGCGGCGGCGAGTTCCGGGGTTCCGGTCCCGGCGACGGATTGGAAGACGCTGCCGGCTCCGGCCCCGGTGACTTTGTCTTTCAGCTCGACCACCAACCGTTCGGCGGTGCGCTTGCCGATGCCGGGAATCCGGCTGAGCGCCTTGATGTCGCTGTTGGCGACGGCCGAGCAGAAGTTGGCGACGGGCATGCCGCTCAAGACGCTGAGGCCGAGCTTGCCGCCGATGCCGGAGACGTTGATCAACTGTTTGAACAGCTCCTTCTCTTCGATGGTCCCGAAGCCGAAAAGGGTGATGGCGTCCTCGCGCACCTGGGTCTGGACATGAAGCCGGACCTCGTTCCCGGGCAAGGGCAGCTTGTCGAAGGTCGAGAGGGGGATGAGCACCTCGTAGCCGACCCCGCCGACGTCGATGATGGCGTTCGAAAAGGTGGCTTCGGCCAGGATTCCACGCAGCAGCGCGATCACTTTTCCACCTCGATGTCGAGGGAGATGTCGGCGGCCTTGACCGAGTGGGTCAGCGCCCCGGCGGAGACGAAGTCGACCCCGATGCGGCCGATGGCCGGGAGGCGGCCCTGGGTAATGCCGCCGGAAGCCTCCAGCCGGGCGCGCCCGGCGACGAGGCGGACCGCTTCGCGCATCGTCTCGTCATCCATATTGTCGAGCATGATGTATTCGGCCCCGGTTTCGGCGGCCTCGCGGACCTCCTCCAGGCTGTCGGCTTCGACCTCGATCTCGAGGCCCGGATACATTTGGCGGGCGCGTTCGACCGAGCGGGCGATGCCGCCCGGCCCCTCCATGGCGGCCATTTCGCGGTGGTTGTCCTTGATCATGACCCGGTCGTAGAGGCCGGTGCGGTGGTTGGTGGAGCCGCCGACGGCCACCGCGTATTTCTCCAGATTACGGTAGCCGGGCGTGGTTTTGCGGGTGTCGAGGGCGACGGTCTTACTGCCCGCAAGCGCGGCGGCGTACCGGGCCGACGTGGTGGAGATGCCCGACAGCCGCTGCAGAAAGTTGAGGGCGGTGCGCTCGGCAATGAGGATGCTGCGCGCGGAACCCCGGATTTCAGCGAGGAGGTCGCCCGGTTCGACCCGGTCGCCGTCGCTCTTCAAGGCGGTGAAGGCGAGGCACGGGTCGACCTTGCGGAACACCCGCTCGGCGACGCCGATGCCGGCGAGCACCATGCCCGGCTCCTTGCAGCGGAGGACGGCGCGCGCCGTCGCGGTCTCGGGGACTACCGAATGGGTGGTGACGTCGCCCGCTTCGCCGAGATCCTCATTCAGCGCGAGATCGATGAGGAGGTCGACACGCTGCCAGTCGATGGCGGGGATGGATGGGGATTGTTGCATGGGGAACCTCCTGAAAGTTATTCGTTCCGGCTGGTGAGATGCAGAAAAAGTTCACGGTCGCTCCGCGACTGGAAGAGCCGCTCGCGGAAAGCGTCGTCTTTAAGGCGGGTGCTCAGCTTCGAGAGCAGCATGAGATAAAGGTGGTGCTGCTCGGAGCCGGCGGCGATCATGAGGACGAGGCGGACCGGCGCCCCGTCGAAACCGGCGTAGTCCGTCACTCCCCCGGGAACCAGGGCGGCGGCCATCACCGGGCGCGAAACCGAAGGGAGGCGGACGTGCGGCACCCCGATGCCGAGGCCGATGCCGGTGGAGAGCAGTGCTTCCCGGCGGAGAATTCCACTCTGAAGCTCTTCCGGGGAAGAGACTTCCGGAGCCGTGGAGAGAAGTCCGGCCAGCCGGATGAGAAGGTCGTTCTTGGCGGCGGGCTCCCAGAGGACTGCGCGTTCCGGGGTCAGGTAGTCGCCGACGGCAAGTTCGTCGTCAGGATTCATGGTCGGATTGAAACTCATGGTTGTTTTTCCGATAATATACCATGCCCGCGACGAAAAACAACAATATATCGGGGGAATGACTGGAAATCTTCGAAATGCATGCTATTGTAAATACGTTTCCGGCTTCCCGTGCGGCATCCGATCATCGCTGCTAAGGAGGTTTCGGGAGATATTTCTTGTGGAAGGTTCCGGAAAAACGAGGGTGCGACCTGGTTGATCCAGAGCCGGAAGGCATTGAAACCACAACCTATTGGATAATGAAGCATGAAAACGTATCTGGCCAAAACCGGCGAAATCAAACGGGAATATATCCTCTTTGACGCCTCGGAAGCGCCGGTCGGCCGTATGGCGGTCCGTATCGCCAACGCGCTGCGCGGCAAAGACAAACCCACCTACACCCCGCACATCGACACCGGCGCCTTCGTCATTGTCATCAAGGCCGAAAAAGCCGTCTTCACCGGACGCAAAGGCGAAGAAAAAGTCTATGTCGACTATAGCGGCTTCCGCAGCGGTCGCAAAGAATATACCGCCAAGGAAATCCGCGAACGCTCCCCCGAGCGCTTCATCAAAGACGCCGTCTGGGGTATGATGCCCCACGGACGCCTCGGCCGGGCCCAGTTCAGCAAGCTGAAGGTGTACGCCGGCGCGGAACATCCGCACACCGCACAGCAACCGACCAAAGTTACCATGGAGTAATAAATCACTATGGCAAAGAAAAGTGATGAAGTGCTGGCCACCGGCCGGCGTAAATGCGCGGTTGCACGCGTCCGCATGGTTCCCGGAACGGGCAAGATCGTCGTCAACGGCAAAGACATGGATGAGTACTTCCCCAGCGAAGCCCTCTGCGGATACGTCCGCCAAGTCCTGACCGCCAGCGAAGCCCTCGGTAAAGTCGATATCGCCGCCCGCATCGACGGCGGCGGCATGGCCGGCCAAGCCGGCGCCCTGCGCCACGGCGTCGCCCGCGCTCTCGTCGCCCTCGACGAAAACGTCCGCCCGGCCCTCAAAGCCAACGGCATGATGACCCGCGACGCCCGCGTCAAAGAACGCAAAAAGCCCGGTCAGCCGGGCGCCCGTCGCCGGTTCCAGTTCTCGAAGCGCTGACGCGTTTTCGAAAACAGTATCTGCGATACGCGAAAGCGCGGCAAATTTTGCCGCGCTTTTTTCTTGGAACAGAGCAAGGAGGATTTGGTTATGCGTCGAGTGTTGATTGCCGGACTGGGCATGTTGCTGATGTCGGCTTGTACGACTTCGGGAGCGGTAGAAAAAGGAGCAGGGGGCGCGGCTCCCGTCAAACAAACGGAAGGACGGAAAATGGTTACGATCAAGACGAATCACGGGGACATCAAGGTGGAGTTGTTTGAGAAAGAGGCTCCGATTACGGTGAAGAACTTTCTGGATTATGCGGCTTCGGGGCACTACAAGGGGACGATTTTCCATCGGGTGATCGGCAATTTCATGGTTCAGGGCGGCGGATTTGACGAGAACTTCAATCAGAAGCCGACCAAAGATCCGATCAAGAATGAGGCGGGCAACCAGGTGCAGAACAAGCGCGGGACGCTGGCGATGGCGCGGACGCAGGTGGTGGACAGTGCGACGAGCCAGTTTTTCATCAACCTGGTGGACAATGACTTTTTGAATTTCCGTGCGCCGACGGCCCAGAGCTATGGGTACTGCGTGTTCGGCGAGGTGACGGAGGGGATGGACGTGGTGGATAAGATCGCCAAGGTGAAGACTGGCCGTCGCGGGATGCACCAGGATGTGCCGGCGGAGAACGTGGTGATCACGGATATCGTGGTGGAGGACTAAGTACAGCGGAGCGCCGCAAGGCGCGGAGCGTTGGGTCAAGGGCGGCCGCCCTTGCGGGATTCCAAAGGGCAGCGCCCTTTGGTGGAGTGTGAGGTGAAACCTCGCCGACTTCGCCCGGGCGCAGCCCAGCTCAAGAAACGCGACGTCAGTCGCGGTGCGGAGCCCGGCCCGAGCGGAGGCCGTCAGGCCGGAGCGACCGTAAGAGAGAAAACACAGCGCGCGGATAAGATGTCGATCTTACCCGCGCGCTTTATTTTTTTCACTAGAGATGAAAAACAAGGCGCAGCGCGTT
>JAVBRV010000406.1:0-5024 GCA_031547585.1 Victivallaceae bacterium
AACGCGAAATCTCCCGTCTCGTTCCGCCCCGCAGTCTCTCGGAAACCATTTCCTCATGATATAAGGATATTGCCATGAGAATCAAATTCACCCTGATCGAACTCCTGGTCGTAATCGCCATTATCGCGATTCTCGCCGCGATCCTCCTGCCCGCGCTGGCCGCCGCCCGCGACCGGGCGCAGGCGATCAAATGCACCTCCAACCTGAAGCAGGCGGGCGCGGCATTCGCCCTCTACGGCTCCGACAACCGCGATTTTTTGCCGACCCAGACCGCGAACCTCAACTCGCAGGGCCGGGATTACCGGATGGTCACGATCGAAACCGACCGCCGCCACAACATCGCCGGCTACCTCGGCTTCTCAGACCTTACCAAACCGCGGGCGAATCCGATCGTCTGCCCCGGCGCGTACGCCAAAATGGGGAATTTCGCCCGCTGGAGCACCACCTACAGCTACACCAACCTGACCAGCAACAACCTCAGCTCCAAACGGCAGGCCTATCTTGAGTACAATTCCGCCGGTACGCTTCACCAGGTGGCGCGGTTCAGCCAGATGGCGAACAGCAGCGTCGGCCTTTTGTACTGCACCCGGCCGGATGTCGACGCCGGTTACGTCCGCGGCGACATCGAGGGCTTCGGCAACAAGAGCGAGGATGCCCTGGCCCCCAAGTCCTACGGCGGAACCTACCACACCCGGAAGCTCTCGCTGCTCTTTTGCGACGGCTCCTCCGTCATGTCGAACATTCCGGTCAAACGGGTCCTCTTCGGCTCCGGCGGCTATAGCGCTTACTCCTGGATTATTGCCCGATGAAAACACTCTTTACTGCCATCTTCGCCGCCGCCACTGCCGCCTTGACCGCCGGAACCGTGGTGATCGACGATTTCGAGAAGGGTAAAATCGACGGTTGGCTGGGGTACCAGGATGCCGAAAGCGCCAAGTCGCAGCTGGCCCTCACCGATGAAACCCTTTCCGGCGACGGCGCGCTGAAAGCGACCTTCCAGGGCTGCAAGCGCTACCAGGGGCTGCAATTTTTTAAAGCGCCGGTTCCGCCCGCGAACGCGGTGGCGGTCTCCTTCCTTCTGAAGCCGGTTTCGGGCGCGCCCCCGACGGCGCTGGCCTTCGCGGAGCGGCAGGACCGCTACGGCAAGGACCTTTCGCTCGGCGTCGGCACCATCAAGGCGGTCGGCAATGATTGGCAGAAAATCACCGTTCGGCTGGACTCCCTGCGCTATGCTTCGGGGCCGGAACGCAATAAGCCGTACCCCTTTAAGCCGGGGGCGATCTATTCGCTCCGCTTCTTCCTGCCGGTTTCGGATCAACCGTCGGTGTTTCTGCTTGACGATATCGTCTGGGAGACGGAATAAATGCGCTATCTCGCCTTCTTTTTTCTGACGGGCAGCCTGGCGGCGGCCAACCTCTTTACGGAGGACACCGGCTTTGAGACCGGCGTTCAGAACTTCCGCTACTACCGCTCGGAGGAGCCGATCCGCACGGTTGCCAATGACGCCGCCGAGGGGCGTTCGTCGCTCGAAATCGACGGCTCCGTCTCCTGGGCGCAGGGGCGTTGGTGCTATACGATCAAGAAGGATACCGATTACGTGGTGAGCTTCTTTGCCCGCCGGGTTTCGGGCGGCGACTCCGTGGACTTCGCCTTTATCGGCGTCGCCGACTGGCGGCAGATCGGCCGCACCGCCTTCCGGCTGACGGATGAGTGGCAGCGCTACTCCTGCCGCATCCGGACGGACCGGCCGGGGGCGGGCCTGTTTCCCGCCTTTCTGCCCAAAGGGAACACCGTAGTCCATATCGACGCGATTCAACTGGAGGAGGGGAGGGAACCTACTCCCTATCAACCCGCCGAACCCTTCAGCGTTTACTCTTCGGTCGCACCGGGCGACGTCGTCCATACGCCCGAGATGCCCAAAATGACGGTCAACCTCTTCAACGGCGGCGTCGCAGCCGAGAACTTCACCCTCCGGGTTGCGCTGGCGGGGAAAACCCGCGAACTCCCCTTCTCCCTCAAGCGGGGGGAGGCGAAGAGCGTCACCGTGGAGTTCCCGGAAGCGGCCGCTCCGGGCTACTACCCCGCCGCGATTGAAATCCGGCAGGGGGAAACGGTGGTCAAACAGACCGCCGCCCCCTTTGTGGTCACTGCTCCCTTCGCGGGGGAGAAGCCCGGCTTCTTCGGCATGCAGGAGAGTCCGTTGCCGAACTCCTACCTCGCCCGCATCGGCACGAGCCGCCTTCGCACCAACATTTCCGGCTGGAAAGCCTACGAGCCGCGCGAAGGGGAGTGGAAGACCCCCGCCTTGCGCAAGCCCGCCGCGCTCTACTGGCACCCGACCTTGAATCACGAATTGATCGGCGGAACTATCCCAGCCTGGGCGCTCCGGCCGGATGGCAAGAAGGCCGACCTCGGCAAAGCGGCGCTCTTTTTCGAGCACCTCTTCCGCCAATATCAGGGGCAGGCCGAATTCATCGACTTCCTCAATGAGCCGGATCTCACCATCGGCCGCCCGCTGCCGGATGGGGCCGAGTACTACAGCGAGCTCCTCCGCACCGCCGCGCCGATCGCCCGCAAGTACGGTTTGAAGCTGATGGTCGACGTTTCGGGCGTTCGCTCCTCCTTCTACGAAAAGGTGTTGAAGAACGCGGGCGACTGCTTTGAGATCGCCGCGCCGCACCCCTACGCCTCGCCGCGGATTTTCATGGCGGATGGGAGCTACGTCGCTTCCCCCGAAAAAGGCGACTTCGCCTCCAGCCTGAAAGTTCAGGCCGAACTCGCCCGCAAGCACCACAAGGAGCTGGTGATCGGCGAACTCGGCTACTCCCTCGAGGAGACGGTTCCCTTCGACGACCCCCTGGCCCATCAGCACGCGACCTACCTCGCCCGGATGTTCCTGATCGCCCGGAGCTACCCTGAGTGCCGCTACCTCATCTGGTTCCTCGGCCTCGACCGCTGGGAAGCGGGTCCCTACTGCTACGGCATCTGGCGCACCGAAAACGGCATCCGCCCCTTGCCCGCCGTCGCCGCCTATGCCCAGGCCGCTCATGAAATCGACCATGCCGACGAGGTGAAGTGGCTGCTCGACAGCGACCTCAAGATTCTGAGCTACCGGAAGGCCGGCCGCACCTCCTACGCCGTCTGGAACGCCGGGGATGAGGCGGAGCCCTTGGCTCTCGCGCTGCCGCCGGACGCCGCCCCCCGTTCCATCTACGGAACCCCGCTCCAAACCGCCGCCATCACCGGTACGCCGCTCTATCTCTCGGAAAATGCCGCGGGGACGGTGCTTCCGGCGCTGCGGACGGCCATCGACGCCCGCCCGGCCCTCGTCATCCGGGGCTACCTCCGCGACCGCGAAACCTTGAAGCTGCAACTCTACAACCGCGGTTTCGACAATTGGCAGGGGGAAGTGGAGATTGCCTCGCTCGGTTATCGCGGCCAGCTGACGGTTCCGCGCCAATCCTCCGAAACCGTGACCGTGAAATTCTCCGGAGCGGTTCCCTCCGCCTTGGTCATCTCGGCGCGGGGAGGGGAGGGCAAGGCGTTCGAGTCGAAGCTCACCTTGCCCCCCATGCAGAAGCTCCCCCGCCTCACGGTTGCCGATCTCGAAAAATACGACTTCCGGCCGCAGCTCGCGAAATATGGCATCCGGCAGGCGGGCCGGGAGGACGTCTACCCCCCCGACCCCTCGATCCCGTGGAGCGGCCCCGAGGACCTGTCGCACCGGACCCTCCTCGGCTGGGACGATGAAAACCTCTATATCTTCAGCGAGGTCAAGGATGACCTCCACCTGAATCCGCATCCGGACGCCGCCTCCTGGAAGGGCGATTCGCTCCAGCTCGGCATCGACTCCTGGAACGACGCCGACGGCAAGCTCGCCTACGACGCCGACGACCACGAGTTCTGTTTTGCGCTGGGGAAAAAGCCGTGGTGCCATCAGGCCCCGCCGACCCGCGAAGCTCCGGGCGAGGCCGCCGGAATCCGCCAGTTCATCACCCGCGATGAAGCCGCGAAGACCACCACCTACCGGATCGCCATTCCGCGCCGGCTGGTCTCCCCCCTGAAGCTGCGCGAGGGGAGCGTCTTCGGCCTCTCGCTCTGCTTCAACGATGAAGATCCGGGCGAAAGCCGCTACCACATGAATTGGGGCGGCGGCATCGGCGACCTCAAATGCCCCGCCCGCTTCCGCAAGGTCATGCTGGAGAAATAAAATCGATTTTTCCGCTCGGGTGATAGCGTTCGAGGAGTGTAAAGCGGGGAAACGGGATTATGTTTTCGCAGTTTCGGCTTGATTTGCATTCGGTGCGGCTGTATACTGTGCTATGGGAAGACCAACTCCGGAAACAATCGTGGAGCGGCAGTCCGAAGTCGTGCTGGAAAAGTTCGACCGCGAGGCGACCGTTTCGGCACTGCGTTCGCGTCATGAAGCACGCGACCGCCGCATGCCTTTTTGTGTTGCCGTTGCCTTGATTCTCTGGGGCGGAGCTTTCGGCTGCGGCTGGTTTGACGCCGGGGGCGTGGCGGCGGCGCTCGTCGTTGTTCCGCTGGTGTTTTTATTGCTGTTCATGCTTTCGTTTAGCGATGGATTGGGAAGCAGCCGTTTTTGCCCGCGTTGCGGAACTCCGCTCAACAAGTTTCACATGGATTGGCATACCGGGGAACGGCGATTCATCGGTGCCGCCTGGCAGCTTGCTTCCGGACATTGCGGTTTCTGCGGCGGGGCTGTCTTTACCGGGGAAGCGCCGGAGAACCGCACGCTTTCACCGGCTGACCTGAAGGTGCGGAAGGCCTTTCTTTTTTTCAATCCGATTACCCCCGCTTGGCCGACGATGCTGATTGCGGCTCTGGTTTTCATGGGGGGCGCGATTTTTGAAGTGCGCCTGCTTGCCTGTTCCGCCGCCGCCATTGGTTTTCTCGGGGGCCTGGTCATTCCGCTGCGGGAATGGTGGTCGCGAAGAGTGCCGTCGTTGTCCTGCCCCGCGTGCGGGGGCGATCTGAACCGGGATAATCTGCGTTCGATTGCC
>JAVBRV010000249.1:0-6576 GCA_031547585.1 Victivallaceae bacterium
TGGGCTGAATGAAAAATATACTTTGTGCAATGTGGATGCCGGATCCGAACATCTTGAGCGAAATTTATACGTTTGGGCAGAAACGAGGATGGCAGATTGAGTTGTGCGGAAGGCGCCCGCCGCCGGGTTGGGTTGGCGACGGAATCTTGGCGGATTACCTGCAGCCTGACGAATTGAGGAAGATCCGGAACTTCAACCGTACACCGGTGGTCTGTCGCGAACTGCATTCCGAAAAGAATGTGCGTACAGTCAGTTGCAACACCCGGATTCTCGCCGAGATGATTGCGGATTATTTCCAGAATAAGGGCTTTATCCACTATGCGGCGATCGATGCGCGCGAATGGCCGGGCGATTACCACGGCTTCTGGCAGGATCCGATCAGGACCCTCGCTGTCGTCCTCGGAGAGCGGGGCTTGAAGCTCGAACGGGGGTACTGGAATCCCGGACAACGATCGGACGAACTTACGAACTACTCCGTGGTCTTGCGAACGTTGCGGAGATTTTTCAGGGAATTGCCGAAACCCGCCGCCTTGATGATTCCGAATAGCCTTCATCTGACGGTTGCCTACCGGGCGCTTGCTGCGGAATCCATCAAAGTCCCGGAAGAGATCGCGGTAATCTGCACGAGCGACAACGCGCTCTTAACTGACAATGCCATGATCCCTACGACACGAATCAGCGGAGAAATGCGCGAGATCGGACGCAAGATGGCTGAACTTCTTGATCGTATGCTGCGGGGGGAAGACGTACCGGCGGAACCGGTATGCGTTACCCCGGCAACAATCATATCGCGGCGCAGCACCGACGTGCTGGCGGTTCAGGACGTGAGGCTTGCGACTGCAATCAACTTCCTGCTGACCAATTACATGAATTTCATCAGCGTCGAGGACGCCGCCTGCGCCGCCGGAATTTCATCCGCCACCTTAACTCGAAAATTCCAACGGTACCTCGGCAAAACATCACTCCGCTTCCTGTTTGAATTGCGGATCAACCGCATTCGCGAACTGCTGGATGACACGGATCTGTCGTTACCGGAGATTGCGGAACGGACCGGGTACGGTTCAAACATGGCGTTGTCGCTCGCCTTTAAACGTGAAACCGGCGTAACGCCCGGCACCTATCGTTTATCGCGTCGCCGCATGCAGCAAACATGAGCTGTGGTTACCTTGTTATACGGTAGGCGAGGGTTTCGGCGGTCGAGGCCGGGAAGCGGAGCGCGCCTTCGCGGAACGCCGCTTCCCGGGGGCCTTTGACGGTGCCGTCCAGGTTCAGCGCCTCCACCTTCCAGCTGCCTTCCGGCAGCCGGATCGAGACGTCGGCCCGGCCGATCTCCTGCAGGATCGGCAGCTTGCCGTACTTCAAAAGGTAGGTCATGTCGGGGCCGGAGAATTGCTCCCCGCTGTTCTTCACATCGGTCAGGTGAAGGAGGAGCAGCGACGACGACTCCCCGATCGGCCGGTCATCGAGCGTGTGGAGCGAGAGGGTCTGGAAGGCGCCGCCGTTCCGGAAGGACAATCGCCCGGCCGCCGCGCTCTCCCGATCGGTCGCCAGGCATTCGCTCTTCGGCGTCACCACCTTGAACTCCCCGGCGGGGTCAAGGGTGATCTCCCCGGTGGAGCTGGTGATGGGGCCCTTGCCGGAATCGGCGGGGGGAGCGGCGAAGAGGTTGACCCCCGCCGGCTTCACGCCCGGCGGCAGGATGCCGATCTGGCGGACGAGTCCGAGCCGCGAATAGGGTATGGGCAGGGCCTCCGTTTTGTTGAGTGCGGCGTCGAGCGGCAGGGCGCTCCCCTCCGCCGCCGGACGCGCGTCGCCGCGGATGAAGAGGAAGTAGATGATGTAGTCGCTGAGGCGCATGGTGGGTGAATTCACCGTGGTGAAGTAGGAGACGTAGCCGCCCGGCTGCTTTATCGGTTTTTCGGAGAGGGAGTACTGGAAGCGCCAGAGCCCGTCCCAATCCTGCAATGCGGAGTAGGCTCCCATCAGGGGGCCGGATTCGGCGATGAAGCGGTTCGGGTGGCAAAACTGGTACTCGGTGACGATGAAGGGCTTGCCGAAGATGCGCGTGGGCATGAGGTCGCGCGGCGTCTCCGCATAGCGGCTGATTGAGGAGAACTGGGTGAAGACCGACGGGGGGCTCCAGCCGCCCTGCGGATGCGACGGGTGGTCGTGGTAGTAATGGTTGTCCACCAGTTCCAGCGTCGCCCGCGAATGGGCGAGGTAGGGCCGATTGTCGCAATTGATGTCGGTGATGAGGATCTTCGACCCCAGGGTATTGCGGACGTGGTCGCTCATCAGCCGGATCGCCCGGTTCTGCTTTTCAGTCAGGAAGGAGAGGAAGGGGCCGGTGCGGAGGGCGCGGTTCTCGGGGGTGTCGAGACGGTTCCGCTCCAGATAAGCGGCGTACTCGGCGAGGATGGTCTTTTCATCCCCCTGCCGCCAGATTTTAATCAGCGGATTCTCGTTCACCAGGTTGAGGCAGAAGAAGGCGGGGTCGTCGGCCCAGCGCAGCTTCGTATAGGGGTTCACGTGGTTGAGGAGGCGGGTGGTGAACTCCTTCCAGTTCTCCAGATACTCGTCGTGGAAGCAGACGCCGACCTTGAAGTCGCCGAGTTTCGGGAGTTCGCCCGGTTTGTGCATCCGGCTGGCATAGAGGTCGAAGGTGACGTAGATGCCCTTCTCCTTCAGGCAGTGGATCAGGTAATCGAGCCGGTCGAGCCGGTCGGGGTCGAATTCATAGGAATACTTCCCCTTGCCGTTATGCAAGCCGTTCTCGAAGTGGTGAATGCGGAGGGTGTTGTATCCGGCGCGCGCGAGATCCCCCGCCAGCTTCTCCGACACCTCTTTCGAGGGGAAGTTCGCATCTTCGCAGATATTGACCCCGAGGAGGCGGAGGCGTTTATCGGGCGCCTTTTCGAAGGCCAGTTTCCCGCCGGGGGTGACGATGACCCGGCCGTATTTGCCCGCCGGAGCCTCGATATGGGGTGAGAGATCGAGCGCCGTCCCCGGTTTCACGTCGGCGACCCGGGTTTCGGCCCACTTTTCGCCGGGCAGGATGTAGATGTCGCTATTCAGTTTATAAGTCTCCGCCTTGCGGTCGGCGAGGGTGGCGGCGACAATCATCCAGACGGGGTACTCCCCCTTTTTAAAGGTGATCTCGGCCGGGTCGTCACGCTTCAATTCGAAGCTGGTCATATAGAGGCCAACCACCGATTTGGCGTTGGCGCTTTTCCAGACCACGGGGGCGTTCTCCACATCGATGCCGCCCCACCAGTTGGCGACGTCGACCCGGTTGCGGACCGGAATCTCCTGGGTGGAGCCGTCGCGGAACTTCACCGAAATCGTCCCCGCCTCTTTGTACTTGCCGGTGAAGGCGTTGGCGTGCAGCAGATAGAGGCATTTCCCTTTCGCCGCCGTTTTTACAGTCGCCGCATCGAGGAAGCAATCGCGGTCGGCTCCGTTGAAGACGAGGCAGGCCCGGCCGCCGTTCCGGTCGGGGTCGAGCACCCGGAAGTCGACCCCGAAGAAGCGGTAGTCGCCCGGCTGGAACATCCGGAGGTCGTTCTCTGGCCCCTGGTCGTTCCAGCCGCCTTTGCCGTCGCCGGCGACTTCATCCTTGAAGGCGCGGTTTGCCGCCTGTGAGAGATCGAGCGGAGTTGAGAGGGTTCCGTGGAAGGTGAAGGTGAAGCGGAAGGCGGCTTCCGAGCACTCCTTCTCCCCGCCCTGCTGCGGATAGAGCCGGAGGCCGTAGCTGCCGGGGGAGGCGTCGCCTTTTTTGGCGAACACCCGGTTATCCTGAAGGAGGACGCGGAAGGGCTCCCCGGTGATTTCGAGCTTGCCCTCCGGCATCTCGATCACCACGCGCTTCGCCTCTTTGAAGTGGCGGTTGTTCGCCTTGGCGGCGGTTTCGGCGTAGCGAATGGTTTCGCCGTCGACGGTGACGCTTTTTTTGGCGAAAAGGTCGAGGGGGAGGTTGAAGTTGAGGGAGATTTCGGCGGTCTCCACCGGGGACTCCGACTTCAACGCCGCGCTGAACTCCACCCGGTCGGGGGTGGGGAATTGGAACTCTTCCTTGAGGGTGAAGCGGTTCTTGCCGACCTGCCAGTCGCCGGTGTAGCGGAGGGCGTCCGGCGTTTGCTCCAACGCGCCTTTTACGGTTTTCGGGGTCTGCTGAACGCCGCTCCACTTGAGATTGAAGTGCAGGAGGGCGGCGGGGAGCCGTTCGACCCGGAAGGAGCCGTCCCGTTTTTCGACCTCCAGCCACAGGGGCCGGGCCGGGAGGGAGAGGCAGGCGAAACAAGCGAGGAGAAGGAGATGGCGCATGGTGTCGGCTCCGATCATTCGTAGTAGATGAAATCTTGTTTGACGTCGATGCTCCAGCGGAGGTCGGCGGAGTAGACGGGGTCCAGCTGTTCGCGGAGCGCGGCGTAACTCATGACCATGGCGGAGCCGTCGAACATGCCGACGTTGCCCCGGCGGCCGTGGCGCAGATCGATGGCCGTCGCGAGGTAGGTTCCGAACGACATGGTCTGGGTCTTGCCCCGGGTGGCGGTTTCGATGCTGACCGAATCGGCGATAAAGGGGAGCCGGGCGAGATTTTTATAACAGGGGCGGCTTTCCACTCTCTTCATATTGACGCACTGCACGTTGGTGAGGCCGAAGCCGCCTTTCAGGTTGGAGATGATTCCGTAGGTGGCGAACCAGTTGCCGTCGGTTTCCAGATCCTTGGGGGCCGCCCCCCGGTTTTCATCGCGGAAGAGGGTGATCGGCGTGGCATAGCTCAATTTGAAGAGGAGCTTGTTCCACATCGCATAGGCGTAGGTGGTGTTGGCATCCCAGCGCCCGGTCCAGCCGCCGTGGTCCTGGGCGTACAACCGGGTGGCGAGGCTGAGTTGCTGGATCCGGCCGAGGCAGCTGGTCCCCCTGGCCTTCTCCCGCGCCTTGTTCAGGGCGGGCAAGAGGAGCGCGGCCAGGATGGCGATGATGGCGATAACGACCAGGAGTTCAATGAGTGTGAAATTCAGGCGTATACTGCCGATTATGCGGGCTTTTTTCGGGGGAATTTGCATTTTCAGGTTTCTCCTGCTATGTTAGAAATGGATTCAAGACCGATACGCCGCGAGGTATTTGCCGGTTTTTTCACCTCTTTCTCCCGCTGCGGGGAATGCTCATTTGTTCGCTGTATATATTATAATAGATTTGCAGTGGGTTGTCAATAGACCACTTGTCTCGAAAGGGGGAATATCATCTGATGGAAAAGTACCGGCAGGACACTGTCTTTAAAGGCGCAATTAAGCTGGATGCCAGGCCGATCGGAATGCCGTTCTACCTCAGCGCCACCGGGGAGAATACTTCTCCAAGGGGGCGTTTAATCCAGAGAAAGGGCGTTTTGTGCCAAACCGTCCAGATTATCTGGGGGATTTCCGGGATCGGCGAGGTCACTTTATTCGGGGAAAAATACCAGCTTCGGGAGAACGAAGTCTTCTACTACCTCCCCGGTGAGGACGTTTTGCGGCAGCCGCTTTCCGAGACCTGGCGTCATCGCTGGCTTTCTATTCAAGGGGGACTGGCCGAAGCCATCATGCTTTCCTACCGCTACCCCCGGCACCAGCGCGCTTCTTCGGAGTATCCGGAGGAGCTGTTTCGGGAGCTGGATGAGATCATCAGCCTGACCGATCCGCGTTCGCTGCGTCACGGCTGCTCCATCGTCCTCGAGATTTTCGGCCGGATGGGGGAGGGGGTGAATCAGGGGATCCATTCGGAGAAAACAGTGCCTTACTGCCTCGAATTCATCTCCGCCAATCTCTCCGACCCCCAGCTCGGGCTCGCTATGCTCTCCGACACGCTGAAGGTTCCCCGTTCGACGCTGTCGCGGTTGTTCACCGAGGTGACCGGGGTGTCGCCCGGCCGTTATATCCTCGACCGGCGGCACCTTCTGGCGATGAGTCTGTTGCAGGGAACGGACCTGCGCATTTCCGAAGTCGCCAAACGGTGCGGCTTTGCGGAGCTGCGCTCTTTTTCACGCTTCATCCGCCGGATTACCGGCCTCGGCCCCCGCGAATTCCGGAAAAAACTCCAGGAAGCGAATTAAGAATTACGAATTACGAATTTAAAAAAAGGAAATGTGAAAAAATAGACCGCAAAGCGGTCGTGTGTACTCGGACGAACGTCAGGCGCGGAGTATAACGTTGTTAAAGTCGCATTGCTCGCTCTTGGCGTGTACCAAACAACGTTGCGTGCAACCTCCCCGGCCCACAGCGCGGTTAGCCTAAGTAAGCGCGGCAAGCGCCGCGAGCGGATGTGAGGGAACTCGTTTGCGGCAGCAAACGAGCGAAGGCACAAGAGTGCCGAAGCCGAACGTAGTCGAGCGGGAAAAGAAAAGTACCATACTCGCAGGTGCGAGTACGGCCAAAGGCCGCACGGAGTACCGGAGAGCGGGGCCCACGAAAAGTCTGCCCCCTTGCTTTTGCGCAGCAAAAGATCGAGCCCCGTGGGCGAAGATGGGGCACTTTTTGGGGAAGAGCCGTCTGAGAGTCGCTGCGCAGCAGCGAAAGTGAGATCGCGCTAGCGATCGTT
>JAVBRV010000123.1:0-5960 GCA_031547585.1 Victivallaceae bacterium
GGCTGAGTTGTATTCCTGCCCGTCGCTGGTGCTCCGGCCGCATACGCCTGTGGGCAACGCATTGCAGGTTTTCGGCATCAATACCTGGATTACCGGCAAAGCGGCCATTGCCGATGCAACCGTCGCCTTCGTAAAGCGTTCGCAGATCGGACGGGAAGCGGCGGAATTCGTTCCCCGGAAGAATCCCTCCGCGACTATCGTTCTCGGCGACAGCGTCTATACCACCTACGCCGGGGCGTTCGGCACCGGAACCTCCGCCAACGAACAGGTACAGTACTGCGGCGTCAGTTACCGGGCGAGCGGCGCGGGCAACGGTGCGCTCCACTTCCGTCACGCCGGGCGCGTCAATGTAACCATGCTCGACGGCAGCGCTTCGGCGATGACCTTCGACACGGCCTACGCGAAATCGAAGGTGACGATGGGGGTATTGAGTAATTTCGCCTTCCGGACCAAGGCGTTGTAAAAAGAGATGAGACGCATGAAGAAAATCGTTGTATTATGGCTGGCCTTGTGGGTCGGCGTGAGTCTTCAGGCGGAATCGCTCGCCATCGGCGAAGATGGGAATTTTGTTTCCGAAACCGGTACTCCGTTTCTGGTGTTGGGGGCGCAATTCAGTGGGGCACGTTCCATTGTAAGCTTTGTTCGGAATGTGGAAAAGATCAAGGTTTTCCCGGCGCTTCACTCCATTTACCAGGAACTTCCCTGCCATGACAATATGACGGCGCTCGGCTTCAATTCAATGTGCTTCAACACCAGTCTTTTCTGGTATCGTATGTACTCCCCGGAGTACAAGGGCTACACGGAACGGCTGCGCTGGGAAACCTACGACCGCGAGATGAAAGCCATGCCCGGCGTCAACCGTTACTACCGGGCGGTCTGGCTGGAGAACACCCAGGAACTGTTCCGCGAAATCCGGCTGCCCTTGTACGTCGAAACCCATAGGTTGTCGGAGTGGGCGAGGAAGCCGGAGCTGACCCGCAAGTTCGTCGGCGACTCCGCGCTGGGGGATTTCAAGAATTCCTCCGCTTTTGCTCTTCCCTTTGCGCTGGGGACTCCCGAGGGACGCGGACTCGTTCTCAATATGTGGAGGCACGCCGCCCTCAGCATGAAGTATGAAAATGCCGAGGTCTATGCGTATGAGCTCTTCAACGAACCGAAGTATGCCGACGGGAGTCCGGCGAACCGTTCACGGTTCATCGACAGCCTGAAGCAAAAGTACGGTTCGCTTGGCCGGGTCAACGCGGCCTGGAATACCAATTACAGCTCGTGGGAGGCCATCGCCGTCCTGCCGGAAACGCCGGAGCACGCCGCCTTCCGGGTGGCTTTCGACAAATTCCAGGAGGATCAGGTTACCAGGGTCTGCGCTGAAGGGAAGAAGATCATTCAGGAGATTTCTCCCCGCTCGGCCACGGCGGTTCAGCTGATGGGCCATGATACCTACCGGCGGAGCTGGCATCACTTCAACCTTCACGCGATCAACCGGGAGACGGGGGTTGTCAACGCCGGAACCGGCAACCACCAGTTCAATTTTTTCGCCCGGCAGGGACGGACGATTCTCCCCTTCGCCGAAATGCCGGACGTAGCCGCCAATATTCGCGACAACCTCACCCGCATGAAGGTTATGCGGGCCATTGCCGATGGGAAGCCCCTGGTCAACGGCGAGTGCTATACCACCGGTTCGCCGGAAAAACTGCATGCGATTCTCTGGAACGAGGTTATGCGGGGACAGAATGCCATCTATCTTTTTGAATGGGGCGGTTACGGAGGCGATGCAAAGACCGCCATGACGTATCCGTTTCAGCTTCTCAATCAGAACTTTTTCCCCTCTTCCGGCTTCCGGGTGATCGGGGAGGCGAAGGCGGAGATCGACTCGCTGGCCGACTTCATTCTGCCCCGGCGGCACCGGGTTCCCGCCGATTGCGCGGTTCTCTTCTCCTACCCGACCATCCGCTACGACCGCGCGGTGAACAGCGACTTCGCCGACGGCTTGACCAACGCCGTTATGGCGCTGCAATTTTCGCACTATCCGAACGAGGTGATCTTTGAGGAGCAGCTGCCGGAGAAGCTGAAGAAATACCGGGCTCTGCTGGCGTTCGGCGCCCGGAACAGCTACCCGGAGACGCTTTCCCGGTTGGAGAGCTTTGTCCGCGAAGGCGGCGTACTGATCGCCGGGAAGGACGTTTTTACACTGGATGAATACGGGAAACCGGTCGTGAGCTGGTTCTCCCGCCTGCGGAAAGGAGTTCCGGAGGGCCGCAAGGAATACGGCCGGGGGGCGGTCTGGTTCGTCAACCGCGAACTCGCCGATTATCCGCTGGCGGAGACGCTGGGGAAGATTCTAGCCGAACAGCGGATTCAACCCGCGCTCCGCCTCTTCGAAGCCGGGAGCGACAATCCGGCCGCCAATGTGGAAACGCATGCGTTCAAACAGGATGGCATGACGCTCTTCTACCTCTGCAACCTCGACAGCTTCCCCCGCAGCGTCGAGCTGGGGGCGAAGGGTTTGGAGCGGATGGTCGACCCCTTCAAGCAGCGTACATTGCCGGTGGCGGCGGGGCGGGTGCGCCTGGTCCTGCCGGTGGTGGGGCGGACGTTGCTGGCGGCAGGCTCCCCGGAGAAGCTCCGGGCGCGTTTCGGGGAGTTCGCGGAGCGCAC
The DNA here is from genome assembly GCA_031547585.1 of Victivallaceae bacterium. Taxonomy (GTDB): domain Bacteria; phylum Verrucomicrobiota; class Lentisphaeria; order Victivallales; family Victivallaceae; genus Victivallis. The sequence continues at coordinate 2,656 of JAVBRV010000123.1, forward strand.
TGAAGCGGAATTGCAGCGGGAACTCGAAACCGAGAACGAGCGTACCACCGCTGAAAAACGACGTGATGGACGCTGCCTCGACCTGTCGAAATTCGCCAATTACGGCTTCGACAACCAGCAGAATTGGCCCGTCGGCACCGCCTGGTTCGACGACCGCGACCGCGATTTGAAAGGGGTTCCGTGGCATGAAAACATCTTCGGCGGCGTGGCCTTCGACCTGATCCGCATGGATTTCAACGACAACCGCACCTGTATCGCGCTCCGCTCCGCCAAGTTGCCGGAAGCTCCGGCGGCGGTGACGGGAATCCCGGTGAATGAAAAGGTCGGCTCGCTCTCCTTTTTGTACGCGGTGACCGGCGGAGTCCCCGGGGAGAAGGCATTCACCCTTCGCTTTCACTATGCGGATGGTTCCCGCCGGGAAGCACCGGTGACGGTCGGCGAAAACATCGGCGACTGGCGCTGGGAAGACAACGCTTCGGAAGTCCGCAAGCTCTTCGCCTGGAAGAATGAACAGGGCCTCGGCTTCTGCCGCTGGGAGTGGCGGAACCCGTCGCCGGAGAAGATGCTTCTTGCCCTCGACCTCATTTCCGCCGAGGGCCGTTCCACCCCGATCGTCGTCGCCCTCTCCACTCACCCGGTTATCAAGCAAAAAGAGCACGTTTTCCGTTTCGAAGGGTGGAAACTGGAGGGCGGGAAGCGGCGGGGGAAAGAGATCGAATTGAGTATGACAAGCTGGGCGACTTTTCATGCTCTCGACGGGAAGCGGCTGCCGGTGCCTCCGGCAGAGCTTGCCGACGCCGAAGTCTGCTTCTCCATCAACAACCGCCCGGACGAGGCGGGGAATCCGGTTCAACTGGTGGAAGCCGCGGTCTTGAACGCGACCGGTTTGCGCGACGGCGCGCCCTGCCGCAGCGGAGCCTCGGCCCATACCGATTCGCGCCTTTTCTCCCGCAGCTATGCTGTGCTCGATTCCGACCCGGCAACCTGGCAGGAGATACGCGTCCCCCTGTCGCTGGTCCTCAAGGACAACCAGGGGAAAGCCTTTGACGAAGTCACTTCCCTCGGAATCCGCTCGCATCAGCGCGATTGCACCGTCTTGATCCGCGACTTCCGCGTCGAGTGGTAAGTCAGAGTGTAATCGCGTGTTCGCCGGGGAGGAGCTCCCGGCCCCGGCAGAGCGCGCGGCTTCCCTCGGGGACCACGAGGCGGCCGCGGCGGCCTTCGAGCTCCAACAGGATCTCGCCGGTCGGCACGGGGTGGCGGAGCTTCAGGTAGTCGAGGCCCTGATTCACCGGTTCGACCGTGAAGCTCTTGAAGCCCGGTTCCAGGGGGCGGACGCCGCAGAGTTCGCGCGGAATTACGTTCGCCGGAGCCGCGCCCCAGGCGTGATTCCAATCCTGATTCGGCTTGAAGGAGTCGTCCCACGCTTCCATGGCGATGGTGCTGCCTTTCTCCATCATGTTCTGCCAGCTGCGGAGGCCGCCGCCGGTCATCAGCTGTAAAGCATGATCGGCGAGGCCGTTGCGGTAGCAGGTCTCGAGAAGGAACTGCGCCACGTAGACGCTGCACGCCATTTCCCGTTCGCGGATCACCGCCGCCAGCGCCGGAACCTCTTCCTTCTCGGCCAATCCCCACAGCGAGGCGAACACCGCGCTGTGAAGCGAGGTGTGCGCGGAAGCCGGGTTGTCGACGAAAACGCCGTTCTTCAGCATCGTCCGCCGGATCGCCGCCCGCAGCGCCATTGCCTGCTTCCGGTAATGGTCGTCATTGGTGAGATCGGCCATCGCCAGCAAAGCGTTGTAGCGGTAGCAGTTGGGGACGAGGTTCACATCGCCGAATTCATAGCCGTCGCGTTCGCCGAGCGGCCAGTCGACGATGTCGCGGATCTCCTTATTCCCCCGGATCAGGCCGTCCGCGTCCGCCAGCTCCGGCAGCAGCCGCTTTTTCAGGATCGGCAGCCAGAGGGGGACGTAATGCACATTCCCCGAGTAGAGGATGTAGTCGCGCGCCAGCACCGGAACCAGCAGCTGCCACTCCGTCGGCCAGGTCGGGTAGAGAAGGAAGTGCTCGATGGTGTCGCGGGCGATCTTGTAGGAGCGGTCGCAGCAGAAGTGGCCGAGCTGGTTGATGTAGGCGTCGCCCTCGTAGGGGAGGCGTTCGCGCTCGCCGTCGACGTACTTGCCGAAGGGGGTGGTCGCCTTGATCGAATACTTGCAGAACTCCCAGACCCGGTCGAGCTCGGGGTTGCTGCTGCGGAACTCCGCCGCGTCGTCGTCAAAGGGAGCGAGGCAGGTGAACCGCCGCGCCCGGAACTCCCCCTGGTAGCCGATCAATTCGGCGTAGCGGAAGGGGGCGATTTCGCCGCCCGCTTCGGGGGGCAGCTCGCACTTGGGCAGCGTCGGGACCGGCGCGACGTGGGTCGGAATCGGGAAGGCGTAGACGTGCGTCCCCGGTTTCAGGCGAAGCTCCGTCTCCTTGTAGCAGCGGAAGCCGCCCGGCTTGCGGTTGAGGTAGTCATTCTCCAGCACTTCGCCCATGGCGAACGAGACGGCTTCGCCGCCCCGGCCGGTCAGTTCGACCTCGAGCCGCCCGAAGGCGTCCTTGGCGAAATCGATGAGGACGCGGCCTTCGGCGCGGCCGGCGCGTTCTTCGGGAATAATCATCATTTTGCGGCAAGTCTCCGGATGGGAGCCGCTCCCCGGCGCTGGACGGAGCGGGCATAGCGCACCGCCGGACGCCCGAAGAGCATGGCGTAGAAGGGTTGATCGGGCTCAAGCCCGAATAAAGGACGGATCTGCGGCAGTATTTTCGCCACCAGCGGCAGGTAGCCGCACCAGACGGTGCCGAGGCCCCGGCTGACGGCGAGGAGTTCGAATTCGGCGAGGGCGATGACGCAATCCTCGGCGGCGCAGACCGCGTTCGGGCGGGCGGCGGCGATCAAAAGGTGCGGCGCCCCGCGGAAGAGGTGGTCCTTGCCGTAGCGGCGGTAGGCCTTCGGCATCTCCATGAGGAGCTCCGGCGGAGTCTCCATTCCGGCGGCGGCCTCTTCCATCAGGGCGACCACCGCTTCCAGCTTGCGGTCGAGGATTTCGCGCTTGTCGGCGAGAATGAGGTCGAGCGCCCGGGCGTTGCAGCCGGTGGGGGAGTTCGACAGCTCTTCGAGCATCTCATTGAGGAGCTCGGCGGGGAGGTTCTCCTTTTTATACTGGCGGACGCTGCGGCGGTAGTGGATGAAGGTCTCCGCCGCCTCGGGGGAGGGGAGGCGTTTGGCGTCGGGCGCCGGGGAATCCTCCGGCTTCAGCCCG
>JAVBRV010000021.1:0-7191 GCA_031547585.1 Victivallaceae bacterium
CGACCAAAGAAATTTCCGAAGCAACCGATCCCGATAGTTTTGACGAGCACAAGGATGTGGCCCGGCAGGGCGGCGAAATCGCCCGCAATGCCCGGCTGGAATTGGAGGCAAAAACAGGCAAAAAAGTCGTAACGCCACTGAACGCCAAAGACGCTATTTTGCTGGAAGGCAACGAACACGGCAAGTCATGAAAAACCGTAAGACCCGTAAAAAACGGAGGCCATTGTTGATCTGCGGCGCCTCGCTTCTTCTCCTGTTTCTCGGGGTAGCGCTGCTGGCGCTCTTCACGATCGGCTGCCAGGCCGGTTCGCTGGCGCCCGCGGCGGAATACGACGCCCGGTATCGAGAACTGCCGAACTTCCGGGAGGGACGCTTCGTCAATCCGGAGGACGCGGCGGCTTCCCTCCCCGGGAAAAGCGACTTCGCCAATACCGTCGCCTGGCTGTTCGGCGGGTCGCGTCCCGATTTCACGCTGCCGGAGGTGAAATTGCAGAAAAGCAGTTTCACCGACACCTCCCCGGAATTGCGGTTCTACTGGCTGGGCCACTCCAGCGTCATCATCGAAATCGAAGGCATCCGGATTCTGACCGATCCGGTCTTCGGGAGTCCCGGTCCCTTCCCGGGGCTGCTCAGGCGGTTCCAGCCCCCTCCCCTCGCCCGCGAGGAGCTGCCGCCGCTCGACCTCGTACTCATCACCCACGACCATTATGACCACCTCGAAAAGAGCACCATTGAATTTCTGAAAGCGGGAACGGTTCATTTCGTGGTTCCGGCGGGCGTCGGCGACCGGCTGCGCGGCTGGGGGATCCAGCCGGAGCGGATTCATGAACTCCATTGGGATCAGCTCTTTTCATACGGCGATCTGCGGATTACCGCCGTCACGGCGCGACACTTCTCCGGCCGCGGCCTCGCCGACCGGGACCGGACGCTCTGGACCTCCTACGTTTTGACCGGCAAAGAGCACCGCGTGTTTCTTGGAGGCGACGGCGGCTACGGCAACCATTTCAAGGCGATCGGCGAGCGGCACGGTCCCTTCGACGTCGCCCTGATCGAGATAGGAGCCTGGGATAAGGGCTGGCCCGAGGTACACCTCTTCCCCGAAGAGACCATTGCCGCCCACCTCGACCTGAGAGGAGACCTCCTCCTGCCGATCCATTACGCGGCCTTCGACCTCGCGCTCCACGCCTGGGATGAGCCGATCAAGCGTGCCCTCAGCGCCGCCGAAGAGAAAAAGGTGCGGCTCTACCTCCCCCGGATGGGCGAAGCCGTCACCCCCCTTGACACGCCGCCGCAGGAAGAGTGGTGGATCCGTCGATAAGCTCTTAAAAAAGCGTCCCCGCCTCTCCGGTTGCCGGGGAGAGACAGGGACGCGCGGAGACACGGTCAGCTAACGGGATTCTTCCTGAAGTTGTTTCACCCAGGCGGCGATGCGCTCGGGGGTTTTCTCGGGTTCATTGTCATCGTCCAGCGCGAGCCCGGCAAAGCTGCCGCCCGACTCCGCCAGCGAAGCGCTGTGCGTGTAGCCGTCGGACGAGGTTCGACCAATCAGTTCCGCTCCGCGCTTCCGGAGTCTATCGGCCAGGATTCCTATCGCGTCGACGTAGGTTCCGGAGAAACCGTTCTGGTCGCCCAGGCCGAAAACCGCCGCCTTCCGGCCGGTCAGGTCGAGTTGGTCAAGCTGGTGGATGGCCGAAAACCAGTCGTCCTGCAATTCGCCGATTCCCCAGGTCGAACTGCCGAGGATCAGGAGATCCGCTTCGAAGTCGGCGGGCGTCGCCGAAGCGGCGTTGATGATTTTCCCACCCAGCTGCCGGGCAATCGCCTCGGCGGCGCTTTGGGTGGCGCCGGTGGTGCTTCCGTAAATAATGTTGATCGTGGCCATATATTCCTCCTTGGTAATAGTTAAGCCGATTTGCGTTTGAGCCGGGAAATGGTTTCCAGACAGCTTTCGATATCCGGCGAATTCTCCAGAATCGCCGCCGCCAACTGTTCCCGCTCGCGATAGCGGTTCATCAGCCGCAGGGACTCCGACGGATCGCCGAAAATCTGCCAGCTGCCGCGGGTCACCGGCGCTCCGAGAGGCCTCTCAATGAACCCCTTGACGTCCTTCACCGGGTAGCCGATGAAAAGTCCCACCTCGTGCGGAACAGCGGTCTCACGGCAGCGTTCCGAAAGATGAGCCAGCGACTCCTCCAAGGGATGCCCGGGGGCGTAGCCATGCTCACGCAAAACGGCGGCGGCCTCGGGTCCACGCAGGGCTTCGGCGAGAAGTTCACTGTCGTAAAACAGCACCAGCGCCGCCTCGGAGTCGCGCCGGAGAATGCGGTAATCCAGCCGCAGTTCCCGCAGAATCTCCTCCTGATGCAGACAGAAATCCTCCTCCTTCTTCAGCCGGTAGCAGTTCGCCACCCGCAGGAGTTCGCCGGGCTTGCAGCCGCTCCGCACCGGCGCGGTCTTCACCACCAGAAAGCGCATCAGCTCCTTGCGGTGGTCGGAACAGGGTAATAAATTTTTAATTAGCCTCATCTAACTTAAGCTCCAAAAAAATACGCCATCAACTTCACGCCTTCAATATAACCGTAGAAAAGGAAATATCAATTAGACAAAACTAATTTTCTTTAAAATTTCTCCCAGTCCTCGATATCGCCGTTTACGGGGAGGAAGATCGGATGCGCCATGATTTCACCTTCTCCGCCAAGCCGGAGGAGCGATGCGGGGGCGCGCTGCTGCAACTTTTGCGACAGATGCCGCCACTCATATTCGAGCTGTCCGGAGGTGACCGGAATCTTTACTGCTGCAAAATTCCAATCGATCTTGCCGCCGTCAAACGAATATCCGCGCCGCTCCGCCTCGTGAAAAATCTCCGCCAGATAGGCGTTGATCGCGGCGAGCGGCGCGGAGCTCTCCCGAAAGCGCCGAAGCTGCGGATGATGCCGATAGCCACGGGTCTTCCCTTCGAGGACGCGCTTCGCCAGCAGGGACTCCCGCCACAAGGCGACCAGCCCTTTGGAATCCAGATATTTCGGATGCAGCGACCACAAACGCATAGCGGCTCAGGATAACTTTTTGCCGCTCTTCCCGCCCGGCAGGCGGCCGCTTTCACGGGCGTTTTCCGGGGAGACGACCGAGTGCCCCAGCTCTTTTCCGAGTTGTCGGCGCGCCTTCCCGGCCACGTTGCCGCCGCGCCGGGCAACATCGGCGTGTTCGGAGAAACTCCCGGGATCGGTCGCCTCGGAGATATCTTTCACCGAAACCTCGGCAAGCATGTTCAAGACCAGCTCCCGGTTGGTCATATTGTCGCGCAGATTTTCTTTCTTCACGCCCTTGGACTCTTTGTACTCCTTCGCCGTCTTCCCCGCCCAAGTCTTGTAGATAATATCGGTCAGGATCGCAAATTCCCGACCCTCCTCAAGCCCGTGCTTTTTCCATTCATCGGTCAGATCCTTGCGAATTTCGATGCTTTTCAACCGCTGGTTGATCCAGCTGTCGGAGTAACCGAGGCGCTTGTAATCCGCCATGGCCTGCTGGATGGAGAGTTCCGGATCCTGAATCTGATCCAGCCGTTCCGCGGCGCCCCGGGCGATCCAGAGCTTGACCGGCTCAGCCTTCGGCGACGGGACCGACTGAATCAGCCGGAACAACTGCTCCGCCGTCGCCACGTCGGTAAGGCGCATCTTCCCGTCGGCGGCAGGCATCTTCAAAGCGTGACAGTTTGTCACGCTTTCATTGCCTTCCTCTTTCAAGCGTTGTTTCAGCTTGCGCCAGTAGGCCAACGGATCGACGCTGTCGGTCAGGACGGCAATCACGTCGACGATGGAGAAATACCACTCTTCCTGTTCATCGCTCCAGATTGAACGGACTTTCCGGTCTTCAAAAAGCTTTATCCCATTTTCGGCAGTCATATTGCATCCCGCTCCATTTGTTGCCGTTGTTCCGGGTAATATACTTCGCTTCACCGGAAAATTCCATCCGCCGACAGACCACTTTCACCTTTACTCTTTGATCGAATTATTGAGTATTTTCCGATACCGCCGCTTTCTTTTTGTCCTTTCCGGTGGTATATTATTATGATTTGCCTGTATGCGGTCTCGATAGAATTGATTGCCGCGAAACCCTGACAAAGAAATGGAAGTACATGAAGTTCAACATCCTGGATCTGCTGCTGCCGCGTGAAACGAAATTTTTCGACCAGCTCGACCAGCTGGCCGGTTACGTCCTCGACAGCTGCGTCACCCTCCATGACCTGGTGGCCCAGATCGAAACCCTCCCCAAGGCCGATCAGAAGAAGCGTCTTTACGCCATCAAGGACCTTGAGCAGAAGGGTGACCAGCTTGAAATGGTCATCATCGAGGAGCTCGTCCGCTGCTTCATCACCCCCCTCGACCGCGAAGACATCCACACCCTGGCGGTCAACCTCGAGAAGCCGCTCAACATCCTGAAGGATCTCGCCTCCAACATCGAAATCTACCGGCTCCGCAAACTGCCGGTCGAAGTCTGCCGCTTCACCGAAATCATCGTCTCCGCCGCCAAGCTGCAGCAGGAGATTGTCCACGACCTCCGCACCAAGCAGCTGGTCCGCCGGAAGGTCGAGCGGATCCACAAGCTGGAGAACCAGGCCGACGAACTCTACATGAACAGCATGGCGGAACTCTTCCGCCGCAGCGAAACCGCCCTGACCGTGGAGACCCTCAAGCTGAAGGATGTCTACGAACAGCTCGAAGAGGTGATCGACTGCATCGAAGAAGTGGCCAAGCTGGTGCGCGGCATCAAGATCAAACACGGTTGAGCCTATGACTCCCCTGATGATTCTTCTCATCCTGGTGGTCGGACTGGCGCTCGTGTTCGACTTCCTCAACGGCTTCCACGACGCCGCCAACTCCATCGCCACGGTAGTGGTCACCCGCACCCTGACGCCTTTGCAGGCGGTCATGCTGGCGGGAGTGGCCAACTTCGTCGGTTACTTCACCTTCGGCCACGCCATCGCCAAGATGGTCAGCTCGGGCATCATCCACATGGACATGATCCCCGAAAACGACGCCAAGCTGGTGCTGCTCCTGGCCGCCCTTGCGGGGGCGGTGCTCTGGAACATCATCACCTGGATCTTCGGCCTGCCTACCTCCAGCAGCCACGCCATCATCGGCGGCCTGATCGGCGCCGGGATCGCGGCGGCGGGCCCCCGAATCGTCATCATCGGCGACTTCTTCATCGAAGGGGGCAAACTCGTGACCACGGGGATCCTGCCGGTAGTGGCGTTCATCGTCATCGCGCCCTTCCTCGGGTTGATCGGGGCAATGGTCTTTACGGTGATCGTACTCAACGTCTTCCGAAAAATTCCTTATATGCGGGCCAACCGCATCTTCCGCTATCTGCAATTGGTTTCCGCCGCCTGGTACAGCCTGGGGCATGGGACCAACGACGCGCAGAAGATGATGGGGGTGATTTCGCTGGCGCTGGTGTGCGGCGGGGTCAGCGACTCGCTGGAGATTCCGGGCTGGGTGGCATTTTCCTGCTACGCGGTGATCGGCATCGGCACCATGCTGGGCGGCTGGCGCATCGTCAAAACCATGGGGACCGGCATCACCAAGATCCGGGCGACCGAGGGTTTCTGCGCCGAATCGGCCTCCGCGCTGGTCCTGATGGGGACGGCTCACCTGGGGATCCCGGTTTCGACCACCCACGTGATCGCCGGTTCGATCATGGGCGTCGGCACGGTCGAGGGCGCCCGCGGCGTGCGCTGGGGAACGGCCCGCCGGATCATCCTCGCCTGGTTCATGACCATCCCCCTCACGGCGCTCTGTTCGGCGCTGGTCTACTTCGCCATTTCCTGGATCCGCTGAAGCCCGGCCTGAATCATGGCAAGGCATGCTCTACTGAAAAGCCTGGTGCGAATCACGATCGCATTGGGCGTTCTCCTCGGCATCCCGGCGTTGCTGTATTGGCTGTGGACGCCGGGTTCCGCCGGGAGCCGGGGGGAATTCAATCAGGGAAAGAACGCGATCTGGCTGGGGCATGGCTGGCTCGGCGACGACTCCTGGTTCAAGCGGAACTCCCGCGGCCCGGTCCTCTTCCGTTCGCAGGATCGAATCGCGGAATTGACGCGGCATTTGCAATCGCAGCAGATCCGCTTCGTCTATCCTCACCTCTGTCCGGCGCAATTTACTGGAGACATCGCACCGTACGACGACGACCAGCTGGAACGCTTCCTCGATGCGGCCGGGGAGTCCGGCCTCGAGGTGATTCCGTGGGTCGGCGGCGTTTTCGGCGAATCCGCGCGAATCGAAAACCGGCGTTGGCGGAAGCAGTTCGTCTCTTCCATTGAGGAATTGCTGGCGAAGCATCCGCGCCTGGCCGGAGTTCAGGTCAATATCGAGCCCCTGCCCTCCGGGAATCCGGATTTTCTGCTGCTGCTCGACGAATTGCGGCCGGTATTGAAGGGCCGGATTCTCGGTGTGGCCGCCTATCCGCCGCCGACCCGGTGGCATCCTCACACAAATGTTCATTGGGAATTACCGTATCTCGCCGAAGTGGCGAAGCGCTCCGATCAGCTGGCAGTCATGATGTACGATACCGCCATCAAGCTGGAGAAATTCTACACCCACCTGATGACGCAGTGGACGCAAGAGCTGCAAACCACCCTGGAAGGCGGCGATTGCAAGCTCTTGCTCGGCCTCCCCGCCTATGAAGACGCCGCCTCCGGCTACCATCACCCGCGTGTCGAAAATCTGACCTCCGCTCTCGCCGGAATCCAGGCGGCCAAGCCAAGCGGGAATTACATCGGCTGCGCCATCTACTGCGAGTGGGAGATGACGCCGGATAAATGGCGGATCTGGCGCTCAAACTTTCTGGCGCAGCCTACCAGTAGATGAGGGCGATGTGGCACTTCCGGGTTTCCGGGCGATACCAGAGCTGGCGGATGATCTCCTTCTCCTCATCCCGGAACTCGTAATAATCCGACTTATTCTGCTCCGCGATATCCCACCAGGAGAAGTCGTCGACATTCCCGCCCTGCTTGTAGTTGAAGGTCGCGCTTTTCTTCACCCCCAGGTGCTTGATGATGCGCTCCACGGTCTCGGGGGAAGCGTAGAAAGCAAACCAGTAGGCGGCGTCCCCGCCCCATTCATCGGCGAAGAGATAGAGGCCGGTCACGTCACTCCCCGGCTTGAATCCGCAGTGGTTCTGAAATCCCGCCCG
>JAVBRV010000254.1:0-2545 GCA_031547585.1 Victivallaceae bacterium
GGGGCGAGATGCCGCTGCCCGCGAACGCCGAGCGGCCGCTGGCCCTCCACTTCACCGGCCCGGACCGGGCGCTCGCTTTCGGCGTGACCCGGGCGCTGGCGCTCGACCTCCGAACGCCGGAAGCCGCCGAACTGCCGCTCCGCTGGGAGGGGCAGGTTTCTTCCAGCGCCATCGGCGGGGAAACCCTCTACCTCGTCCTCCGCCGCGAAGACAAGACCACCGGCCTCTACCGGGTCGAAGGGGACGCCCTGAAAGCCGTTCCCTTCGCCATCGACGGGCGGACACCAGCCATTTCGGTGATCGCCTGCGACCGGCTGAAGGGCCGGACGCTTTACGCCGGGGTGCGCGGCCAGACCGACCACCCGGCGACCATCTGGAAAAGCGCCGACGGGGGCAGAAGCTGGCAGGCGGTCCTCTTCCGCAAGCCCGGCAAGGAGTGCAACATCAGCCGCGACCGCTGGACCACCGGCCGCTGGGGCTGGTCGGTCGCCCCCGCCTCGATCGGCGTGGATTGGCACGACCCGGAGGTCGTTACCTTCACCGACGCCACCATGTGCGGACTCTCCCGCGACGGCGGCAAAAGCTGGGAGATTCTCTCCTCCGGCCCGATGGAGGGGAAGCGCATTCCGGGCGGCGGCGCCCCGATGCTGACCGGTTGGAACTACCTCATTGAAGGCCGCCGCCACCTGGTTTCGACCACCGATTTCACCACCTGGCAGAGCCATGACGGCGGCGAAAGCTGGGAGTTCAACCAGCCCCCCTCCCAGGCGATCTGGCACAACAACGTCTACGAGATCGTCATCGACCCCGCAAACGAAAACCGCCTCTACGCGGCGGCTTCGCTCAAGCACGACCTCCCCTACTGGCACCACCTGATTACGCAGGGACGGCAGCCCCGGCTCTGGCGCGGCGGCCTGTTGGTGTCGGAGGATGGCGGCGAGAGCTGGCAGGCGGTCCCGCCGGAGGTCTCCAAGCTCCCCGACCTCCCCCTCACCGGCCTCCGGATGGAGCCGGACGGGACTCTCTACGCCTCCGGAATGGGGGGCGGCGTCCACCGCCGCGAGGCGGGCGAAACAGCCTTCAAGCCCTTCCAGGAGGGACTGCCCGAAGAGAACCGGAACGTCCACCGCATCCGCCGCTCCCCGGCGGGCGCTCTCTACGCGGTCGTCACCGCCAAGTGGGACATCGAGCGGCAAAACGCGCTCCCCGGCGGCGTCTACCGCCGCGACGAAGCGGCGAACCTCTGGCGGAAGCTGCCCCTGCCGGAGGAAGTTCTCTACCCCGTCAACCTCAGCTTCTCCGACGACGGTTCGCAGCTCCTCATCGCCTGCTTCCAGCAGTGGCGGGAAAGGGAGCGCACGGGGACCGGCGTCTACGCCCCCCCGGGCCTCTGGCGCGCCGACGCGGAGGGCAAAAACGCCGTGAAGCTGATCGACGGCGTACCGGTGTACGAGGCGAAGTTCCGCCCCGGCCGCCCCGATGAAATCCTGGCCGGAAGCGTAGGCCGGGGACTGCTGCGGGGAACCGCCGCCGGTGATTTCGAACGGGTCCCCGGCTGCCCCCCCGGCTCGGTGCATAACGTGGTTTTCGACCCCGCCGACCCCGACACGGTCTACCTCACCACCTTCGGTCAGGGCTTCTGGAAAGGCGTACTCCGCTGATGATCGAGCAGCCGTGTATCAATGATACGCAGAAGCCCTGACAAGCGCGTAAAGGCCGCCGGAATCCCGGAATTGTCGCGGCGAAAATCCGGTATGGTGCTTGAAGAAGCGGGAGAAGTAATATTCCGAGTTGAAGCCCAGCCGCTCGGAGACGTCTTTGATCCGCAGCTTTGGATTGCCGAGCAGCAGCGACGCTTTCCGCAACAGGGTGCGGGTGATGAGTTCCTTGGGTGAGAACCCCATTTCGGCGGAGAACTTGCGGGAAAAGACATCCTGCCGCATTTGGCTCATTTCGGCCAATTCCGCCACGGTGGTCATGGCGTTCCCCTGTTTCTCCACATATTCCAGAAGCGCTTCGTAACGGGCGCTGTTTTTCAATTCAACCTCCAGCATCGCCGGCTTCTCGTCGAGCCATTGCGCCGAGAGACGGAAAATGATCTCGTTGATCCGGCAGAGGGCGTAAGGCGCATCCTGCCGCTGGATCAGCTGCTGCGCTTCGGCGACCAGCTCCGGCTCGTCGATCACCCGGCACTCGCCGAATTTCCCCATAACGTCCAATCCGCAAAAGAGATCGAGCGTGAACTGAAAAGAGACGAAATACAACTCGTCCGTCTGACACTGTTCGATTTCATGATGACAGGGGATGAAATAACCGCGCCCCGCCCGCATCGGCAGCAGCTCCCCGGTGGCGAGGTTGCGGATGAAACTGTCATCCCGGCCGGAATCCCCGAAAACCAGCAGCAACCGGTTGACAGGGTGTGCCGCTTTCCGAATGTGACACGGATACGTCCCGATTGCCGCATGAACCAGCTGTAAATGCAATTGTGCGTGCAACCGCACCAGATCCGCCCTGAACTCAACTGCCATAAAAGTACATCTTCTTG
>JAVBRV010000213.1:0-14339 GCA_031547585.1 Victivallaceae bacterium
TCCACCAGGAAGGCCATCGGGTAGAGGATGCTCGACTCCATATATTTCGCCGTCAGCAGCCGGTCGCGGTCGATGCCGAAGGGGAGCTTGAAACCGGGGTGATTCTTGAGCAGCGTCCGGGCCTCGCCCTCCGAATCGGGGGTGACGATGGCGAACGCGGCGGTCTGGGCGTAACTCTGCGACAGCTCTTCCAGCAGCCCGAGGGTGTCGTCGGCGTTGGCGGCGAGAGTGCGCATGAATACCGTCACCCGCAGGGCGGGCTTCCCCGGTTCCACGCGGAAGGCCTTCAGCGTGAAGGTCCGGCCGTCCAGCCACTTGACGGAGAGTTCGGCGGCCGTCCCCCCGGGACGCAGCGCCAACAAGGGAAGCGCCGCCAGCAGCAGACACGAAACAACAACTTTTTTCATGTTTTTATCCTCTTTATGTGAATTTAGGAATATAGCACGGGAAACGGTTCTTGACAATCCCCGAAGGGGTGATTATATTTATTTCGGACCTTTTTATAAAATTATCCTAAGAGTCAATTTCAAACCCCGAAAACAGGAGGGATGTTCATGGTTCGTTTCAATGGTTTGCGGCTGCTTCCGGCGGCCGCGGCGCTGTTCGGCTGCCTCTGGGCCGAGGCGAAGGTGGAGCTGGCGCCGGTCTTCTCCGACCGCGCGGTGTTTCAGCGCGACATGGCCGTCCCCGTCTGGGGAACCGCCGAACCGGGCGAAAAAGTAACCGTCAAATTCGCCGGGCAATCCCTCGAAGCCACCGCCGGAACCGACGGCAAGTGGATGGTCAGCCTCGCCCCCATGGCCGCCTCGAAAGAGAACCGCACCCTCGAAGCCGCCGGTAAAGAGAACACTGTCAAAGCCGACAACATCCTGGTCGGCGAAGTCTGGATCGCCAGCGGCCAATCCAATATGGAGTGGTCGCTCCGCGGCCACCGCAACGCCGCCGGGAACGGAACCCAGGTCGCCGAGAAGACCAACCTCCCCCTGATCCGCTTCATCCGCATGGATAAAGCCTTCAGCGAACAGCCCGTCGACAAGGTCAAGGTCGTCTGGAGCGAAGCGGTGAACGGCAATGAGCTCCTCGGAGCCAGCGCCATCGGCTTCTTCTTCGCCCGCGAACTCTTCCAGACGCTCGACGTCCCCGTCGGCATCATCGGCGCCTACTGGGGCGGCACCCGCATCGAACCCTGGACGCCCCCCGAAGGCTTCGACGCCGTCCCCGGAACCGCCGAGATCGCCAGGCGCGTCAATTCGAAAATCGCCGGAACCCAGGCGTATAAGGAGACCGGCGACAAGGTGGTCCGCGAATACACCGCCTGGCTCAACAACTACCGCGCCGCCATCGCCGCGGGCAACCCGCCGCCGGAACCCCCGGCCTTCCCCTCGGAACAGCGCCGCTATGAGAATCAGCAGCAGCCCACCGTCCTCTACAACCGCATGCTCCACACCTTCATCCCCTACGCGGTGCGCGGCGGCATCTGGTACCAGGGCGAATCCAACCTCGGCGACCGCATGGCCTATTGCGACAAGATGAAGGCCCTGCTGGCGGGCTGGAAGAGCGTCTTCCGCAACCCCGACCTCAAGTTCCACTTCGCCCAGCTTGCCCCCTTCACCTACGGCAACCCCATGATGCTTCCCGAACTCTGGGAAGCCCAGCAGCGTTTCGCCGACGACACCGGTTCCGGCATGGCCGTCATCACCGACGCCGTCCATAACATCAAAGACATCCACCCGACCGACAAGGAGGTGGTCGGCAAGCGTCTCGCCTGGCTCGCCCTCAACCGCGACTACGGCAAAAAAGAGATCAAAGCCGAATCCCCCCGCCTGGCGAAGCACCAGATCGAAGGCAACGCCTTCGTCCTCGATTTCAACTTCGTCGAAAGCTGGAAGCCCGAGGGCGACCAGCCGATCCCCTACTTCGAAGTCGCCGGCATCGACGGTGAATTCTTCCCCGCCAAGGCGGAAATCCGCGGCAAACAGCTCGTCGTCTCCTCGGACAAAGTCGCGAAACCGACCAGTCTGCGCTACATGTGGCTGCAAACCTGCGAAGGCAAACTCGCCAATGAAGCGGGGCTGATCCTCGGCTCCTTCCGCATCCAGTCCGGCGACCAACCCACGGCCGACGAACTGCTGGCCTACTTCAAGGATACCAAGAAGCTGGTCTTCGAATACAACCTGAAGTCCGGCTCCGGTTTCGGCGATAAAACCAAGGTCAACTACGCGGCCGACAACAGCGCCGAAGTGAAGGATTTCCGCCGGGTCACCTACCTCGCTATTCTGACCGGCAATGACGACAAGGTCACCTTCGTCGCCGCTTCCATGGATGCCTTCACCAAGAACGCCGCCCAGCTCGGCGTCCCGGTCAAGTCGGCCGGCGCCACCTTCCAGACCCGGGTGAAAAACCTCGCCGTTCTCTCGAACGTTCCGGGCGTCTCCGGGCAGGCGAACGAAGGCAACATCGAATTCTGGCCGCATAACTACGGACCCGGCAACGCTGCCAACGTCCCCGGAGCCGACGGCGGCAAGTATGACTTCGGCGACCAGAAGAACGATCCCCAGGTCGGCTACGGTTCGATGCAGATCCATAACTTCGGCGCGCGCCAGACCGTCTTCGCCTACAACAACTTCGGCGCGGGAGCGAATGCCGACATCGGCATCGGCAACAATTCCAACGGCCAGCCCGACTGGACCTTCTCCGGCGCGGGCAAGAACTACAAAAAAGCGACGCTGTACGTCTTCGTCAGTGAATAACCGGTAAGGCGGCCTCGATCGTCCCGCGTTCGGTTGCGGGGAGCGGATTCACCCGTTCCCCCAGCTCCGGGAGGCCGAGGGCCGCAAATTCGGTCAGCACCAGCGTTACCGGCCCGGTAACCGCCTCCGGCGCGATACCGATGAACCACGAGCGGGTTCCGTATAAACGGTCCCGCTTTTTTTGTACCTCGATGAAACGCCGCAGCTCCTCCGGCTCAAAGCGGAGCGTGCACAGCCGGTTCTCATACGGCAGCAGCCGAAACAGCGCCGCTCCCGTCAGCTCCGCAGGCGGCTTCCCCTCCGGCGGCTTGAACGAAAAGAAGGCTCCATCCGCATCCGTCGCCCGCCTGAGCGCCGCGCCGCACTGCCGCGCAAACGCCTCCCAATCCGCCGCCTCCACCCGAAAGCGCACCTCCGCCGCCTGGCGGTACGCCGGAAGCGCCCCGGCCACCAGCTTCCCGCAGGCGGCATCCGGATTCTCCCGGTCCGGGCGCAGCAGCCCCGACTCGATGCGGAGAATCTCCCGGCTCCGGTCGTCGATCTCAATCGTGACCCGCCCCACCGCCGCCGCATGAGCGCCCGACTGAACAAACCACGCCCGCGCCACCCGCTCCCCGGGGCGCTCCTCATGGCTGTGCGCCCCCAGCACCAGGTCGATTTCCGGGAACTCCCGCAGAAACTGCGACATCGGGCCGACCAGAGAAAACAAGCCGTTATGCCAGGCCAGCACCACCACCTCCGGGCGCGCCGCGCGAATCTCCGGCATCAACCGCCGCAGCACCACCCGCGGATGTTCGAACTCCACCCCCGAACCCGGCAGCACCCGCTTTCCCATCTTCGGGTCCGTCAGGCCGATTACCGCGCAGCGGACCCCATTGCGTTCAAACAATTTCCAGGTCGCCGGGCGGTACTCCCCGATCCGCCAATCCGCCCCCAGCACCATCCCCCGAAACTCTCCCGCCAGCCTCGTTACCGTCTCCAACCCGAACTCAAAGTCATGGTTCCCCGGAATCCAGCAATCATACTCATACAGATTCAGCACCCCGATCATCAGTCGACCCCCGGTCAGTTGCGAAAACAACGTCCCCTGTACCGTATCACCGACGTCAATTCGCAACACATCCCCCTGCAGTGCCGAGCCCAACGCCGCCATCTTCTCCAATTCACCGTGCAAGTCGGATGTGAAGCGAATCTCCAATGTCGCCCCCACACCCGACAGCGTCAGCAGCAATATTGCCAGCAGCAGCAGTTTTTTTGTCATGATTTTTCTTTAGGTTATATGGCTTAACTACGGTTCTCGCTGGGGCGGCCCGCCCCAGACCCTCCGGCGGGCTCCGCCCTGCACCCGCCAGGGTTACCACCCTGGACCCTCGGCAGGACGGGGGTCCTGCACCCTGGCCGACTTGAGGTCGGCCGACCCCCGCAGGCGGTAGAGATGCGAGTTAGTTATGCCCACGCCTTATACCAGGTAACGCGATCAGCGAGTCTCTTTTTCTCCGTACTACTATCGGTGAAAATCTTGTTTTTTTACGATGATTTTCGAGTGATTACTTTGTGATTCAAGCATTTCGGCAGTCCGACCCGTCCGACTTGTCCGACCCGTCCGACTTGTCCGACCAGTCCGACTTGTCCGACCCGTCCGACAGAGCCGGCCGCCAATACGGGGTAAACCTTTTTCACATAACCAAAAACATTGTCTGCAAACGGCCTTCGTGTTGGGTTGCGGGCAAAGCCCGCGCCGTGTAACTCCGTGTTCCCCCGCTTGGGCATAAGCTATCGGTTTTTCGGCGGTTTTCAATGGCTGAAACGATAAAACGGTTGATTTTTGGCGGTTTCCGTGGTATTTTTTCAGGAAGAGCCAATTTCGAAAGGATATGATGGGAGCCGAGCTATTGTTTACCCCCGTTCCGGGCCGGAAGGCGCGGGCGGCGATTCTGATGAGCGGAGCCGGCAGCAATGCCGAAGTCTTGATTCGTTACTGCCGGGAGCATGAAGGGACCGCCTTCCTGCCGGTGGTGTTGGGAACCGACCACCCCGCGGGCAGCCGGACCGCCGAGCTGGGCGCGGCCTATGGAATTCCTGTCGCCGCCCTCGACATCCGCGAGTTTTACCGCCGTCACGGCGAAGCGGGCATCGCCCTCACCACCCCCCGCCGCCGCGAACTCCGCGACCAGTGGAGCCGCGAATTGAAGCTGGCGCTCGAACCGTATGCCATCGATTTCGTGATCCTCGCCGGATTCGTCCCTCTCACCAACCTCGCCGGTGAATACGCCTGCCTCAACGTTCACCCCGGCGATCTCACTGTGGAGGAAAACGGGCGGCGCATCCTCGCCGGACTCCACTGGCGGCCCATCGAAACCGCCATCCTGGCGGGGCATCCCTCGCTCCGCAGCAGCGTCATCCTCGCCCAGCCCTACCGCCAGGACGGCAACAGCGAAATGGATTCCGGCCCCATCCTCGGCATCTCCCCCGCTGTTCCCATTGATCTGGAAGGAGTTTCCCTCGAAGCGCTGCGCGCCGCCGCCGCCCGCCGCGAGTCCGGCGTTCCGCATCGCGACCGGCTCCGGGAGATCGCCGAAAACAACCTCGGCCGGCTGAAACGGCAGGGCGACCATATCGTCCTCCCCCGCGCCGCCGATGATTTCGCCCAAGGGAAATTCGCCACGGATTCCGGCCGCCTTCTCTATCGTCAAAGCCGGGCCTGGCTCCCCATCCAAACCGTCGAATACTACCCCACCCACTCGCATCCCTTCTTCCTTGAGCGCTGATTCCGGGAGCTGTCGGACAAGTCCGACAGTCAGCGAACTAATATATCAGCCGAACGTCGGCCTCGGGGTACGGCGCTGTTGGCGGCGCTCTCTCAAATCACCCTGTCTCCGCAAATTGAGGCTGCCAACGGCAACCCCAATTTGCGCTTTACGTACGCCCGGCATGGGCGATAACTTGACGGTGAAAGTCCGTTACAGACTTGGCAGTAGGAACTGTTAGGAACTGTAGCAAAATAAAGTATGGATTATTTGTTATATGCGGCAAAAAGCATTTGTCGGGATGCAAATAAACATAGTTTATTTTGTTACAGTTCCTAAGTAAGCAGTATTGGGGCTAGCGGTTGATCTCGAAATAGAAGGCGGGTTGTTTGGCCGTATCGACGGTGATTTCGATGCCGCCGGGAACGGGGGTTGCCGGGAGCTCGACTTGGCGGGTTCCATCCATGCCGAGGGCGTAGACTTTCATGGCGGTTGCGTTGGGGGTTTTAACGACCACTTTGAAGCGGCCGGTTTCCACCAGGATCGGGACATCGCCGACTTCGAGCCGGACACGGCGGTCTTCGTTTTCGAAGATCATGCCGCTGTTCAGGGCGTCGGTGACGATGAAGAGCAGCAGACGATTGGCTTCGGCGAGGCTTTTGTCGCCGTCGATGGCGGCGAGGGCGAGAGAGCCGCGGCGACTCATCTCTTTGACTTCGAAGTTCGGGAAGGCGGCCTGGCTCCCAGCTTCGGCGCAGAGTCCCTGAAAGCGCGGCGTGGTTACGGTCATGCGGTTTTCGCGGGCTTCCAGGCGGATTTCGCCGGTGGCGCTCTCGTAGCGATCCTGCGAGGGATCGGTACGGTTCGCGGCGGGGAGGAGCCCCTGCTTCTTCCATTCGGCCAGGACTTTCGCGGGGTCGAAGGAGTCGTCTTGGGCGTCGACCACGCTGCTGTCGGCGGTCCGCACCGCCGTGGCGGAGCGTCCGGTCCGGGTCAGGCGGACCTCGTTCTTTTGCAGGGGGCGGTCGGTCTGGTCAAGACGCAACCCCGCGACAAAGCCGAGCCGGAGCAGCGTGGCGCTGACGGAATCGGTCACGGCGTCCTGCCGCAGCGCTTCCGGCCAATCGAGGCGGACGCGGGCAGTGAATTCAGCCGGTTTCACGTCGCCGCGCCGGTACAGGAGCGCGGTCATCCGCTCGGTCGCCCGCCGCACGGGGTCGAAGCGGACCTCGAAATCGACGATCCGCCGCCAGGAGTTGACCGTCACCGGCGTCATGAAAACGGTGAGTCCGTCGAACCCCTGCAACGCGGCGTAGGAACCGAGAACGAAGCCGTGTTCATAGCGGTAGGGATTCCAGAAGGCGTGTCCCTGCTCGCTGACAACGTAGGGTTTGCCGTAGAGCCGGGCGGCGAGGTAGCTTCGCACGATATTGGCGGAGCTGCCGATGGAGCTTTCACGGGGTGAGGAGGTTCCTTTGATCTCCGCGCCGGAGGAGGGATGGGCGTGGTAGCCGTTCATGGCTACGAAATCGAAATTTCGACGCACTTCGTTATAGCGCATGGATTTCCCCATGAGGAAACCGGTAACCGGCCCCCGGTAGCCGAGTTTATGAAGAAAATTGCGTTGCTCTTCATATAATCCCTGTTCCTCTGTGGTGACGAATTCGGCGCGGTCACGATTGCGCTGCCCCGGACGGTCTTTGTCGAGCGGTTTGAAGGTGCGGAGGTCATCGAAGGAGTTCATTCCCGCCGCATCTTTGCCCCAGGCGGCTTGCAGCGCCGCGAAGGTGCCGTACTTCGCTTTCAGGAAGTCGCGAAAGATTCCGGCATAGCAGTCGTCGGCTTTCGTGAAGGTGAATTCTTCTTCGTTGACGCAGTCGATGAGGGCGATCTGCGGGTCGTCGATCCAGCGGAGTCCGGTATGGGGGTTGACGTGGGTAAGCACCTTCTCCGTGCCCTCTTCCCAGCTTTTGCGACTGAAGTCGCGGTTGAGGAAAAAGTTGAAGCCTTGTTTCTGTGCCGTGCCGCCCCATGGATAGCAGGCATCGAAGCTGAAAGTCCGCTGAATCAGCGTCAAAAAAACATAGATTCCCTTCTCACGGAGGCGGGCGAAGAAATAATCGGTCAAGCCGAGCACGTTTTCATCCAGCTCCCCGGCTTTCAATTCCCGCCAGTTGTTATTCCGGAAGTCGTTCACCCAGAAGCGGATCATATTGTATCCGGCCCGTGAAATCTGGTCGGCGAAGGCATCGGCGCTCGCGCGATCGGTCAACTCGACGGTTTTGGTGAAATACTTGCCGAAGGCGCGGTTGAGGTTCATCGCGTTGAAGCGAACCGGCACGCCGGGACGTTTTTCAAATTCGAGACGGCCCCCCTTTCCCACCACCACCCGGCCGAATTCGCCGACTTTATGCTGCGGAAAGAGCGGGGAGAAATCAAGCGCGGTTCCGGCTTCGACCACCGGTTTGACGTCGAGGGGAAGCGCCTTCCAGACTTCGTCCTCGCGCATAACCAGCTTGCGCTTTTCCGGCGGGGCGTAGACTTCGTCCGCAAGAGTGGCGGCGACCAGCATCCACAGGGCGTTCGCGCCCGGAGCTTTGCGGAATTCGACCCGGCTGATTGCGCCGAGTTTTTCCGGAACTTCGAAGCGCGAAACGTAGGCGGCCCCTCCTCCGCCCGGGGCGGGAATGAAAGCGCCCGGAACGGCGTTTTCGCCGCCCTTGCCCTTCCACCACTCGACGAGGTCGCGTCCGTAAATCACCGGCAGCTCCGCCGTTTCCCCGTTTACGCCAAAGAGAAGGATGCTTCCGGAAGGCGTTCCCTTCTCCTGCCCCCAGGCGGAGCAGTGAAGAAGGTACAGATACTTCCCCTTCACCGGGGTGGAGAGGGTGACGACGGCGCTCTTCGGACCGCCCGCGAAGCGGGGCGCTTCGAAGACGGTGACGGCGTTCCCGCCGTTTTTCGCGGGGTCGATGATCTTGAAGGGGACATTGGCGAACGTCTTGTTTTTCACCGGGAATTTGGCGGCGTCCTGATCCGGCCCCTGATCGTGCCAGCCGCCCTTGCCGTCACCCGCAACGGGGTCGGCGAAGCCCCGGTTGGCCACCGTTTCCAGGGGGAGAAGGGTGAAATCACTGGTTTCAACGTGGAGGTTGCGTACTTCGATTTTTCCCGTGGCGCCGTCGATGCCGATGCCGAGCTGCCCGTAGATGGCCCAATCGGGGAAGTCGCAGGTGAGTTGATGTTCCTGCCACTCTTTCTGTCCGACGCCGATGTAGGGGGCTTCCCAGACCAGCGGCTTCCCCGGCGGATTCTTCGCCCAGAAACTGAGGCGGGCGCCGCCCCACTTCCGTTTCGGCTCTTCCAAGTCCCGCCGGATTTCCACCCAGGCGGTCACCCGGCGGTTCCGGATGGCGTCGCCCTTCAAGGGAATGGTTACGGCGTTCCTGAACTCGGAACCGGCCTCCATGACCAACCCGGAACCGGTGATGCGGGTCAGCTCCTTTTGCACGTTGTAGAGCCGCTTTAAATCGGCCTCATCCCGAAAATCGGCGCGGAATAACTCGCCGCCACCCAACGTAAAAGCGGCAAAGAGTGCCGCGAAACAACCACTTCGAATCATCACAAAACCTCCTGTTGGTTTATCAATACCATTGCACGCCTTCGGAGTTGCTGTTGGCTCCGGAAGCGTTCCAGTTGTCGTATGGGAACCAGCGCCGGAGAAACTCATCCGTACTGGGAACCGATCCTCGGTAAAGATCGTCGGGAGCATGAGAAGCCACGTGACCGTCGAAATAGGCCGCGTTGGCCCGCTTCAGATGACGGTAGGCGACGCCGGTCGAGCCTTCGGTCTCCCGCGATTCGCCATAGGTGAAATAACGCGTGGGATTGGCTGCCCAGTAATCGCTCTGGTCATCTTTTCGATGATCCAGCAACGCCAGGCGGATCGAAGGATTTTTGATCCGGTTCAATTTGAAAACGCGGTTCTTATGGGTGGTTCCCGGGGTGGTGCCGGGCAGGCCGTCCGCCCCCTTCCAGACCATGCCCACCGCTCGCGGAACATGGCGGAACCGGTCGGGAGCCGAGGCATCCGGCGACGCGTAAACGGCAGAGGGGCAAATCAGATTCGCATCCCAGTAAGCGCCGCCCCAATTCCGGTTCCAGACCCGGACCCCGACCGCGTCGATGAGGTCGATATTTTCGCACCAGCGGCTCGTGGGGGACGTGTAGAAGTACGGAACCCAGAAATCCCGGTTGTTGCCCGCATACTGTTGGAATCCCTGAATATACTGCTTGAAATTGCCGGTGCATTTGATCTGTCTCCCCCGGTCCCGCGCCCGGCTGAGCGCCGGAAGCAGGATCGCCGCGAGAATGGCGATGATGGCAATAACTACCAACAGTTCGATCAGTGTGAATCTCTTCATCAAAATCTCCCGGTTATTGTATCGGTTCAAGTTCCAAAGGAATGACATGCCGTACGTCTTCGATGTTCTCTCCGGCCAGCGCTGCCCGGACGACTTCGCCCACCCGTGCCGCCACTTTGTCGAGGGGCTGGTGGTAAGTGAAACCGCGCACCCCGGAGCCTTTCGCTTCGGGCATGCAGAATTGCAGGGTTTCCCGGAAATCCGGTTTACAGCGGGCCAGCCGCTCGAAGAGAACATCGTGACAGGTATAGGGGAAAATGATGCCGTCCGCCGGCTTCCCCGCCTGAAAATACGCGTCCAGTTTTGTCAGGCTGTCGGAGAGTCCGGTGAAGGCGATGAGATCCTTCCACGGCCGTCCCGCTTCGCGCCAGAACTCCCGCAGCCCCTCCTCCAACGGGCGTTGTGCGCTGACCGAGGGCAGGAAAATGAGTTTGCGGCAGCCGGCTTCCAGCAGCAGCCTCACGGCCTCCCGGCCGACGGTGTGATAGTCGAAGCAAACCTGATTTTCCCCCGCCCAGGCATGGTTGATGATGACCGGCAGGCCGTCCTTTCGCCGCAGCCGTTCGATAATGGGGAAGTATTCCGCCCGGGGAGCGCTCCAGACCAGAAAATCGAGCGACTCCTGAAGGATGTCCCGGTAAACTTGCTCCGGATCGTGGCTGGTCAGTGAACAGGGATGAACCGCAATCCGGGGAATCTTCGCCAATTCCAGCAAAAGATGCCCGTACCGTTCGAGCTGATAACTCATGTAGTGGGACAGCATGCCGTCGTTGTCGATGACGCCGACCACCACCGGCTTCCGCGTTATGTCGAGAAACATCCTGTCGTTGTCCGGATTGGAGAAAAACCCCCGGCGCGGCCGGGCGACGATGTAACCGTCCTCCGCCAGCTGCGTCATCACCTTGCAGACCGTCGGACGGCTCACCCCGAAGCGCTCCATCAATTCGGAGACCGTCGGCAGTTGAACCGAACGCCCCTCCGCCCGCAGCACCAGCGTCAGAATGTAGCGCCGGATTTTCAGATATTCGGGAACCGGTCCGTCGGTCATTTCATGCATCCTGTATTTACCAGAGTTTACCAGATGTCATGAATATAAGCCGTCCGCCTGAACTTTTCAAGAGGTCGGGAGAAAGATTTTTCAGAAAAAACTACCGGTCAATGTTTCCGGCCCGGATAATCGCCTGTGCCGTATCTTTGAAATGGATGACCTCGGGAGGACCGGAACGCTTCATTTCCCCGGCGTAGATCACGGTCCCCGCTTGAATCTTCTCCGACTGTTCGCAGAATTTTTTCAAATTTGCGGCATAATCGGAGGAATAGGTCTGACCGGCCTTGATTTCAAACGGATAGAGCTTCCGGTTATCGGCCAGCAGCAGGTCGATTTCGAATCCGCGCTGGTCGCGGAAAAAGTAAAGATCGGCGTCGTTTCCCGAATTGTACCTGGCCTTGAGCGCCTCGATGATCACCATATTTTCGAAAAGGCCGCCGAGCAACGGATCGTGGCTCACCTGCTCCGGATTTTTGAGGCCCAGCAGCCACGCCGCCAGACCGACTTCCGTGAAATAGAGTTTCGGGGTTTTGATCAGCCGCTTGCCGAAATTCTCGAAATAGCAGGGCATCCGGAAAATGATGAAACTCGCTTCCAGGACGTTGAGCCATTCGGTCAGCGTGGAAGCCGTCACCCCCACATCGTCGGCCAGGCTGTTCAGGTTCAGCAACTGTCCCACCCGCCCGGCCAGCAGCCGGATGAAGACCTCGAACTCCCGCTGATGTCGAAGGTTGATCAGCTGCCGGATATCCTTTTCAATATAGGTCCCGTAATAATTGCGGTATTCAAGAATCGGGTCGCCATCCGTCTGATAGAGCTTGGGGAGAAAACCCCTGTGGATGTATTCGTTCCGGGTCATCGAGATTCCGGCCGCGCAGAGCTCGGCAATCGACAGCGGCAAGAGCTGCAACAAGCCGGTTCTTCCCGCCAGGGATTGGGAAACTTCCGCGCGGAGCTTCGGCTGATGGCTGCCGGTCAGGATGAACTGCCCCATTTTCTTTTCGCGATCGGCAATCACCTGAATATAGCTCAGCAGCTCAGGAACCCGCTGAATCTCATCGAGAATCACCGGCGCGCGGTGGTCGCTCAGGAACCCTCGCGGATCCTCCTCCGCATAGCTGCGCGCCTCCAGATCTTCCAGGTTCACATAGTCGTACCCCTGGAAGTGCGCCATAGCCAGCGTCGTTTTACCGGATTGCCGCGGTCCGGTGATCGTAATTACCGGAAACTGCCTGGCCAGCCGGTCCAGTTGCGGTGCAATCGTACGTTGAATCATAATGCCGCCTCCATGGTCTATAGTACAAGAGTAACATAGTTCAAAAATGGTTAATTTCAAGATTGAATCGAAAAATTTACACAAAACCACCCGCGAACAGCGAGAAAGGGAGGCGATAAAAAATCGAAAAAATATGCCGTAATAGCCCCTGCAAGTTCTTGACATTTCGTATATTTTGCAGTATATTAGTATTTTTGTCGGGCCGGTGTCGGCGAATTCGCGCCGGGGCCGGGTAAAACAATACAATCAACCAACCAAACCAGAACAAAACAACAACATGGCAGAAGAAAACAAATTCGCGGAGAGCTTCCTGGATTTCTCGGACATCCCCGCGTCGATGGAGGAACTCCTCCAGTCCGTCGAAAGCACCAGCGCCTTCAACAAAGGCAAAATCG
The DNA here is from genome assembly GCA_031547585.1 of Victivallaceae bacterium. Classification (GTDB taxonomy): domain Bacteria; phylum Verrucomicrobiota; class Lentisphaeria; order Victivallales; family Victivallaceae; genus Victivallis. Next base: position 12,641 of record JAVBRV010000213.1, read on the forward strand.
TCGAAGGCATGATCGTCGCCAAGCGTCCGGACGGCGCCCTGGTCGACATCGGCTACAAAGCGGAAGGCTTCATTCCGAGCTCGGAGTTCCTGAAGTTCGACGAAGTGAACATCGGCGACAAAATCGACGTCTTCCTCGAGGAGATCGAGAACCGCAACAACATGCCGGAACTCAGCCTCGAAAAAGCCAACTCCATCAAAGCCTGGAACCGCATCACCACCGAGTACGGCGAAGGCCATGTTGTCAAAGGTTTCATGCGCCACCGCGTCAAAGGCGGCATCATGGTCGACGTCGAAGGCTTCCCGGCCTTCCTCCCCGGCTCGCAGCTGGATGTCGGCCCCGTGCGCAATATGGATGACTACATCGGCAAAGAGTTCGATGTCAAAATCATCAAGATCAATCAGGATCGCCGCAACATCGTCGTTTCGCGCCGCGAACTCCTCGAAGAGTCGCTCCGCGACCAGCGCAGCAAGATCCTCGCCGATATGAAGGTCGACGAAGTCCGCAAGGGCGTGGTGAAAAACATCACCGACTTCGGCGCGTTCATCGACCTCGGCGGCATCGACGGCCTCCTCCACATCACCGACATCAGCTGGGGCCGGATCTCGCATCCGTCGGAAGTCCTCCAGGTCGGCCAGGAGCTGGAAATCGTGGTCATCGGCATCGATAAGGACAAGGAGCGCGTCTCCCTCGGCCTGAAGCAGAAGACCCGCAATCCGTGGGACGACGTCGTCGCCAAGTACCCGAAGGGGAGCAAGATCGTCGGCAAGGTGGTCAACATCATGCCCTACGGCGCCTTCGTTGAAATCGAAACCGGCGTCGAAGGCCTGATCCACGTCTCCGAAATGAGCTGGACCAAGCGCGTCAGCAAAGCCAGCGACGTCCTCAATATCGGCGACGAAGTCGAAGCCGTCGTCCTCGAAATCGACCGCGACAGCCGCAAGATCTCCCTCGGCCTCCGCCAGAAAGAGCGCAATCCGTGGGAAGTCCTGGCCGAGAAGTATCCGGTCGGGCGCCGCATCACCGGCAAGGTCCGCAATATGACCAGCTACGGCGCCTTCGTCGAAATCGAAAACGACATCGACGGCATGATCCACGTCTCCGACATGAGCTGGACCCGCAAAATCAACAACCCGAACGAGGTGTTGAAGCCGGGCCAGGAAGTCGAAGCCGTCATCCTCGACATCAACCCCGACCAGCAGCGGATCTCCCTCGGCCTCAAACAGGCCGAAAGCGATCCCTGGGCGAACATCGACCAGCTCTACAAAGTCGGCGATATCGTCAAGGGCAAAGTGACCAAGATCGCCGCCTTCGGCGCCTTCGTCGAACTGTCGAACAAAATCGACGGACTCATCCACATCTCGCAGCTCAGCCGCGATCACGTGGAAAAAGTCAAAGACGTCCTCAACGTGGGCGACGAAGTCGAAGCCCGCGTCATCAAAGTCGACTCCGACGACCGCCGGATCGGCCTCTCCATCAAAGCCGCCGGCGAGAACTTCTCCCCCGAAGACCTCAAAGCGGCCGAGGAAGAATACACCGCCGCCCTCAAACCGGGCGAAGATATGGTGGATATGGGCGAAGTCTTCAGCAGCGAAGCCATGGCCGGCCTCAAGCTGAACTAATCCCGCATCACCCCAAAAAACCGCCGTCCCCGGCGGTTTTTTTTTTGCTGCAAAGTACGCCGCGGGACTTGGGGGAG
>JAVBRV010000356.1:0-9155 GCA_031547585.1 Victivallaceae bacterium
AACGACCGGGACCGTCAGCTCTGCTACCCCAAAGGCTTCCGCTGGCGCCAGCCCGACACCATGGCGGAAGCGGTCCTGCAATAGCTCACCCCCGCAGGAAACAGCTCGGGGTGCAGCTCCAGGCGTGGCAGGCGCTGTTGAGGAGGGCGTCGCGATACGGCGAAAGGAGCTCCTGCCCGGGAACCCAGACCTCCCAGAAGGTATCCGCGCCCGCCTTGATCATGCCGCCCCAGTAGCGGTCGATCAGGGCGAAGGCCTCCTCCCGCATTCCCGCGAACATCAGCGCTTCGAGAAGGTGGTGCTGAAGGTAAGGGGTGACCGGCTGGACCGCCCCCGGCTCCCGCGCCGCCGCCCGGAGGATTCCGGCGGCCTCTTCCGGAGTGAACACCCCGGCCAGAATCGCCCAGATCTGGGAGGCGTACGACACCTCCCCGCCCCCGGTCAGAACCAGCTGCCGCTCCGGGTCGTAACCGCGCTTTCGCAAGATAGTTGCGTACACTCCCGCCAGCGCCTCATGCTCCGCCGCCTCTTCCGGCAATCCGAGGCGGGTCGCCAGCCGGGCCAGCGCCCGCAGGCTGTAGATGACGACCCCCTGGGCTGCCATCCGCCGGTCGAAAACGGCCCAGTCGATAAAGTGCCACCCGGGGGCGTCGGCACGGTACAGCCCGTCGGCGTCGAAATGCGGTTTAACCAGCTCGAACTGCCGGACCGCCAGGGGGTACAGGTCTCTCGCCGGCTCCAGGTTGCCGGTTTCACGCACCAGGTCGTCGAGCGTGGGGCCGAAGAGCAGCGAGTAATCCACCGTATCGTTGCCGCGCCGCAGCAAGGGCTCGGTGTAGACGCAGCCCGGAACCCGCCCCTCGTCATCGGCGGCGGCGGCCAGAATCAGCAAAGAGCGCTCGATAAGATCGAAGCGCCGGTAGCTCACCGCGTTGGCCCGCGCCTGAAGGCGGAGGTCGCCGAGCCAGAGCCGCCGGTCGCGCTTGGGGCCGTCCTCCATCACCAGCTGCATGCAGTTGCGCAAGGTTCGCAGGCCCGCCCGGTCGATGGCGGCGCGCTCCGGGGTAAGCCCTTCCGGCGCAGAAGGAATCTCCTTCTCGGCGGCCTCGGCGATCACCCGGATGTCCTCGAATGCCACCCCTTCGGCGACCGCCAGGACTTCGATCCGCAAATAGCGCAGCGAGTAACGGCGGGGAAGCGTATACGTTCCCGGCAGCACATCGAAATTGACGATTTCATCCTGCATCCAGGCGCGGCTGAGGTCGCCGTCGCAGTCGTCGGGGTCGGCGGCGGCTTCATAAGGGAGCTCGGCGGCGTAGAACTTCAGGCGGAGGGGCGAGTCATTCTTCCCCTCCGGGCGAAGCTCCACCCGGAGGCGCCCGACCAGCGTTTCGCCGAAATCGACGGTAAAGCGCTCTCCTTTGCGAAAAACCCTGCCCGCAAGGGACTTCGCTTCGCCGACCGGCCGCATGCGGACCCCCTGCATGGCCGTTTCATCCAAAACCGGCTCCACCACCATCGCGGCGGGAACCTCCCACCGCAGCAAAGCCGGTTTCAACGCTTGCGCGCGCTCCCACCAGGCGGCGCGTCGATCCCAATCCTGTTTCATCATGAATATGGTTCCTTTTTTATTCAATTAAAAAATGGCGCCATTTTATGAAAGGCGCCATTTCGGTAATGTAGCACGGGAAACAGCGGGGTCAAGCCGGGGAAAACTATTTTGTTCCCGTCAGGCGCAGGATTTCGACACTGCGGACCTGAAGCTCATACTCCATATCCAGCGGATTGACTCCGAGACGGAGCAGCTTGATCTTCTTGCCGGATGAAGGGAGCTGAATGGTCTCTGTCCGCCACTCCGGCCGGGGATTCTCCACCTTGATGACTTCCGCTTTGCCGGTCTCATCCACCAGCATCAGGTTCGCCTCGCGGCAAGCGCCGGAACCGCGCCACTCGAACCGGACCGCGGAGGCTTTCTCCATCGATTCAGCCGGCTGCGCCAAGGTATATTCAGGGTACATCCACTTGTCGCCGCTCCCGAAATCCACTTTGAAAATCACGGCGTCGCCGGCGGGCGTCTGCGAAACGGTCATTTTGCCGGAGGTGTTCGACCGCCAGCGTTCCGGCAGCCGGGCCTCCAGGTGAATGCCGGCGGCCTGCTCCAAAGCGGCGCGGGAACGCAGCCGGACGCGGCAGCGGGAGATCTCCCGCCCGTTGAAGCGCCCGCCGACGTCGAGAACGGTCTGCGCCCCTTCGAATGAGCATTCAAAGGTTACGGTTTGCCGGCTCATCGGCTTCAGGGCAAGCGTCTCCGGCACTCCGCGCACGTTCACCCCCCGGATGTCGAGGGTTCCGGTTTTCTCTTCCCCGGAGAGGTTGAAGATATCCAGCACCACGCTCCCCGAGGGGGCGGTCGCCAGCATCAGCGTGCGGCTCCGATCCACCGAGAATCCGCTTCGGAAAGACGGATTGACGACGACCGCAAGGTCTTTATCGGTGGTCAACGCTCCCGGAGTGCCGAGCGGCCCGGCCGGGCGCGTCGGCGCCAGACCGGAGAGCCCTTCCGCATAGGCCGGGTAACGGCTTACCGGGATGCGGCCGCGGGGAACCTGTTTTCGGGTTCCGACGATATCGGTGAGCGCGACCATCCCCGGCCCGCCGAGAGAGAAGAAGCTCTCCGGGATCGGAACGTCGCCGACCGCCGAATCGTGGCGGACCAGGTCGAGGGCGGATTCAGCCCAGAACACCAAGGTGATGCTGCGGTCGGGCTGTTCGAAAAGGAATCCGCGTTTCCCCGCCCCCAGATCGTATTCGCCCAGGCAGCGCGCCCGGTCAAGAAGACGTGCCAGGGTGGAGAGGGCGGCGAACTGCGGCTTGGCGGAATAATCGCGCCGGAGCACGCCCCAGTCTTTGCGCCCCTCTCTTTCGTTATACGGCGGCAGGACGAAGAAATAGCTGCGCGCCACCCCGAGCGAATGATAGGTAATCGCCGATTTGACCGCGAATTCGGCCAACAGACGATCCTGCATGGCGCTGGTCTCCCGATAGCGGGGGTGAAAGCTTTGTCCGACCGATTCCCCCTCGGAGTTGGTCCCGGTTTCGGTCAGATAGACCGGCATATTCCCGATGCCGAAACGGCGCATGAAGCCGCGGAGGTCCTCGACGATTTCCGGATAACGGGCAAGCGGACGGTAGCTGTGGTAGTTGAAGATATCGAAATAATACGCCGCGTCATTCTCCATGAAGCAGGCGGCGTATTCGGGGAGCGGCTGGTTGCAGAAGGAGCCCTGCAGCACGTTAAGCCCGGCATTCCCGGCTTTGAAGCCGAGGTAAGCCGCCTTCTGGGCGGCCGCCATCGACCAGGGCAGCTCCCGGTGCGAGTGATGATCGGCTTCGTTCCAATACTCCCAGGCGGTGACGGCGCCCTGAAAGCCCTTGCCCAGCTCCCCGGTGAACCGGTAGAGGGCCAGCAGGTCGTCCGGCGGCAGCGCGGGGTTGCCCGCCTCGTTGCTCCAGGGGGGTGAATCATGGAACAATCCGAGAATATTGATGCCGGTGCGCCGCAGTTTTTCGGCATTTGCGAGATACTCCCCGAAGCGGAGTTCGGCTGCCGGTCCGGCTTGGACGCCGCGCCAGCTCAAGCGCTCCCGGATCGAGCTGATCGAGCCGCGCCGGAGCAGCTCGATCACCAGGTCGGACGCATCCCCGGGGAAGCGGGGATTGCTCTTGTCCGCCCGGGCGAGCCAGCTGAGCGCGGTATCGACGGCGAAGGGGGATTCCGGGTTGCGCCGGTGCGCGGCCGGGTCGGCAACCACGGTGAAGGAGCGCTCTCCCTGATAATCGATCTCTCCCGATTCAAGCGCAATCGTGTAATAGCCGGTGGGAAGCGTCTCGAGAATCAGCTCGCCGCCATCGGGGAATTCGCCTTCGCGCACCCTTTCCCCGTAGAAATCGCGCAGGATGAAACGGACTTTCCCCGTATCGTTGCGGGTGAAGCGAAGCGGTTCACCCGCAACAAATACCGTCCCCGGGGCGGAACAGCTTAAGGCGGCGGCGACATCGCGGCTTTTCTGCGCTTTCCCTTTCGGTTTCAACGAGAAATTGCGCAGTTCGAATTGAAGCTTATCGCTTTGCGGATTCATGCCGATGCGAATCGCCGTGGCTTTCGCCAGTTCGTCCCGGCAGGGACGCAGATCGACTTCGACCAGCCGCCAGTCGCGTCCCGGCTCCGGCAGCGGCAGATTTTTTTTGATGCCATCCAGCATCAGGTAGGCGCACCGGTATCCGGCGTCGGCGCCGCTTTGCTCCGCCCGCCATTCAAATGAGATGAAATCGACGCCGGCCAGCGATTCGGTCTGCCGGTCCAGCTGGAAGATCGGATATGCCCAGCGGTCGGCCCCCGGCGGGAAGGCGACCGAGAACCGCAGCGAACGACTCCCGGAGTCATACGTCCGGCTCATGCTGCCGGAAGCGTTGCTCTTCCAGCGGTCGATCCGGCCGAGTTCGGCTTCAAGCCCCCGGATAACGCCCGGCATGGCGGCCGCCAGCAGGGCGGCGGCGAAAAAGATACGTTTCATTGCTTTCTCCAGTTTAAAGACAGAAGGGGCTCCACAGGAACTGATCGGTGTTGACCGTCGAATTGTTTTCCTTGAGGTCCACCATCGCGGCGTGACCGTCGACGAAGAGGATCGGATTGATCCGCCCCGGCCGGTGCCAGGTGTAACGCCCGGCATCACAGGGCCAGCCGTTGCCTTTGGCATAGATGGTCGTGTCGCCGAGCCAGATCGCCCGGCTCGGCTGCGGGACTTTCCCCATCCGAATCGGTCGGTAACGGGTTGCGGCGGATTCGCCCAGAACCTGGCAGGCGAGCATGATGTTGCAGACATAGCTGGAGCCGTACAGATTCACCACGGAGGAGTTGCCGTCCACCGCTCCCGGCCGGTCGCCCGGACAGGTCAACTGCCGGATGTCCTTGATGTAATCCCGCAGATAGCGGGTGTCCCAGGGGGGATTGATGCTGGTCCGGTGTGCCGGGACGACCCCGGCCCACTTCCACCAGTTATCGAGTTTCCCCATCAGATCGTCATTGTCGCCCAGGTAAAGAGCGGTTGCCAGTCCCGCCTGCGTCAGGTTGCTCAAGCAGCTGGTTTCATGCGCTTTGGAACGCGCTTTGTTGAGCGCCGGCAGCAGGATGGCCGCCAGGATGGCGATGATCGCGATAACGACCAAAAGTTCAATCAGCGTAAAAAGTGGCTTCGGTTTCATGGTTTTCTCCTAATTTTCCATTTGACGGGAGGAAATTCGTTTGACCAGGCGCGGGGGAATCTGCCGGTTGGCGGTATCGCCGGAACCGAGCATCGCGAGGGCGGCGTCGAGCTGCTCCGGCAGCTCGGTCGAGATGGTATCCACCGGTGGGTGAAGGGTTTCAGTAGAACTGGCATTGCCGATGGCGACAACACTGAGGTCTTCGGGAATCCGGACCCGGTAATTGAGGCAGGCGTTCAACGCCTCGCCGATCGAAGAGGCGGAGACGCCGATCAAGGCGGTGAAGTCGAAACCGCGGCGGATTGCCTGCTCCATGGTCCGGTAGGTTCCGCGCATGGTGGTTTCACCGCTGCTGATGCCGCAATCGAGAACGGTCGCGCTCATCTCATGGAGCCGGGCGTAGTTGCGAATGCCGTTCACCCGGTCGGAGATAACGCTGCTGTGCGGCTCGCTGACCAGGATGCCGAGCTTGCGGTGGCCGAGTCCGGCAAGGTGGTGGGCCGCCAGATTGCCGGCGAAACGGTCGTCCAGCCCGACGGAGGGAACCCGGAAATTGTCGAGGTGGTGACAGAGCACCACCACCGGAATCTGGCTGCGGAAGATGTTGAGCGCCGCAATGTCTCCGGCTTCCATGGTGTTGATGCTGCCGGGCATCAGCACCACGCCTTCGACCCGCTCCAGCCGGATCGGCAGTTCATCGGGAATGGCCCGCCGGTAGTCGAAGCGGTGGAGCAGCAGCCGCCGTCCGGGATACCGGGCGGCCAACCGTTCCAGTTCCCAACGGATTTCGTCGATATCCGGGCTGGGCCAATTGGGAGCGGCGATCAGGTAGGAGGGCAGCAGCTCGGCGCGCGAAACCGCGTTCCGGGGAACGAAAAGTCCCTTGCGGGGAACCGATTCCAGCAGGCCGTTGGAGCAAAGTCGGGAGACCGCCTTGTCAACCACCAGCTGACTGACGCCGAAGCGGCACATGATTTCGCGCACGGTGTGAAAGCGGTCTCCGGGAGAAAAATTCCCCAGTTCGCCCAGCAGCTGATCCAACAGGTTTACTGATTTGGTTTCCATACAATCCAGTCCGTTGATGTTTTCTTATATTATGCTGTACCATACAGAATGATGCAAGGGCTGAAAATAAAAAAGTTTATTTTTTTCCGGAAGGACCTATTTCACCCCGGCTCTTCCCCGGCCTTGACTTCGGCCCTCCGTGATGATACAGTAAAAGAAGGAGGAAGTCATGCCGCATTTTCTGAAATCGGAGTCGGGCGTCGAGGCGGTCGTCTGCGACCGGATGCTCTATCCGCCCTTTATCGAGCTGCGGATCACCACCTATCCGGAAGCGCGTTCCGCGGGGGAGTTCCACCACCATCCCTTCTTTCAAACCCTGCTGGTGCGCCGCGGGCGCTTCGCCTTCCGGCTCCCCACGGGCGGCGTCATCGCCTGCCGCCCCGGCGAACTCCTCTCGGTTCCCGCCGGGGTCGAACACCAGTGGATGGTCGAAGAAGCTCCCTGCGAAGCCTTTCAGATCCTTCACACGCCGCTGCCGCTGCATCTCTACGGCGAACTCTTCGTCCTCTTCGGCAAGCCCGGCGGCGAACTCCACCGGGTCGCCATTCCCGAAACGGAGACGGGCACGGTCGAGAAGCTGGAGCGCGAAATCCTTTACCCCGGCGAAGGGAGCAGCGTCCTGATTCACGGGCGGCTGCTGGAGCTCTTCGCGCTGGCGGTGCGACAGCTGGGCGGGCGCGCGCAAAGCTCCGGGCGCGACGAGGAAGCGGTGTTCCGGGCGCTCAACTTCATCGACAGCCACCTCGGCCGCCACATCACGCTCGCCGAACTGGCGGCGGGGTCGTTCCTCAGCGTCAGCCGCTTCTCGCACCTCTTCCGCGACTTCACGGGGAAGCCGCCGCTTCAGTACATCAACGAGCTGCGCATCGAGCGGGCGAAAAACCTTCTGGCCTATTCGGAGTTCACCGTCTCCGAGATCGCCTCCGAGCTCGGCTTCGAATCGCTCCACTACTTCAGCCGCCTCTTCCGCAAGACGACGGGGGAATCGCCTTCCGCCTTTCGTCATAGCAGGATCGTGCAATAGTACGCAAGTCCGTGCAAAGAAACTCCGTGCTTTTCGCCGTATATTGAAAAGCAACAACCCAGGAGGTTTGGTATGGACAGTGCGGAAGTCAAACGGTACGCGAAAGAGTGTGGCGCCGACCTCGTCGGCATCGGCAGCATGGACCGCTTCGAGGGAGCCCCGAAGCAGCACGACCCCCGGTACATCATGCCGGAGGCGAAATCGATCGTGGTGTTGGGCTTCCGGATCTTCCGGGGCCTCCTGCGCGGCATCGAGGAGGGAACGCTCTTCCAGAACTACTCCGCGCTCGGCTACGCGGCCATCAACAACATCCAGCAGCCGATGATGCTGTGGAAATTCTGCCGCATGTTCGAGGACGAAGGCTACGAAGCCCTGCCGATGAGCAATATGGCCGCCTGGGCCGGAGCCAAGGCCAACGTCGGCGGTATGAAAGAGAATTGGAGCCGCCCGGTCTCGCCGGAGAAGCCCGCCCCCGACGTCCTCCTTCACATGCGCCTCGCCGCCTACGTCGCCGGACTCGGCGAGATCGGCTACAGCAAGGTCTTCCTGACGCCGGAATTCGGTCCGCGGGTGCGTTTCGCGGCGGTGCTGACCGAAGCGGAGCTGGAGCCCGACCCGGTGATGGAGCCGGGGACGCTCTGCGACCGCTGCATGGCCTGCGTGCGGGAGTGCTCGGGGAAAGCGATCAGCCCGACCAAGACGGTCAAGGTCACGGTGGCCGGCAAAACCATCGAATGGGGCGAGTTGGACGTCTACCGCTGCGCCTCCGCCTTCCAGGGAATCGTCCCCAAAGAGGACGGCGTCTACGCCCCTTACGACGGCGAGAAGACCGAGCTCAACCCCTTCGACGGCAACCCCGGCCCGCAAAATGAATACGGCCGCGCCATCGAGGGAGCGGCGGGCTGCATCCGGGCGTGCATGATCCACCTGGAGGCGCAAGGGAAGCTGAAGAACGTCTTCCACGAGAAGTTCCGCCGCCGCAAGCCCTGGAAAATCGACCGCTCCGGCGAAGAGCTCCCCGCCTCGGCGGCCAATCCCGACAAGAAGCAGCTGGCTTCAGACTAAGGCATACCGGCCCGGGAAGCGCTCCCGGGCCTGCCGCACGGCTTCGCGGATGAAGTCGCCTTTTGCTTCGGTGTAGCCGTCGCGGTCGTGGCGGAAGGGTTCCGCGAGGCGGCGCTTCAGCTCCGCGTAGGCCTGAAGCGTTTCGGGGGAGGCCAGCAGCCAGTCGCGAAAGTAGAGTTCATCCCAGTCCCCCAGATAGCGGACGTGGACGTGGAACACCTTCTCGGCGAAGCCCTTCGGCGTATAGCCCTTGTAGAAGACGAGGTGCGGCGGCGGTTTCTCCGGCTGCGCATCGACGATATAGTCGAGGTTGCAGAGGCCGTCCGTCACCGGCTCCGCGCTGCCGGGGGTGATTTCAAGAAGAATGTCCACCGTGGGTTTGGCGAGGAGTCCCGGCACGGCGGTGCTGCCGATGTGGCTGATGCGCCGGATGCACGCCCGCCCTACGGCATTCAGGATCTGTTGCCGCTCCTCCTCATACCAATCGGCGTAGCGGGGGTCGTGCGGACGGAGGATCACGGGGAAGAGCTGCCACAGCTCCTCTTCGGTCAGTGCGGAAAGCGGTTTCGTCATCTTCAATATTCCTATTTTCCTCGTACTATAGCACCGTTTTTCCGGGAAATCCACAGCGCGGGGTTGAAAAAGCCGCCATTCCATGTTATTTTGTTTTCAGGCAAATAGTTGACACGGGATAAGGGGTGCTCGAATGAACATACAGCGATGGATTACGGCTTCCGCG
>JAVBRV010000102.1:0-9401 GCA_031547585.1 Victivallaceae bacterium
TCCAACTCCGGGTCAACGACGCGCCCCTCTCCGAAACGCTGGGAACCAACGGCCCCCGCTGGAGCTGGCAACGGGCGGGAGAAATGACGCTCCCCGCCGGTCCCTGTCGCCTGGCGCTGCGCGACCTCTCGGGCTTCAACGGCCGGGTCGACGCGATCTATCTCACCACCAATCCCGACGACGTTCCCCCGGATGAAGGTATTGAACTCGAACGCTTTCGGCGCGACTGCGGCGTCTATACGCGGCGGGAGGCCGATGAAACCTACGACCTTATCGTCGCCGGCGGCGGCATCGCCGGAATCTGCGCCACACTGGCGGCGACCCGCACCGGGGCAAAAGTGCTGCTGCTTCAGGATCGCCCGGTCCTGGGCGGCTGCAACAGCTCCGAAATCCGGGTGGTGCTGGGCGGTTTCGCCCATACGGAGTACTATCCCAACCTCGGCAACATCGTGCATGAAGTCGGGCCCACTTTCGGCTGCGGCGCAGTCAATCCGGCGGAGTACTACGAGGATTACCGCAAGGCGAGCGTATTTAAACTGCAATCCGAATCGCGCTGCCTCCTCCGGCTCAACGAGTGCGTGGTCGCCGTGGAAAAAGAGGGCGACCGGCTCACCGCCGCCATCTCCCGCAACACCATGACCGGGCAGGAAACACGCTGGCAGGCAAGACTTTTCGCCGACTGCACCGGCGACGCGGTGCTGGCCCGACTGGCGGGCGCGGAAACCCTCTATGGAACCGAAGGACGGGAAAAGTTCAACGAATCCCTCGCGCCTGAAAAGGAACGCCGGCAGGTGATGGGCCACTCGGTGCTCTGGAGCAGCCGCGACACCGGCACCCCCTCCCCTTTCCCCGAAATCGACTGGGGGCTGGAGTTCGATGAGGACAAGGTCTACTACGTCGACGGCGGCCACTGGGAGTGGGAGTCCGGCCAGTACCGCGACCAGGTCGAGGAGGCCGAGTACATCCGCGACTACGGCCTGATGACCATCTTCGCCAACTGGTCCTACCTCAAAAACCGTTCGCGCCGCAAGGCGGAGTGGGCGAATAAGAAGATCGAGTGGATCTCCCCCATCGGCGGCAAACGCGAAAGCCACCGGGTGATCGGCGACCACGTTCTGACCCAGAACGATATCGAAGAAGGCATCATCCACCCCGACGCGACGGGCGGCATGACCTGGGATATTGACCTTCACTACCCCGACCCGGAGAATGAGGCGAAGTTCCCCGAGCCCTTCCGCTCCTGCGCCTACCACCGGGGAATCAAGGAGACCTACCCCGTTCCCTACCGCTGTCTGTACGCCCGCGACCTCCGGAACCTTTTCCTCGGCGGCCGCCATATCAGCGTCTCGCACGTGGCTTTCGCCTGCGTCCGGGTGATGCGCACCCTGGGGATCCTGGGCGAAGTGATCGGCCTCGCCGCCGCCCTGTGCACCGAGAAAAACGCCTGGCCGCGCGACATTTACGAGCAGCACTTCGAAGACCTTAAAAAGCTGATGGAGAAGGGTGTGGAGCTACCCACCTACTTCGCCTGGCCCGCCCATAACAATGAATTTTACGCTTTCAAGGAGGTCGGTCACCACCTTCAGCTCACCACGGAGCGCAAGGAGCTTCCGCCCGGCATTCTGGAAAAGATCAAAGCCCTCAACCTCACCCATAAACTGAAGGACCCCACCTATGAATGAACTGCAAGGTAAGAAGGCGCTGGTCACCGGGGGCTCCTCGGGCTACGGCTACGGCATCGCCGAGGCGCTGCTGGAAGCGGGCTGCCGGGTCTGGATCACCGGCCGCGACCGGGAGAAGCTGGAACGCGCCGCCGCTGAACTGGGAGCAACCCCGGTACTCGCGGACGTAACCAGCGCCGCCGACTGGGACCGGGTGTTCGCGGCCATGGGTCAGGAGGTCGACCTTCTCATCAACAACGCCGGGGGCGGCGGCAAGATCGCCCCGACGGCGGAACAGAGCGACGCGGATATCGCGGCGACCATCGCCATCAACCTCACGGGGACGATCCTCGGCTGCTCGCGGGCGGCGCGGCTGATGATCCCCAAGAAATCGGGCAGCATCATCAATATTTCGAGCGTCTGCGCCCTCTACGCCTGGCCGGGCTGGAGCATCTATACCGCCGCCAAGGCGGGACTTGCGAAGTTCAGCCACGGCTTGTACACGGAATTGCGTCCCCACGGAATCCGGGTGACCTGCCTCACGCCGTCGTGGGGAGCAACCAACTTCAACCGGGCGGCGGGGCTCTCCGGAGCCTCGGAGTCCCCGGAGCTGGCCCGGCAGTGCATTTCGCCCGGTGAGCTGGGGAAGCTGGTCCGCAACCTCCTCGAACTCCCCGCGCACCTGGCGGTGCCGGATCTCACGATCCAGCCGCTCATCCAGGAGATTACTCCGATGTAATCCGCTTCACTTGCGCCAGGGCGGCCGGATTGACCGTTCCCTCCTGATCGATCTGCAGGTTGAACGTCACCATCCGCCCGGCGGAACGGTGTTCCTTCAGGAACTCCCGGAACGCCCGGTCGGGGAAGCGCGGAGCGGCAAAGCCGCCGCTCCAATTTTTCGCATTGAACAGCCAATCCGGCGAATCGGCGCAAATCCAACGGTGATCACGCATTCCGGCGATGGGGAGGGGGGTGAAAACCTCATCCAGCGCCACGGTTTCACCGGCGTAATAATCCTGATGCGGCGAATAGAGGAAGTTTGAACCGACTCCGGCGTTGAAGGCGACCGCGCTGCCGGCGGCCGCCGCGAGGGCCTCCCAGGGGAATTGCCAGCCGCCCATCTCGCAAGTGATGGAGTTATGGGGGCCGCGCGGATCCACCGAGTAGGAGCTGTCGAACCACCAGCCGGAGAGCCCTTTGCCGTACCGTTTCGTGATAAAGGCGACGATATCGCAGATATTCTTCGCGAAACGGTCGAGGTCGCCGTGAATTCCCGCCGCGTAACCGCAAGCACGCTTCCACTCGGGGTCCCCGGAGCCGTTGCAGGCGTGGTTGTAGTAAGCGATGAAGCGGATTCCCCGCTTCCCGAGGGCTTCGATCAATTCACCGATCAAGTCGCGTTCCGTGGTGTGTCCGGGCAGCAGCCGGTCCAGCACCGGGTGCGGCATCGCCAGATACTGCTCCGCGTGGGTCAGGGTGAAGATGCAATGCCGGGCCCCGGCTTCGGCCAGCGAATCCGCAAATCGTTCGACCGGGAAAACGTCGACCGCCTCGCGGTACGACCGCCGCGAACCATCCTGCCGGACCGAATGACTGGTCCAATGCACGCTGATTCCCAGACTGCCCCGCATCCATGACGTATCGGCTTGGCGCTCACTCACTTTTCGTTTCCTTTCAAAATCAGGTCCATGAAATGTCCGGGGCGTTTCGGAGCCGTTCCGATTCCCGGCGTCAACTCGAGATAACCGGCGCGTCCGCGCTCGTTGCCGAGGTTGAGCAGAATATTGATCCGCATCGAAGCCTCCGGCTCCAGTCGAAAGGGACTTACGGCGCGGCGGGGAAACGCCGCTTCGTAAATGATCCGTCCATCCCGTTCAGAGATAGCCGCTTTCACGTCCTCCGCGATTCCCAGCGGCTTCTCGAAGCTGTCATGCGTGGAGGAAGAGGCACAGTGGCGGTAAACGATCGCCTTGCCGTCGATGCGGCCGATCGAATATTCGAAGTCATCATCCTGATACCTTTGCGTTTCCATAGAGGCGTTCCGCAGCGGATCGAAGGCGAATTGCACACTGTCGGCCTTGAAAAGCGCCGCCGGACTCTGAAGCGGATCTTCCCGGTAGCTGTTCTTGGCTGCCGAAACGAGAAGATAAAGATAATCGTCATCCCAGGCAACCCTGGCCGTCGCTTCAATCTTCTCCTCGGCGGCGCTCCAGAATGCCAGCTTCGTCTTCAGCGTCAAGGGGATCGCCGGAATGGAGGCGGGCCAATCATCGGCCCGACCGTCAATTTTCAAAGCTGTCCGGCACTTCTCCGCAAAAAGTCCTTTCAGCGCGAACTTCTCTTCGCTGACATAGCCGGTTGCGGGAACTTCCGCCCGGACGGAAACCGCTTGCGCCTCCAGCCCGATCGGACGCGAAGCCGGGAAGCTGAACAACCGGCCCTGTTCCGGCGGCAAATCCCGAAACTCAACCTTTTCACCATTCGCCGTAATGAATCCGCTCAAGGCTTTCCCGGTACGGTTGCGCACCTGAAGTCCGAATTTCGAGCCGTCGATGGCCGACACGCCAAAATCCAGCGGCGAACCGGCTCCCTGAAGTGAAAGCGTCGCCAATTTCTCTGCCAGCGCTTCGACGGGAAGTGCACTCTCGAAATAACAGGGCGAAGAGCCGAGTTCAAAGCGCGCCGGATTCAAGCGATTGCCGAAAAGGTCAAAGGCCTGTTCCCCCTTCCAAGCCTCTCCGGGGAAAAGGGTTTCGGTGCCTCCGTTCCACTTCCAGAGCGCGGCGACGCGGGTCTCGCCCCGGTCGAAGATATAACACCGGTAATCGGAGCCGAGCGGAACCCGCCGCACCGGTTTCACTCCGTAAAGACGGTCGATCATGCCGCGGACCGCATACAGCACGGGGGACGGAACCGGATGAAACCGGTTGTCCATTCCCCCCATCATGGTGAGGGGATAGCCGGCCCCCTGATCGCGAAAACTGAAGCTGAACAGATGAAACTGCTCCAATCCGTTCGCCAGCCCGATCAATACCAACCGGACCGATTCCGCCGCCTGCCGTCGGGCAAATTCCGGAATCCGCTGATGATCGGGAAACACCACCATGCTCTGATAACCGGCCTCCGTCGCCACCATGGGGTAATTCGGGTTGAAGTTGCGGACCGCCGCCGTCAGCGCCAGAAGTTCCGACTCGTAATCAGGCAGTTCCGGCAAAGCGCGGTAGGGATGCTCGGTAATGATGTCGAGATGCTTCGCGGCTCCCGCCGCCAGGACGGAGACCGGCCAACCGATCGAAGTTCCGCAAGTCCCGGGGCCGGCGATCTTCGTTGCGGGGTCCCCCTCCCGAACGGCCTTCCCCAATACGGCGATGCATTCGACGTCGACCTCCGGCGTGACCTCCCGGAACTTCGCCGGGTCTGGATTATTACGACGGCCGGACCAGATATTCGGCTCATTCAGAATCTCATAGGCGTCGATCTTGCCGCGATATTTCACCGCGTGCGCCTTCGTCTCCGCCGCCCACCCCGAGAGATCGCGCGGCACATAATCCTCTCCGGCGCCGACCCACCCCGGTTGCGTGGCGAGACACATCAGGTTATAGAACCCGGCCCGGCGGAACGCCTCCACCCCCTCGAATCCGCGCCAGGCTTTCTGGCCGTCGTTGGACCAGTGCCGAATGGCGCCGATCCGAAAATCCGCCAGCATCGCCGCCGCCCGCTCATGATTCCCCCAGGAATAGTTGACCCCGACCCGGCGGTCGATGGGCCGTTTCTCCCCGGAGGATACGCCGAAATAGAAGCCGACGGATTCCTCCCCGGCCCGGAACCGGAGGTTCACCGGCCCCGTATAATCTTTCGGCAGCGGAATGGAAACGATCTTCTCCGCCTCGCCGCCGGGGGCGACCGTCACCGGTTCTTCTTTTTTCCGCGACAGGATTTTACCGTTGAAATCGGTCAACTCCCAGGCAGCTTGGACCGTTTCCGAAGCGTCGTTCAAGTTGTTGAAATCCAGCGTGGCTTTGACCGTCTCCCCGGATTGGTAATCATGCGAATCGCGATCCAGTCTGCCGGATAAAACCACGCCGCGCTCCGGCGTATATTCCCCCCGCGCTCCGGCATGATACGCGAGATTATCCGCCCAGACCGTCACCCCCTCCGGCATCGTAAAGTGTGGAAACGCATACCGCAAAGCGCCGGTCAATCCCGAAGGTCCCAGGTTGCCGATTTTGGTACATCCCTCCACGGGCTCGCCCCAGGCCGGAATGAAGAGTTCGTATTTCTTCCACACCGTTCCGATTGAAATGCCCTTCTCGTACGCGCCGCCGTTACGGAGGAAAAGCGCCATCACCGCCCGGCACTTTTTCTCCGCCTTCAGATAGGCCGAGAAGTGGGCGCTCCGCCCGTATTCAAAGGGAACCGGGTTGAAATAGACCCGATTGTTGCCTCCTTCCCGGTCGAACCGAAAGGAGGCTTTACCGGAATATCGTTCCTCCCGGTCGATGGTGAAGCGCGACTTCCACCCCTGCGGCGCGCCCTCCGGGAGGGCGAACTCCGGCGCATTCATAAACGTCCCGTAGAATCCGCGTTCCGCGCCGCCGTTCCAGAGATAATTCCGCGCCGGATCGGTTTCCGATTCAAGCGTCACCGTTTCGCACAGGACCTTTTCGATGACGAAGCGCCCTTTCCCCTTGATATCCAGGCGGCTGTGAAGTGAGAGGATGCCGGCGGGGAGGACCTGGTCGAAAGACAGCTGTTGCTCTTTCCCGTCGGTAAGCGCCATCTTCGAGCGCCAGTAATGTGCGCGCTTTTCCCCTTTCGTCTCCGCGCCCTCAAAGAAGAGTTCCAGCGGCGCGCCAGCGTCTCCTTTGATGAACCAGGTCATCCGGTTGGTTTCCGAACCGGGCTTTTTAACTAGATCAGCCGGATTGATCCCCTGAAAGCGTAGCGCGACTGTCACGCGACCGGCTTGTTCGAAGAGCGGCCGGGTATCCACGACCAGTTTGCCATCCTCCTTTTCAACCGTCACCAGATCGGCGTGCTCTTTCGGAAAGATCTGGATGGAAACGCGGGACCGCCCTTTCCCATAGGCCACTGTGACCTCATGTCCCTTGCGGGTGAAGACGGCGTCCTCGAAGGAAGGCGTAAAGGCCGCAAGAAACTCCACGGCAAGAAACAGGGAGGCGGCGAGCAGAATTTTTTTCATAGGGGTCCTCGATACTTTCTATTGACTGAATGCGGCAAGCGCTTTTTCCAGAGTGGTATAGGAGGTGTAGCTGGAGTACCACGGCTCGGTGCCGTAGCGTCCGGTCCACGAATTCTGACGTGTCACATGCCCATCCACGTACAGGATGCAGGCCGCTTTATTATGGTTCGGCCCGATCTGTTTCGCGCGGTCAAAGTAGTTCAGGTAGGTGTTGACCTGGCGACCGGAAACGCATGGACCGGTTTCCGTCGGATTCTCGATCCGGACCAGGCCATTGTAGTCGACTTCCGCGATGAAGTAAGTTTTCGACGCATTTCGATGGGCGGTCCGCTTAAGCAACCCGAAGAGGTTCGCCACCGGGAGGCGGATGACGGCGTAACTCCGGGTGGGAGCGCCGTTGTCCCCGACGCGCCAGTCCGCCGGACAGGCGAAGAGCTTCCACGACTTTTTCAGGGTGGTGGCTCCGGAGGCTGTAAGTTGCCCATTCAAATAAAGATGTCCGTAAGCCCGCGCCCAATTGTAGGTGTTTCCCTCCGGAGAGCCCTTCAGGTTCGGCGCCAGATAATCCTGATAATCGTTGGAGTACATGCCGGAAGCATTGCCAATCTGTTTCAGATTGGATTGGCAGTTCGCTCCTTGCGCCGTCATACGCGCCTTCCCCAGCGCCGGGAGAAGCAGACAAGCCAGAATGGCCAGAATTGCGATAACAACCAGAAGTTCAATCATTGTAAAATTATGTCGAATCGAATTCATTTCTCCACCCTTTCACATTGAACGATTCAATAAATCACATCGGCATGATTCGCTATATGGTTATTATACCGAAAACAAACAAAAAAGTCAATAGAAATCAAGAAAAATATCTTTTTTTATTGACATACTCAAAATATAAACTATAGTAAAAGAGGAGGAACTCTCATGAAAAAACAGGATGCGATCGCGGAAGAACTGAAACAGCGAATCCGGGCCGGGGTCTACCCGCCGGATGTCCGGATGCCGTCGGAATCCGAATTGGCCGACGAACTCGGCGTCAATAAGATCACCGTCAACAAGGCGGTGAACCGCCTGATCGCGGAGGGGGGCATCCGGCGCGGGAAGAGCTCGCGGGACGGCACTTACGCCT
Source organism: Victivallaceae bacterium (assembly GCA_031547585.1). Classification (GTDB taxonomy): domain Bacteria; phylum Verrucomicrobiota; class Lentisphaeria; order Victivallales; family Victivallaceae; genus Victivallis. The sequence goes on from JAVBRV010000102.1 coordinate 7,988, forward strand.
GCGACCCAGCACAGACCCTCCGCGGCCGGATCGGCATCCTGATCCGGCTCGGGAACAGCTACTCTTCGCAGTTGCTGTACGGTCTCTGCGACGGCGCTTCCCGTCACGGCTACCTGCCGAGCGTCCTTTTGCCGACCCCGGAAGAGCTGCCGCGGGCGGTGAATAAGATGATGGCCGGCGGACTTCAGGGCCTGTTCATTGTAGGGTACAGCGAAATCCGCCTGCGGGATGTTCCGGCGGTCTATATCGATTGCGGCCTGTATTCCGGGAAAAATACCCTCTGCATTTCCGCCGATGTGTATACGGGAAGCCGCGAAATGGCGGTAGCCTTACTGGAAGCCGGCCACCGCGAAATCGCCTTCTGCATGTATTCAAGTTTTCCGGTGGCGGAGAATCCGCGCTGCGCGGCCTTTCTGGACGTTATGCGCGAATACGGCGTTCCGAATCCGGAAAAGCGTTTTTTCTACACCAATCACACAAGCAGCGCCCGAATGCTCCGGAAAATCTTTTCCCGCTTCCCGGAGACCAGCGTAATCGTCGGGGGAAACGACCAGCTGACCCATCAATTATATTGCGCCTTCTCCCCCAAAGATCCGCCGCGCGAAAGCATCACCTTCGCCGGTTTCGGCAATCTTACGGAGATACAGATGCTTCACCCCTTCGTAACCGTGGACCAGCATTCGTATGAAATCGGCATCCGCGCCGTGGAGCGGCTAGCCGAAGGGCGAAGCATCGAAGGCATCGAACACACTCCGACCAGTCTGGTCCATCGGGAGTTGATCACTCCGCATTAATTGCGGATGGCGAAGACCATCGTTTCGCCGCCTGCGAAATCGCACCGGAACTCACCGTCGCCGACCCGAATCGTCTGCCCGCTCAGGCACTCGGGTTTGCCGCCCTCCGGAAGAGCGATCCTCGCTTCCGCGGGTACTCCGAAGCGGTTGCTGACCACCAGGATATCCGCTTCCCTTCCGGTCAGGCGGCTGCATTCGAACGTTCCTGCCGGAGTGACCTCCGCCGCCGGGATTGCGCCATTTTCGAGCGCAAACCGGGCCATGAGTGCGTCGGTGTCGATGCCGCCCCGGATCGCACCGAGCGCCAGCAGCGTTCCCCACATTTCCGCAATGCCCTTGCCATAGCGGTTGCGGACCGCCACCGCCATGCCGTCACGACTGGCAATCGTTTCACCGGCAACAGGTTCAAGGTACTGAATATGGCGGTAGACCGGGAACTCGGCCGTGCCGCAGTCGCGGGCGGCAATGAAATCGGCCTCCCGGCAACCGAACACCTCGTCTAGCCCGAAGCCGGGAATCATTCCCTTCAAGAACACATGCTCGTCGAGGAAACCGGTGTGTCCGTCCGCCCACAAGCGGCCGCCGTTCCGGACGAACTCCGCGAGGCGGGCGGCGATTTC
>JAVBRV010000171.1:0-9394 GCA_031547585.1 Victivallaceae bacterium
CTGCCGACGAAGTCGTTGTAGCGGATCGCCGCCCCGGCGGCGTCGCCGATGAAGATGGCGTTGGGTCCGGCCGGATGCGAGTAGAACCAGCTGTTGGCGGTGCCGCGCGGATCGTGAATGTAGTTGCGCTCGATCAGGATATCGTCGGTTTTCTGGACCCGGATTCCGGCGTCGTTGTTGAGTGCGTGGCCGTTTTCAAAGAACTTGCCGTCGAGGTCGGGACGCTGGACGCCGATCCGGCCGAAACCGGAAATGTCGCAGTTCAGTACCTGGATCTCCCGGCAGTTCCGGATGTTGACGGCGTGGATTCGGCCGCCCCGGATGGTGAGGCCGTCGAGGATCACATGGGACACCCCTTCCAGCAGCACCGCTTCGTCGTCTTCGTTGCCGCCGTCGAGGACGAAGCCGGGCTTGGCGGTGTAACGCAGGTAGCCCGTCGGCGAGCCGGATTCGGCGATCACCAGCGGCCGGGGCGTATCGGGGCCGATTTCGATGGTGCGCGCCACCGGCACGACGGTCGAACGGGTGGTGAATTCCGCGGTCAGCTCTTCGCCTCCCGCGACCAGCCGCAGCCGGTAGGGGGTGGCCTCCTTGAGGTTCAGGAGGCTGCCGCGCAATGACGTATCTTTCGCGTCGTAAACCGGCTGGGCGGCCTCGATTTCGGGTCCGCCTTTTTCGGCGTAGAAGAGCTTCCCTTCCCCCCGGGCCTGGCGGAGGTAGATGCTCGCGACCTGGTAGCCCGGCTTCACTTCGAAGCGGGGGAGGGGGGCCGCCGCGGCTTCGGGTTCCGCGAATTTCCAAGCAAGATCGCTGAATTCGGCTTCGACGCCGGGGGCGGTTTCATCCAGCCGGATCCGGCAGAGCAGCTGGATCTGGTCGGCCTCTCCGGTGTCGGCGGCGACCTGGAGCTTGCGGGGCGTGTTCCGGTTGCGGACGGAGCTCAACCGCCGCAGCTCCTTGCCGTCCTTGAGCAGCTTGATCTGGAGGTAGGCGAAGTCGGGGGCGCCGGCCTTGACCATCCCGGAGAAGGTCAGCTCGCGGTTGGCCGGGAATTCGGTCAGGGTGCGGATGACCGCACCGTCGAAACGGGCGGGAAGGGTCGCCTTGACCGCGAACCCCTCCGTCAGTGGCCGCAGGGCGCTCTCTTTGGGGTTCTGGTTCTTCCACTCCGTCCCGGCAAGCGGGAGGAAGAGGAGGGCGAGACAGGCAATCAGCATTTGTTTCATGAGAACTCCCTTAAAAAATGGCGTCATGCCAGAAGTAATCAACTTTCTGGGCGGTAATACTGCCGGTTTCGGTGGCGAGGAGCCGGGCATGGTTCCAGCTGGCGACATGCTGGTCGGCGAAAGCGATGGTGGCGTGTTGGTTGTGTCGCCGGGCGAAATAGTTGCCGGAGAAGTTCATCGTCCGCATCGACAAGGCCGTTGCGCCGGTGATGTCGGTGCTGGAGATGTCGCCGGCCAGGAAACGCTTGGAAGCCTGGCGGACGGAAGTGAACTCCGTCTGCCAGCGCTGCGGCTGGCCGCTGCTGCCGGCGACGTCGGTCAGGTAGATGTTGAGGGCGTAACTGTTGTTGGGGGCGGTGCTGCCTTCCCAGGGGGCAGTGCTGTCGGCGATCCGACGGCCGGAGGGGCAGACCCCGGCCTTCACCACATCCTTGGTGGTGTCCCAGCTGCTGGCGACCGGTTCGCCGCCGAGGTAGGGCACCAGGGAGCCGCGGGCGGCATAGGCGGTGGTCGGGCCGAAGACGAAACGGCCGTCCGGCTGAAGTCCCTGCGTGAAACGGAGGGAGCCCCGATTGTCGTCGGCGTATATGCCGCAGGCCGAGGCGATCTGTTTCAGGTTTGAGGTGCAGTTGCTCTGCCGGGCGCGTTCCCGCGCCTTGCTGAGGGCCGGCAGCAGCATGGCGGCGAGGATCGCAATGATAGCGATCACGACCAGGAGCTCAATCAGGGTGAACATGGGTTTTCGGGAATTCATCGGATGCCTCCATATTGAAATTCTGCCAGTGGATTGGCTTCGTTTAACCGTGGAATAGACTCGCGTATTTCGCGGATGGTGCCGAGGGCGGCGGCCAGCTTGCGCATTTCAAGCTCGATGGGGACCCGGCTGTCAATGACGCGGTTGACGCCGGCGAGGATCAGTTCGGAAGTCACCGGCGAATCGACGTTGTACAAGGCCGACATCCGGCTCATCTGGTCGAGGAAGAGCATATCACGCGGATCCTCCGGGTTCAGGCTGGCCATGGCCGCCCGGCGCAGAATCGGGATGCCGTAGCCCTCGCCGCCGATGAAAGACTGCATCTTCTCCCCCAGCATAAAGCGGAGGAAGCGGGCGGCGAGACGGTTGTCGGCGCACTCTTTGCGGATGCAGATAAGGTCCGTTGCCTGGGCCATCATGTCGGCGCCGCCGGGGATGACGGGGAGGGGCAGGGTGCGCCAGCCGTCGAAGCCGGTCTGCCGCAGCCGGTAGGCGAATTCGCGGTCGGCGATGGCGAGCGCCAGTTTCCCGCCGGCCATTCGCGGGGCGAAATTGGCAACCAGCGGCCAGGTGTAGTCGACCCGGCTGCGGAGTTCGCGGACGAGGCCGATGCCGCGCAGGGTCTCGGGGTCGAGCAGGGCGATCCGGCTGGAGCCGTCGGGGAGGCGTTCGATCAGTTTCCCCCCGGCCCGGAAGATGAAGTTCATCCAGAAATACGGGTTCGGACAGTAATTGATGATCTGGTCGGCGGGATAATGGCGGCCGAGTTCGGCGACTAGGCGGAGGAAATCATTCCAGCTCCAACGGGCGTCGGGCAGGGGGATTCCGGCGGCGGCGAACATCTCTTCGTGGATGAACATCACCCGCGGCGAAAAGATGAAGGGGACGCCGAATATGCGCCCGTCCGCCTCGCTGAAGCCGCGCATCGGGGCGCTGAAATAGCGGCCCTCTTCGCGGAATTCCGGGGGCAACAGGGGGGCGAGATCCATGAATTCGTCGCGGTGGCGCTGAACGTAAAAGGTGGTGCCGATTTCGAACATGCCGGTGGTGAATCCCCGGCAGATCCGCAGTTCCGGCAGTTCTTCTTCGAGCAGCGGTTTTACCTTGCCGATCCAGGGCAGGTCGTCGGTGAAAATCCAGATCTGGTTTCGGAGCAGCCGCTGCTGCCAATCGTGCCGCACGAAAGCGCCGCGCCGGGGGATGGTCTCCAGGATGCCGTCCTGTTCCAGCGAGGAGACCGCCTGCTGGACCATCAGGAAGGAGATCCCGAGCTCCGCCGCCAGCTCCCGCGCGCCGGGCAGCTTGCTCCCGGCCGGGAGGCGCCCCGCCTCGATTTCACCCAGCAGGTGATCGCGAACTTGTGTCTGTTTATCTTTCATACTATAAGTATAGCAAAGAATCATGACTAAGTCAAGAGCTGTATTGAAAAAACATTGAAAAGATTGAACCGATAAAAATGACTAAGTCAAACCTAAGGGCAGTTGTCGGATGCTCTCGCCCTCCTTCAGGGCGACGTCGATGGTGATCTCTCTTGATTCCGCGACGCCGCCGGATTCGATGATCCGCATGGCGGCGGCGATGGTTTGCTCGCAAGCCTCCCGGACGCGGGTCAGGCGGGGGATGGTGAACTCTTCGTAGCCGAACATGTCGAAGGCGGTGACAAGACTGACGTCTTCGGGGCAGCGGAGGCCGAGCTCGGCGAAAGCACGCAGCACGCCGAGCGCGCCGGGAATCGTATCCACCACCAGCCCGGTCAGCTCCGGATGCGCTTGCATCACTTCCTTCACTTGCTCGTAGCCCGCCTGCATGGGGCTCTCCCAATAATGGATTTCGATCTTCGGCCGGATGAGATCCTGGTAGCGCAGTTTATACCGGTAGAGCGCCTGCTTCATGCCGTGCAGCGCCTGCTGGCCCGCGAGCGAACGCGGTTCGTTGGGGATCCAGCCGAGCTTGCGGTGGCCCTTTTCGAGCAGAGCGTTCATCTTGAGGAAGCCGGATTGAAAGTGGTTGTTGGCGATGGCGAAGAGATTCCTGTACATGCCGATCTCCGGCAGTTCGCCCAATATCACCACCGGGATGCCGAGGGCGTCGAGCCGCGCCATCTCGCCATTCAGGGGAGCGCCCGCGATGACGATGACGCCGCGCAGATTCCGGCAGGCCCCGGCCAGCTCGTAGACCGGCCCCCAGTTGGCTTCGGGGTAGATTTTGACGTTGATGAGCCGGAGGTTGGCCCGCATCGCCGCCAGCTCCGTCAGCCGGACCCGCTCCAGAATGTTATACGAGTAGAAGTCGGGGTAGACGATGAGGATTTCGCCCTTCGAGGTGCCGTTCAGCGCCACCTGGGCCACCGGCTGGGGGCGCGGCATGACGTAGGTTCCGCGCCCGACCCGCCGCGACAGATAACCCTCGTCGACGAGGGCCTTCAGGGCTTTATTCATGGTCATTTTGCAGACGTCGAACTTTTCGGCCAACTGGCGCTCGGGCAGCAGGCGGCTGCCGATTTCCATCTTGCGGATCTCGTCGAGCAGCGCGTTTTTCACGCGGTAGAGAACGGTATTGCTTTCCTGATTGATTCTCATAGATTACCTGAAGTGGACCATGGGGTAGAGTTGCGGGGTTTTGCTTTCGGCGATGCCGGGGGCGACGCCGATGCAGCTTTCGCGGACCTGGCCGTCATTGTCGTTGACGATCAGGTTGAAGCGGAAGCCGCGTTTGCCGATTTGCTGGGTGAGGCCGATGGCCGCGAAGGGAATTTTCGCCTCGTAGAAGGTGAGTTTCTTCGTTTCATCGCGCCGGGCTTCGAGCTGGATCGCCTTCGCCGTCTGCACCGGGTCGAACTTGTCGGGAGCCATCCAGACGTGGACTTCCGGCCGATGGTCGGCGAGGAGGGTGAGGCCGATCTCCCACAAGGCGGATTGACCGGGCAGCTGGAGCGCCATCTGGATGTTGTCCCCGGCCCAGGTCATCGCGCCGGTGTTGGGCTGGTGGTGGACGTCGTCGGTGACTTCGGCCCGGAGGAGGAGGTTGTCTCCCTGGCGGCAGAGGCGGATTTTTGCGCTCAGATCCTGCGGCCCCTTCCAGAAGAGATGCGCCGTATCGGGGGCGTTGGTCACGAAGGGGATGACCTGCGAAATATTGTCGAGGACGAAGGTCGGTTCTTTGGCGAAATCCCCATCCGGCAGGATCACGGCGTTCCGGATCGGGCAGTCGAGGGTACCCTTCCAGAGCGAACCGGCGGTGACCTCCACGGTGGCGACGGCCGGATTTCGGTCCGAGGAGAGAAAATTCGGGGCGGCGGCGAGTTCGAACTCCGCTTCGACCGATTTACCGGCGGGAACCGTGATCGATTCTTTGGCGAAACCGCCCGAAAGTCCGGCGGGGCAGCGCAAGTTCAGCCGGTAGGGGAGGGGCTTCCCGGTCGGATTCTTGAGCGTCAACCGGAAGCTCTTCCGCTCCCCGGCGGTCAGGAGGAGGGAGTCGGCGAGACCGGCCAGTTCGCCCGCAAAGCGGGGGAGTTCGCGCATGTGGGCGAAGCGGATCGTGTACGGCAGATTCCCCGATTCCAGCACCAGGAACCCCGATTCCGGCCGGAGCTGCGTTTCGTTGCCGAAAAGGTCGATCCGGGAGACCGCGCCGGAGACGCCCGAAAGCAGCAGCGCCCGGCCGTTGCCGGAGCCGTCGTTGCTCCACCCGGCCAGCAGCAGCGCTCCCTTGCGATCGCGGAAGAAGTAGCCTTCCTGTGAAGGGCCAAGCTCCGCTTTGTCCACGAAGGCGCCGCCTTTGTAGGTATTGGCGAGCATGTTATAGACGGGGTACGCCGCTTTGGGCTGGAAGTCGTGGGTAATCAGGCCGAAGTTGTGTTCATTGTTCCCGGGGTCGGTCCCGTCGTTGCGCAGATCGTACCAGTTGTAGCCCATGGCGCCGTTCGCCCAGCTGTAGAGGAACTTCTGAAAAAGGGCGACCGCCTGGGCCTCTTCCCCGATGTGAATGGCCGAGAGCGCCGTTTCATTGGCGTACCACGGGCCGGAATAGTACTCCCGGAGCTTCTTCACCTGATAGCGGTAGCCGCCGAGGGAGCCGTGGCCGTGAAAGGCCGGAATGTCGTATTTGCCCTCGTCGATAATCATCTTGAAAAATTTCTGCTGTTCGCGGCTGATCAGGCCGGAGACGCCGCCGGTCAGCACTTTGACCTCCGGAGCGGCCTTCTTGATCTCCCCGTGGCCGATGTTCAGCAGCTGAATATACTCCTCGTTGGAGAAATCCGCAAATCCGGGGTGGTCGGGTTCGTTCCAGATTTCAATGAAACGCACTTTTCCCCGCAGTTCCTTGGTCATGCGCCCGACGAAATTCGCCCAGTGAGAATAGTCCGGGCGGAAGGGGCCGCGGTTGCGGATCGGCACCCAGTCGGCGGCTTTCGACCAGGAGGGCGGATATTGCAGAATCGGCGCGAGCTCGATGCCCTCTTTCTCCAGGATCAGCCGGAAATCCTCGTATTGCTGAAAGTTCCAGGCGTCCGGGGTCGGCATCGTTCGGCCCCAGCTGATATCGTCGCGGGCGACTTTGGCACCGCACCAGGCGGCGGCCATGCTTTCGCGCTCCTGATCGGCGGCCGGCTTGCCGCGCAGATGGGTGCAGACGCCGAAAAGGAATCCCTCCTGACGGCCCGGGGTCGGACCGGCGGGTGGCATATAGGCGTAGGAGAATTTCCGTACCACGGGAGCCTTGCCCGCTTCGCGGTATTCGAGCGTCGGGTAGTAGATTCCGTACTTTCGCGGCGGGGGGAGGGGGAGAACTTTCCGTTCGCCCGGCTGAAGTATCAATGATTCTATCTGGATCGCTTCCGGGCGGCGGTTTATGACTTCGAAGGCCAGCTCTTTCTCTTCCCCCGGCTTCAGGACGTGGATCGGGGTGCCGCTGCCGGTACGGAGCGTAACGAGGGGCGGCGCGTCGGTGACGGTCAGTTCGACTTTGCCGATACCGAGGAAACCCTTGCCGGTCTTCCTGTTGAAGTCCGCGGCGAAACCGATGAAAGAGACCGGGAAATCAATCTTATGATTGGCTTTTTTGCCGCCGCCCCAGCTTTCGGTCGCTTTGGCGGGGTCGATGGCGAATTGCAGCTTCCGCCACCCGGCGGCTCCGGGTTCGATGGTGTGCGGCAGCTGGTGGATTTCGCCGTCGCGGTCGCGCAGCCGGAGGCAGAACCGGCGGATGGGGGCGGGTTCCGGCAGATAAAGCTCGACCGTAACCATCGCCTGGTCGAACTCGGGGAGGCGCATCGATTTACGGATCAGGAACTCGGTGTGTCCGGCTTTGGCGTTATCCCAGTCGCAGCGCAGCCCCGTCCGCCCGCCCGGCAGTTGGGTGTAGCTGGTGCGCTGCTCTTTTTTCTCCGGCTGGTGAAGCTCCGTCCCCGGCTGCTCGACGGCGAAATCGACCAGAGTCTCGGCTCCCGGCAGGAGAAAGGCGGTAAAAAGGGCGAAGGTCGTCAGAAGAAATCGCATGATGTTCATCTCCTTTAAATCCACTGGCTGACCCAGTTGACGGTCTTGTTTTCGCCCAGCCACTGGCGGTTGACGGATTTGACGGAGCCGTCCGGCATCAATATGTTGCCGCGTCCCACATGCCGGAGGTGGACGACTTTGTTGGCGACGGCCGTCTCCATGACGCCGCGTCCGGCGGTCGGCCGGGCGACGGTATCGATGTACCAGATCTGTTTGTTGCCGTCGCCACCGCCGGCGCGGGTGGAATCGGCCAGCAGCACCATGGCGGGGTCGATCCGGTTTCGGTTGAACCAGAAGAAGTTTGCGTTGATCGCATTGACCGCGTTGTCGCAATTGTAGCCGTTGGCGAACCCGTACGTCTGCTTCCAGTTGTCGAAGGCGACCGGTGTTCCGGCGGGGCAGAGGAGGATGGTTTTGTCCCCCTTCTGCGGTGTGGCGAGGTAGCCGAATTTGGTCATGATATAACTCCAGTTGCCATTGTCGTCATAGGCGCGGGCGCTGGGATACCAGTTCTGGTAGTCGTTCGCATACATATTCACCAGGAGCCCGAGCTGCTTGATGTTCCCCTGACAGGCGCTGGAACGCGCTCTTTCCCGGGCCTGGCTCAAAGCAGGCAGCAGTATGGCGGCCAGAATGGCGATGATGGCGATTACAACTAGGAGTTCGATAAGAGTGAATCGGTGTTTCATTCGCGGCATCCTTTTAAACGATGTTTTTTTTGAATTGGTACACTGATAATATTATATCATATTTGAATGCAATGTCAATAGTGAAGGTGATTTTTTTACATTTTATTTTGAATTTGAGCTTGTTTTATCTATGATTGGATACTTGCTAAAAGGAGGGGTTAGCGTCTGATAATATGTAAAATTTAAAATTGGTATATTTATTATGCAAAGACGATCCGAGCCGTTTGGATGGCGAAAATGCATTCAGCGGGGGAGGAGATCGAGAATTTTTCGCCGGGCGCCGGCAATTAACTCGCGTTCGGCGGGGGAGTCGAGGTTCCAGGCGTACATCCCTTTCAGGATCGCCGGGCAGAACTCCAAGGTGACGACGCCGCTGTAGTTGCGCGCTTCCAGACCGCGCCGGAGGGCGGAGAAATCCACCCTGCCCATTCCCGGCGGCAGGTGGTCGTCGCATTCGCCGAAGTTGTCGCTGATATGGACTTCGTGCAGCGGGAAACGGAGCCGGGCGAGCTGCTCGTCGATGGGGCAGGGGGGGCGGATATTCGCATGACCGGTGTCGAATAGCATCCCCGCGCCGGGAATGGCACCGAAGCGCTCATGTAACCGCTCAAGAGGTTCAAGGGAGGAGCCCGGAACGCCGGGCGGCAGGAAGAGGTTCTCCATGCCGAAGCCGATGCCGCGCCCCGAGAAAGCTTCCGCCTCCAGTTCCATGAGGCGGAGGATGTCGTCCCACAGGTAGAGCCGTTCCCCGGTTTCCGTTCGGCGGGTGATCTGGTCGGAGCAGCAGGAGTGGACCGGCGCGGCATTTTCGTGCCACCAAAAGACGTCGTCGAACATCCGTTGGACGAAATCCGGGTCGAGCCGCCCGTCCTTGAGGTTGCCATGCACATTGCCGTGGTAGGTCAGCCCGAGGCCGCGTTCGCGGATGACCGCCGCCGCCTCGCGCCGTTCGCCGGGATCGGCTTCCATCACCGACTGAAGCAGCGAAGCCACTTCAAACCCCTGATCGGCCAGGAAACTCATCCGCTCCGGCAACGCTCCCGTCAGCAACCAAACCGAAAATCCCAGACGATACGACATAAACCCTCCTTTTTTCTCACTCCTCATGCAAAGCGACCGGCAGCATTGACCGGCCACAAAAAATACTCCGCTTTTCTTGAAGGAAAGGGTGGGGGTTCGGGGGAGGGAAAGGGAACTTCTTTTCCTCGTGAAAAGAAGTTCCCT
>JAVBRV010000242.1:0-4365 GCA_031547585.1 Victivallaceae bacterium
ATCCAGCACGGCGACCTTCATGAGGATCTTTGCCTCTCGCCCTGCCGCTTCGCCGCGCTGCGCTTTCACTTGCACGATCCGCGGGGGACGCCGCTCGCCATGCCCATCCTCGACCGGGAGCTGCCGCCGGAGAAGCGGATCATCGACCTCCCGGCAACGAGTCCGGCCCGGCTGCTGCTCGACCACCTGACGGCCACCGCCGGAAGCGCCGGACGGGCGCAGCCTCACTGGGCGCTGGCCTGTTTCTGGGAGCTTTTGGCGCTGATTCCGGAAGAGTATTTTTCGCAGGAGTTCCGCAACGCCTTCACCCGGAGCCGCCTGGTTGTCGAGTTGGAGCGGATTCTCGAAACCCAGCTCGACCGCAAGCCCGATTTCGACCGGATCGCCGCCAAACTCGGCCTCTCCCGCCGCGTCCTCGAATACAGACTCCAAGAGGCTGGCCTCCCCGCGCCCATGCGCCTCTTCACCGAGTTGCGCATCCGCGAAGCCGCCCACCTCTTGAAATACGAAGGGCTGAACGTCGCCCAGACGGCGGACCGCCTCGGCTTCGCCAACACCTTCCACTTCTCCAAGGTCTTCAAAGCCGTCACCGGCGAAAGCCCGTCAGCCTACCGCAAACGCTTTGAATAAAAACATCGAGTTTCCATAGGTAGGGCGCTCTGTCAAGAGAGCGTCGTTCTCGCTGCCGACTCTTCGGGGTATGGCCTGGAGGTGAAACGTAGTAGGTTCTTCCCTCTCTGAAATAGGCTGGGAGCGCGATTTTACCCTGAAGACCATACAGCGAGAACGGCGCTCTGGGACAGAGCGCCCTACCCTATAAAAGCTTCGCCAAACGCTCAAATAAAAAACCCCGGGGATTAGCCGGGGTTCTTATCACTCAGTAGCGGTAGTGCTCGGGTTTGTACGGCCCGTCCGCGTCGACGCCGATGTAATCGGCCTGCTCGTCGGTGAGGCGGGTCAGCTTGGCGCCGAGCTTTTCAAGGTGAAGCCGCGCCACTTCCTCGTCGAGCTTCTTGGCCAGGCGGTAGACACCGACCTCGCGCCCGGGATTCCGGGCGATGTCAATCTGCGCCAGGGTCTGGTTGGTGAAACTGTTCGACATCACGAACGAGGGATGCCCCGTCGCACAGCCGAGGTTGACCAGCCGGCCTTCAGCCAGCATGTAAATGGCGTGACCATCCGGGAAGGTGTAGCGGCTGACCGGGCATTCGCTGCCCTTGATGACCGTCTTCACCACGCCGGGGAACTTCTCCAGCTCCGCCACTTCAATTTCGTTATCGAAGTGACCGATGTTGCAGACGACCGACTGATCCTTCATCTTCGCCATATGCTCGAGGCGGATGATTCGGCTGTTCCCGGTCGCGGTAACGTAAACGTCCGCCTCCGGCAGCGCCTGCTCCACCGTGCAGACCTTGAAGCCCGCCATACAGGCCTGAAGCGCGCAGATGGGGTCCACCTCGCTCACCAGCACCCGGGCGCGCTCGTTGCGCATCGCCTCGGCGCAGCCCTTGCCCACGTCGCCGTAGCCGCAGACCATCACCGTCTTGCCCGAAAGCAGCACGTCGAGCGCCCGCTTGATGCCGTCGGTCAGACTGTGGCGACAGCCGTAGATATTGTCGAACTTGCTCTTGGTCACCGAGTCGTTGACGTTGATCGCCTGGAACAGGAGTTCGCCGCGCTCCGGCATCTGAACCAGGCGGTGGACTCCGGTAGTGGTCTCTTCCGAAACGCCCTTCACCTGTTTCGCCACGGCCTGCCAATGCTGGAGGCCGCACTCCTTCTGGACGCGCTTCAGGAGCTGGTTGATGATCGCCAGCTCCTGATTGTCGGTCGGTTCATCGAGCATGGTGGGATTCTGCTCGGCCGCCGCGCCCCGGTGAATCAAAAGCGTGGCGTCGCCGCCGTCGTCGACGATCTGGTCGGGGCCGCTGCCGTCCGGCCAGGTCAGGGCGCGGAAGGTGCAATCCCAGTACTCTTCGAGCGTCTCGCCCTTCCAGGCGAACACCGGGACGCCGGTCTTGGCGATCGCCGCCGCCGCGTGGTCCTGGGTCGAAAAGATATTGCAGCTCGCCCAGCGCACGTTCGCACCGAGCGCCGTCAGCGTCTCGATCAGCACGGCGGTCTGGATGGTCATGTGGAGGCTCCCCATGATCTTGACCCCCTTGAGGGGCTGCTCCGCGCCGTACTTGGCCCGCGTGGCCATCAGGCCGGGCATCTCCTGCTCGGCAATATCCAGCTCCTTGCGTCCGAAATCGGCAAGGGCGATATCTCGAATCTGGTATTCCATATTCATCCTTTATGCGCGGCCCATCGCCGCTTTGACCCGGCCCCAGGCCTCATCGCCGAATTCGGAGCCGTATACCTGAACCACTTCACGCGAAAGGAGAGCGCCGTACCGCCCCGCCTCCGCCAAATCTTTTCCTTCGATCAGGCCGTAGAGGAAACCGGCCGTCCAGAGGTCGCCGGCCGCCGTGGTATCCAGCGGATTCTCCACGAGGAGCGCCGGGACCGAAACGCACTCCCTGCCCCGCCGGATCACCGCGCCTTTGCGGCCCAGTTTGACCGCGGCGACCTCGCAGCTCTTCGAAAGCATTTCCAGCGCTTTCTCGGGGCTGGTATCCGCCCCGAAGAGGGCGGCGATCTCCAGCTCGTTGCCGATGACGATGTCGATATACTCCTCGAGCAGCACCGGGAACTTCGCCTTGAAGTCGCGCACCACTTCGAAGCTGGCGAGATCGAGACCGATCTTGCAGCCCGCGTCCTTCGCCCGCCGCAGAAGAGCGGGGATCACCTTCGAGTAAAACATGAATCCTTCGAGATAGACGAAATCGAACTCGGCGAAATTGACCGAGAAAATCTCATCCGGCGTCAACAGGAGCGACGCCCCCAGGTAGGAGCGCATCGTCCGCTCCGCGTCGGGCGTGATGAGCGAGAGACAAGTTCCGGTGGGCGCCTTATCCGTCTTGATGAACACCCGGTCGGAACCGCCCAGCTCACGGAAGCGGCGGCGGTAGAAATCGCCGTTTTCATCCGTGCCGAGCTTGCCCAGCATCGCCACATCGACCCCGAGACGGGCCAGCGCGAAAACCGTATTCCCCGCCGCTCCGCCGGGAACCAGCCGGGGACGGCCGGGCAGATTCGCAATCACCTCTTCCTGAAAAGAGGCTTCGACCATCTGCATCCCCCCCTTTTCACCCGGAATCCGGGCGGCGAGGAAGGCGTCTTCCACCTCCGCAACGATGTCAAGAAGAGGTGAACCCACGCCCAGAAAGGAGAACTTCCGGGTCGAACCGGCGCGCTGCAGAAAATTAGCCATCGTTACTTCCCGGTGCAGGCCTTGGCCGCTTCCTGCAGTTCGGCGACCATATCGGCCTTTTCCCACGGAAAATGGGAACGGCCGAAATGCCCGTAAGCGGCGGTATCCTGGTAGCACCAATCCTGCCCGGGGTGTTTGAGGCCGAGGTGGCGGACGATATCCGCCGGCTTCAGGCTGAACACCTTGCGGATGATCTTTTCGAGATCGCCGTCATCGGCCAGCTTGCCGCTGCCGTAGGTATCGACGTTGATGCTGAGCGGCTGGGCCACGCCGATCGCGTAAGCGACCTGAACTTCGCACTTCTCGGCGAGACCGGCGGCGACGATGTTCTTGGCGATGTAACGGCACATATAGGCCGCGGAACGGTCGACCTTCGAGGGGTCCTTGCCGGAGAAAGCGCCGCCGCCGTGACTGCCGACGCCGCCGTAGGTATCGACGATGATCTTGCGGCCGGTGAGGCCGGTATCGCCGTGCGGACCGCCGACTTCAAAACGGCCGGTGGGGTTGACATAGTAGGTGATCTCATCTTTGAGGAAATGCGCGGGGATCACCCGGGCGGAGACTTCGTGAACCAGCTCTTCCAGCCAGGCATTCTCCATATCGGGGGTATGCTGGTGCGAAACGACGATGGCTTCAACCGAAACCGGCTTGCCGTTGCGGTAGCGGAAGGAGACCTGGCTCTTCGAGTCGGGCCGCAGGAAGCGGTATTTCACCGGGTCGTGCTTGCGCAGCCGGGCCAGCTCTTCGACAATCTTGTGGGCGTAGTAAACCGGGGCCGGCATGAGATCGGGGGTTTCGTTGCTGGCGTAGCCGAACATCATCCCCTGGTCGCCCGCGCCCTGCTCGGCGGAGCGGCTGGTGTTCTCATCGACGCCGAGCGCGATATCCGGCGACTGGCGGTGGATGCAGACCAGCACCTTCGCCTCGTCGGCGCAGAAACCGACCTGCGGGTCGTTGTAACCGATCCGGCGGATCGCGTTCAGGGCGACGTCCTGCCAGTTGATTTTCGCTTTGGTGGTGATTTCGCCGGAGACGACGACGAGGTTGGT
>JAVBRV010000441.1:0-5028 GCA_031547585.1 Victivallaceae bacterium
CTGCTGGTGCCGGCGAGCTACGGCGCTTATGTGGTGGTGCCGCAGCAGGAAGGCGAGACCGTGGTGGTGCGAAGTACTCTCTAAAAAAGAAAAAAAGAAAACTTTAAAAAAAGGTTGCAATGCAACCGCCCGCACCCGGCCGAGCCGGGGCGTGGTCCAGCGGCGAAACGCTGGTCGCTCACCGCAGGGCGGCGCAGGCGCCCGCCCGGAGGGGAGCGAAACCTAAGGTTTGCGAATGCAAACCGCCTCGAAACAGTACCGACCGGCGGAGCGCTGCCGATAAAAGACGGCGAAGCCGGTCTTTTATCGAGCCGCAGCGCGCGGAGCCGCAGCCGGAAACGGTTTGCCTCTCGCCCAGCCGGATACCCTCTCGCCAACTCGGCCCACCCTTCGCCGCGCTTCGCGCTATGGAGGGCAAGCGAGGTCAATACGGAGGGACACGGAGGGGCACGGAGAAAAACAATGAGCAATTTGCATAGCAAGGAAACGATACGATGAGTTACCGTTGTGTTGCCGGGCTGGAAGATCAGCTGCGGCGGGAATTTGCCGGATATCCGGCGGAAGGCGTGCTGGTCGCGGAACCGTGCCCGGCGGAGATGAAGGGGGATATCACCGTCAACTGCTTCCGGATCGGGCGCTTCTGCGGCAATCCGATGGCGGCGGCGACGCGGGCGGCGGAGTTTCTGAAGGAGCACCCCGACGTGGAAGCGGTCGAAGTGATCAAGGCGTTCGTCAACGTCACCTTGAAGCCCGGCGCTCTGCACCGCGATTCGGTGGCGGAGGTCGAGACGCTGCTGGCGTCGGCGAAGTTGCCGGAGAATCGGCGAAAGCGCATCTTGGTGGAGTATTCCGCGCCGAATACCAATAAGCCGCAGCATCTGGGCCACGTCCGCAACAACACGCTCGGCATGTCGCTCTCTTCGCTGTTGAAGCGGGTCGGCCACGACGTCATCGAGATCAACCTGGTCAACGACCGGGGCATCCATATCTGCAAGTCGATGATCGCCTATCAAAGAAACGGCAATGGAGAGACTCCGGAATCGACCGGAATCAAGGGCGACCACCTGGTGGGGAAGTTCTACGTCGAATTCAACAAGATGCTCTCGGCGGAGTTGGATGCGCTGCGGGCGGCGAAGCCGGATCTCGCCGGGAAGAAGGACGATGAGCTCTTCCTCGAAACCGAGCTCGGCCGCGCCACCCAGCAGATGCTTCAGGATTGGGAGGCCGGGAAGCCGGAGGTCCGCGAACTCTGGACGATGATGAACGGCTGGGTCTTCGACGGTTTCGCCAAAACCTACGAGCGGATGGGCATCCGGTTCGAGCATACCTATCTTGAGAGCAACACCTACCTTCTCGGCAAGGACATTATCGCCGACGGGCTGGCAAAGGGCGTTTTCCGCAAGCGCGAGGATGGGGCGACGCTCTGCGACCTCGGCAAGCTGGGCGAGAAGGTGGTGCTCCGGTCGGACGGCACCAGCGTCTACATCACCCAGGATATCGGCACCACCCTCAAGAAGTACCAGGATTATCAGCCCGAATCGATGATCTGGGTGGTGGGCGACGAGCAGAACCTCCATTTTCAGATGCTCTTCGCGATTATGAAGAAGCTCGGCTACGCCTGGGCGGACGACCTCTTCCACCTCTCCTACGGCATGGTCAACCTGCCGTCGGGCAAGATGAAGAGCCGCGAAGGAACCGTGGTCGACGCGGACGATCTCTTCGACGAAATGGCGCGCCTCGCGGCGGAAGCCTGCCGGGAGCGCGATACCGAACTTACTGAGACGGAGTTGGCCGAACGCGGCGAAATCATCGGCCTCGGCGCGCTCAAATTCATGCTGTTGAAGTTCAATCCAAAAACCACCATGCTCTTCGACCCGGCGGCCTCGCTGAAGTTCGAAGGGGATACCGGCCCCTACGTGCAATACGTGGCGGCGCGCATTCACTCGATCCGGCGCAAGGCGGCGGAGCGGGGTGCGACCTCCGGTAATGCCGATTGGACGCTGCTGGGACATCCGGCCGAAAAGGTGCTGGCGGTGACCGCGGCGGAGTATCCGGGCGTGCTGCAGCTGGCGGCCGAACGGCGCGACGCCTCGGGCGTGGTCGAATATCTGCTGAAGCTGGCGAAAGCCTTTAACGGCTTCTATCGCGAGTGCCCGGTACTGGCGGCGGAGAAGAGTGAACTCGTCACCGCGCGTCTCGCCCTCTCCGAAGCGGTCGGCCGGATTATCGCCGACGGCTTGCAGACCCTGACCATCCGCGTCCCGGAAGCGATGTAAGATGATTGTCTTAGGCATCGACCCGGCGATCCGGACCACCGGCTACGGCGTCATCGACGCCGACAGCTCCTCGTCCTTCAAGGTGTTGGATTGCGGCGTCATCAAGAACAGCCCGAAGCTCTCCCACACCGAATGCCTGCGGCGGCTGGCGGGGGGAATCCGGGAGCTGGTGAACGCCTTCGGACCCGCCTGCGCCTCGATCGAAGAACCCTTCGTCGGACGCAACGCCTCCACCGCCATCATCCTCGGCATGGCCCGCGGTTCGATTTTGACGGTGTTGGCGGAGCACACGGTCCCCGTCTACGCTTACGCACCGAGCACGGCCAAGCGTTCGGCCGTCGGCAACGGCGCGGCCACCAAGGAGCAGGTGGCGATGATGGTCGCCGCCGAGCTCGGCATCTCCGTCGACCGCATTCCTCTCGACTCGACCGACGCGCTGGCGCTGGCGATCTGCCACGCCCAGCTGGCGGTCCGCCCGGCGCTGGCCTTCAAGCTGGGAACGCCGCTGTAAAGCCCATGGCCAGCGACTTCCATACGCACTCTCCCCACTCCGCCGCCCCCTCCCTGGTGTCGGTGAAGTTGGGGGAGTTGGGGAGGCATTCCCTGGAGTCGTTGGAGTTCCACCCGTGGAACCTCCCCCCCGATTTAACTCTGCCGGAGGGTTTTGAGGCCGCACTTGAACAAGCCGCCGCTCTGGGGGAGGTCGGCCTCGACCGCCTGAAGGGACCGCCTCTGGAGCATCAGTGGCACTGGCTCGAACTCCTTCTGCCGCTGGCCCGAAAGTGCCGGAAGCCGGTAGTTTTTCACTGCGTCCGGGGAGCGGCGGAGCTGCTGGCGGCGGTGAAGCCCTACCCGGAGCTCCCGAAACTGCTGCACGGCTTTCGCAGCTCGCCGGAGCTGCTGGAGGAGTTCCGAAAGCACGGCTTCATCGTCTCCCTCTCTCCCGCCGCCCTGAACAACGAAGCCCTGCTGTCACACCTCCGCCAAACCGGACTCGCCGGGATCGGCTTCGAAACCGACGACCGCCCGGAACCCATCGAAGACGTATACGCCGCCTTCGCCGCCCGGTTGAATTGCAACCTCGATATCGCCGACGAAACCTTTCAGCGCTTTATTGCCGGACCGAAGGAGTAATAAGAATGACGGATCGCCAGGATCGAACGAAGCTATTGTTGGGAGAGGGCGCCGGGCATTTGGCGCAAGCGCGGGTGTTGGTGCTGGGCGTCGGCGGCGTCGGCGGCTATGTGGCCGAGGCGCTGGCGCGGGCCGGGGTAGGGCATCTGGTGTTGGTCGACGGCGACCGGGTGGAGGCGACGAATTGCAACCGCCAGCTGGCGGCGTTGACCTCGACGCTGGGCCGGTTCAAGGCCGAAGTGGTGGCGGAGCGGCTGCGCGAGATCAATTCCGACGGGGAATTCGTGGCGCGGGTGGAGTTTCTGGAGGGAGAGGGGATACCGGCGCTGCTCGATGAGGGGTTCGATTACGCGGTGGACGCGATCGATTCGGTGGGGCCCAAGGTTGATTTCATTCAGGAGTGCCGACGGCGGAAGCTGCCCCTCGTGAGTTCGATGGGGGCCGGGGGGAAAGTCGACCCGTCGTTGGTGACGCTCGGGGATATCTCGAAGACGCACGGCTGCGCGCTGGCCCGGACGGTCCGGGCGAAATTACGCGAACGCGGGGTGGAGAAAGGAGTGCGGGTGGTTTTCTCGCCGGAAGCGGTTCCGAAAGAGGCGATCCGGATCACCCCGGGGAGCCGCCCGGTGGTGGGCACCGTCTCCTACCTCCCCGCCATATTCGGACTTTATGCCGCTTCTGAGGTGATTCGCCAGCTGAAAGGCAAAAAAATCCCGGAAATATGCTGAGGAAATTTGCATTATTTCAAAATGTATATTATCTTATTTAGTGGGGATAATGTTTACCGCGCGGTTTGAAAAAATCTTCCGGCCGCAGCATAACGCAACTCCCGGCGGCGCGGTTTCATGCGATGGCAAAGGGGCCGTTTCAAGAATGCGCGCATCGGGTTGCAAGGAGTGATTGAGGATGTTTTGCAAGTACTGGTATCCGAATATGATTAAACAGCATATTCTGTCTCGGTACGGCGTTGAACCGTTGAATTCTCACTATTACGCGACCACCTACCCGAGCGTCTACGCCGCCGCCGACCGCATCTTCGGTTCCTGGGAAGCCGCCATCACCATGTGCGGACTCGATTACGAACAAATCCGCAAATATAAACGCTGGAGCCGCGAAGCCGTATTGGAGAAAATTAAAAAACTCCACGACGACGGCGAAACCATCTCCTCCCAAGCCGTTCAGAATAATCAGAAAAGCCTCTACATGGCCTCCCTGAAACGATTCGGATGCTGGAAAAAAGCCGTCGAAGCCGCCGGCATCGACTACGCCAAAGTACGACTCCGCCGCAGCCTCTCCAAACAGGAAATCAAACGCCAGATCATGGCCCTGTATAAAAGCAAGGTCGACCTCTCCTACACCAACGTGCGGAAAAATTACCAGTACCTCCTCGCCTACGGCAGCAAAAAACTCGGCGACGGCAGCTGGGCCAAAGCACGCCAACGCTGCGGCATCAAAGTCAACTACCGCCTGGAAAATCGAGGCCTCTCCACACGCCCCGAAAAAGATAAACCCGCCAACATCCCCGTCGAACAACTCGAACTCTTCTGAGCCATAGGGGGCTGTGGGACTCGGGGGGGGGGGGGAGGGGCGGCTGTTTGAGGGGCGGGAGAGGGTTGGG
>JAVBRV010000241.1:0-4088 GCA_031547585.1 Victivallaceae bacterium
AGGACCCCCGTCCTGCCGAGGGTCCAGGGGGCGCGGAGCCCCCTGGCGCCAAACGGTTTCAGTCGCTTGCCCTCTCCCCGCAAAAAAGCGGGGAGAGTGGCCGACTGATGCCGTTTGGAGGTTCCCCCCCGAGTACCGGGGTCAAGGGCGGTAGCCCTTGCGGGTGCAGGGCGGAGCCCGCCGGGGGGTCTGGGCCAGGCTGGCCCAGCGAGAACCGTGGTTAAATCACATCAGACATAGAATTTTGCAAGTAACTTATAAAAGAGAGAGGGCGTGTTGGAGGCGGCGGAGAGATTCGGTGCGGCCGAGGATGTCCATGATTTCGGCGGGGCCGCCGGGGGTGACGGGGAGGCCGGAGAGGGCAATGCGGAGGCCCCACATGGGGAGGGCGAGTTTAAGTTCGCGTTCTTCGGCGTAGGCGGCGGCGGTTTGCATGAGGGCTTCGTGCTCCCAGGCCGGGAGGGCTTCGAAGCGGGGGATGAGGTCCTGGAGGATGGTTTTGGCGACTTCCGGGTTGGACTTGCTCTTCTTGTTGTTG
The DNA here is from genome assembly GCA_031547585.1 of Victivallaceae bacterium. Taxonomy (GTDB): domain Bacteria; phylum Verrucomicrobiota; class Lentisphaeria; order Victivallales; family Victivallaceae; genus Victivallis. The sequence goes on from JAVBRV010000241.1 coordinate 539, forward strand.
AAGAGGTCGACGGGGTATTCCGGGAGTTGGTGAAGGAAGGCGATTTTCTCCGGAATTTCATTCATTTTCTCGACGCGCTGCTGGAGGAGTGGGGCGATTTTGTTCCAGCTCTCGGCGAGGGGGGTGCCGTCGACGCCGGCGAAGGCGTAGGCGCGAAGGGTGAAGGTTTCGGGGGGGAGCTGTTTCAGGTATTCGCCGTTCATCCAGCCGAGTTTGGCGTAGTCGAAGACGGCGGGGGATTTGTTGAGCCCGTTGACGTTGAAGAGGGATTTGAGTTCGTCGAGGGAGAAGATTTCGCGGTCGTTTTTGGGGGACCAGCCGAGAAGGGCGATATAGTTGATGACGGCTTCGGGGAGGTATCCTTCGGCGACGAGGTTTTCGAAGCTGACGGCGCCGTGCCGCTTGGAGAGTTTGGAGACGGTTCCGTCTTCGCCGCGGCCCATGATGAGGGGGAGGTGGACGTATTCGGGGACGTCCCAGCCGAAGGCCTGGTAGAGCAGGTTGTATTTCGGGGTGGAGGGGAGGTATTCGGAGCCGCGGACGACGTGGGTGATTTCCATCAGGTGGTCGTCGACGACGTTGGCGAAGTTGTAGGTGGGCATGCCGTCGCGCTTCAGGAGGATCTGGTCGTCGAGGACTTTATTTTCGATGGAGATGTCGCCGAAGACGAGGTCGGTGAAGGTGGTGGAGCCGTCGTGGTCGATTTTCTGGCGGATGACGTGGGGTTTGCCGTCTTCCAGGTTTTTGCGGATGGTTTCGGGGTCGAGCAGGCGGCAGCGTCCGTCGTAGCCGACGTCGCTTTCGACGGCGCCGGCGGTTTCGATTTTATCGCAGAAGCAGTAGTAGGCGGCGCCGGTTTCGACCAGTTTTTCGGCGAACTGGCGGTAGAGGGGTTTGCGTTCGCTCTGGATGTAGGGGCCGAAGTTGCCGCCGTTGTCGGGGCCTTCGTCGTGTTCGAGCCCGGCCTGTTTCAGGGTATTGTAGATGACTTCGACGGCGTTTTCGACATAGCGGGCCTGGTCGGTGTCTTCGATGCGGAGGATGAAGCACCCGCCGCTGGAGCGGGCGAGCAGGTAGGCGTAGAGGGCGGTGCGGAGGTTGCCGACGTGCATGAAGCCGGTCGGGCTGGGGGCGAAACGGGTGCGGACGGTCAATTCCTGGGCCATATGGGAAACTCCTGATTTAGTATTTGCTGCCGCCTACTATAGCAAGGGAAGCGAAGAAATGCAATAAAAGGAAGTGAAAAAACTTGAATGGTTCCCGTTCCGGCGTTATATTACCAGGTAAAATCGTACCATCCCCCAGGAGACAGAACGATGCGTTACATCGACGAATTCATGGCCGCCTTCAAGTTTGAAGGACTCACCTTTGACGACATTTCGCTGGTCACCCAGTATGCGGACTTTTTGCCGAACGATGCGAATATCGGCAGTCGTTTTTCACGAAACGTCAAACTCAACATTCCTTTCGTCAGCGCGGCGATGGATACGGTGACCGAGAGCGATATGGCGATCGCGATGGCGCAGCTGGGGGGCATCGGCGTCATCCACAAGAACCTGTCGATCGAGCAGCAGGCCGACGAAGTGCGCAAAGTGAAGTACTACCTGAACGGCGTGATCCGGCGGCCGGTGGTGTTCCACCAGGAGCAGACGGTGGGCGAGATGATCGAGGAGAAGCGGCGGAAGAAGTACTCTTTCTCCGGCTTTCCGATCGTGGATGACCAGGGCTGCCTGGTCGGCATCATCACCAGCCGCGACATCAAATTCCTGACCGACCACAGCATCAAGATCCGCGAGGCGATGACGGCGAAGCCGGTGAGCGCCTGCGATTCGATTTCGATGAACGAGGCCTACAAGATCATGCTGGAGCGCAAGGTCGGCAAGCTGCCGATGATCAATAAAGAGGGCAAGCTGACCGGATTGTACAGCTTCCTCGACGTGAAGACATTGATTGAGAAGGACGAACCCGATTACAACCGCGACGCGCGGCACCAGCTGCGGGTGGCGGCGGCGGTCGGACCCTACGACGAGGCGCGCGCCGAAGCCCTGGTGGGCGCGGGCGTGGACGTCATGGTGCTGGATACGGCGCACGGTCACTCCAAGGGGGTGATCGAGACCACGCGCATGTTTAAGGAGCGCTACGGCAGCCGGGTGGACGTTGTCGCCGGGAACATTGCCACGGCGGAAGCGGCGAAGGCGCTGGCCGACGCGGGTGCGGATGGGATCAAGGTGGGCATCGGCCCCGGTTCGATCTGTACGACGCGGGTGGTGGCGGGCGTCGGGGTCCCGCAGGTCACGGCGGTATACGAGGTGGCGAAGGCGATTCCGGCGGATATTCCGGTGATTGCCGACGGCGGCATCAAGCAGTCGGGCGACGTGGCGAAGGCGCTGGCGGTCGGCGCGGCCTGCGTGATGATGGGTTCGGCGCTGGCGGGAACGGCCGAAAGCAACGGCGAGACGATTCTCCATCACGGCCGGAGCTATGTGGCCTACCGCGGCATGGGCAGCCTGGAAGCAATGAAGACGGGCAAGGCGAGCCGCGAGCGTTACGGCCAGGAGGATGTCGACGACGACAGCCAGCTGGTTCCGCAGGGGATCGAGGCGATGGTGCCGTTCCGCGGACCGGTGGCGAATGTGATTTACCAGTTTGTCGGCGGCTTGCGTTACTCGTTCGGGTACTGCGGGGCGCGGACGATTGGGGAGTTCCAGGACAAGGCGCGGATGGTCCGGGTGACGGCGGCGGGGTTGCGCGAGGCGCATCCGCATGACGTCACCATGGTGAAGGACGCGCCGAACTATTCGGGTAACTGCTGAAAATGAAACGGCTGGCATTTCTTCTGCTTTTTGCGGCGCTGTCGGTGACGGCGGCGGATAACGGCCGGATTGCGGCGGTGGATCTGGAGCGGGTGTTCCGCGAATACTACAAGAGCCGGATCGCCGAGGACAGCATCAAGCAGCAGGCGGAGGTGTACCGCAACTACCTGCTGCAGTTGAATGAGCAGCTGACGGCGTTGCGTGAGGAGGCGCGGGTGGCGCGTCTCAACAGCCAGAACATTGCGCTGGCGGACGCGGATCGTCGGAAGAGCATGCAGGCGGCGGAGACCAAGGCGCGCGAGGTGCGCCAGAAGGAGGCGGAGATTGATTTATACGCTTCCGAGGGCAGTGAATCGATGCGCAAGGTCGAGACGGAGAAGCGCAAAGAGATCATGACTGAGATCATGGCCGAGGCGCGCCGCCGGATGACGGCTGAGGGGTATGCTTTTTTGTTTGACACGTCGGGCAAGACGATGAATGAGCAGCCGACGTTATTGGTGTTTCCGCCGGGATGTGATTTGACGGAGTCGATGATCCGGGAGCTGAACCGGGGCAAGACGAAGCCGGTGGAAGCGGCGAAATAATTACGAATTAAAAAAAGAAAAAATCATAAAAAATAGACCGCGAAGCGGTCGTGCGCACCCGGCCGAGCCGGGGCGTGGTCCAGCGGCGAAACGCTGGTCGCTCACCGCAGGGCGGCGCAGGCGCCCGCCCGGAGGGGAGCGAAATCTAAGGTT
>JAVBRV010000138.1:0-10090 GCA_031547585.1 Victivallaceae bacterium
AATGGCGATAATCGCTATTACCACCAGCAATTCAATCAACGTAAAACCAGTTCTTTTTTTCATCATCGATCAGCTCCTTTCATTAAATTGCTCCAGATTTTGGGTTTTAAGTTCTTCATCGATCACGAGATGTTGTTCTTCTGATGAGGGATCGGCGAATTGCCGGGCCAGCTCGGCTACGGCGGCGCGGGCGGCTTCGGGAAAAGGACGCTCGACCACCAGCGCGGGGAGATCGGGAGAGCCGGCGCAGGATTCGTTGACCACCAGCCGGCAGCCGTCTATGAAGTCGACTCCGAGCTGCCGGACGACGACGGCTCCGCCGGGGCCGACACACAACACCTCAGGGAGTTCAGTAGCGGTCAACACCTCCCGCAGCATTTTCGGCAACTCCATGATCTCCCCACGGAGGAGATTCAGCTCCGGCGTCACGCCATGCGCCCGGAAGCCGGCCTGAAGCTGGTCGATAACGGGGTCGGAATAGCGGGACTCCACCACCGGCATCGTGATCCGACGGCGTCCTTCCGCAATCAATCGCTCCGCCACTTGACGCCAGGCCGCGGCTTTGTCGAAGCAAATGCTGCCGATGCCCGGCACCCGGCGGTCGACGGTGACGATCTTCACCCCGGAATCCTTCAACTTCTGCAACATCTCCTCCGGCGGGAAGCTGTCGGAAGCCCAGAGCAATCCGTCCAGCCGGGAGTTCATCAGTTCGGCCAGCACCTCGTCGGCATCGTGCTCCAATTGGGCAAAGAGCCGGGTGTTGAACCCCCGCTCCGCCACCGCCCGGGCCAGGCTGGTGATGGTGAGGCAAGCGGGCGTATCGTAGAAGAAATTGTCGCCGCGCCCGTAGATGACGCCGACCAGCGGCACCGGTTCATCCTGAACCGTGAACCGGCGGGCCGGATTGGTGTAGGTGCCGAGTCCGCGCTTGCCGATCAGCCAGCCCTCTTTAACCAACCCTTCGAGGGCGATGCGGGCGGTCCGCCGGGCCACCCTGAACTCTGCCGCCAGCTCCGTCGACGACGGAACCTGGACCGACTGCCGGTTATGCCGGTAAATCAACCCCATGATATAGGAACGGATCTTTTCGCTTTCCATCATTTTCCCCAGTTAGTGGCCAACCAGTGGCCATTACTCTAATTATAGTATAAAACCATAATAAAGTCAAGGGTGCGCAAGCAAAAAAATCATTTTTTTGTTTGCAATGACCCAACATCGCAAAGAGAACAAACCCTATCCTATATAGTTGACTATTATCAATAAATAAACATATATTTCAACTTTTTCTTCATTTTTATTCGATCATATATTGACTTTTGTTTTGTTTTTGGTATAATAATGACAGAAAGGAGTGCTATTATGACCGAACCGGCCGAATTGATCCTGAAACATCACGCGAAGATCCGCAAGAATCATCGCCTTCAGATGATTCTGCAGACCCTGCTGGACCGGAACGGCATGAGCCGGGTCAATATCGCGCGCCTTTTCGATATTTCGCGCGAAGTGGTGACGCGCTACGCCGATCAACTCCTCGAAGCCGGGCTGGTCGTCGAAGCCGAAGCCGAGGAGAGCGCGCGCGGGCGCCGCCCGGTGCTCCTCAAGGTCAATCCGGCATTGGCGTACACCTTCGGCATCGATTTCGGGCACGACACCGGCATCTCCGCCGTTCTTCTCGATCTCGGCGACCGGGTATTGGCCCGTGAAGAGGCGGACCTTCCCCGCTCCGTCCATTGGAAAGAGAAAGCGAAGCTGGCCGCCGAACTCTGCCGCCGCCTCCTCGCCCGGACCGGCATCTCCCGGGAACAGATCGCCGGGACCGGCGTCAGTTTATCCGGCATTCTTCAGCTCAATCAGGGAGTCGTCGTCAGCTCCTCACAGTTCATCGATCAATTCGAACTCCCGCTCGCTCCTCTTCTTAAAGGCGAGCTTGGGGTTCCCTGCCATCTCGTCAACTGCTCGCACCTCGCCGCCGTCATCGAGCACCGCTGGGGCGCCGCAACCGGCATGCGCGACTTCCTCGCCATCGGCGCCGGGCTCGGCACCGGCATCTTCGCCAACGGCAAACTCTGCCGGGGGCACCAGTTCAGCGCGGGCGAAACCGGCTACCTCCAACTCGGCTTCAGCAACCAGACCGACGACGACGGCCGTTACGGCACGCTGAACGCGCTGGTGGGTTCGAGCTTCCGGCGAACCCGCGAGCGGTACCGCCAAATCACCGTCAACCGTCTGCGCCACGATTCCCCCGACGGTCCGCCGATCGAAGTTCTGCTGCAATTCGCCGAAGAGGGCGACCCCCTGGCCACCCAGCTGAGCACCGAAGGATTCGAAGTCCTCGGGCGCGCGCTGGTCAATCTCGCCTACATCTTCAACCCCGAAGCGATCCTGGTTCCCTCCTTTTGCAAAACCTATCCCGCGCATACCCTCGAGGTGCTCCGGCGGGTCATGTCCCACTACGGGGCGGCCCATTGGCACCTCGAAACCCGCGTCCTCCCCGCCGCCTTCGATGAGACGAAATACGCGGAAGGAGCCGCGCTGCTCCCCCGCGAAGGCCTATTTGCCGATTCTCCCGACAGTGTTTTCGGTTTTACAGGAAAGTGAGGTTGCCATGAAGAAAAATCGTTTCACGCTGATTGAACTTCTAGTCGTGATCGCCATCATCGCCATCCTGGCGGCGCTTCTCCTCCCCGCGCTTGCCCGGGCGCGCGACCGCGGGCGGCAGATCAAATGCACCGGGAACTTCAAACAGTATCTCGCCGGGTTTCAGATCTACGCGAACGGCAGCAACGACTTCTGGGTTCCCCGCTGGGATGAAAGGGGGCGCTGGTGCGAAAATCTCGATCTCATCGACGCGATCGGCGTCCGCGTCTGGGATCGCAGCTGGGGCGCCTTCTACTGGCAGACGAGCATGCTCTGCCCGAGCGCCGTCTTCCCGGCTCCCGGCGGGAATCCACTCCTATTCCGCTATGTGCCCCGGATCATGGGCGTGATCTGGCAGGGCGCTGCCCCCCTGCCCGGCACCGCCAGTGGCACCACCCACAGCAAACGGGTCTTCAAATTGACCCGAATCAAGCAGCACTCCATACGCCTCGCCCTCACCGAAACCCGGCGCTTCGACTCCACCAACTACTGGGAGGGAGATCCATCCAAATACTTGACCTACGGAGAGTTTCCCGCCGACGGAACCGACGATAATAAGGGCGCGGTCGCCTACCGCCATCTGCGACGAACCACAGCCGGCTACTTCGACGGACATGTCGCCATCGCCGCCGGCAGCGATCTCTATCGGGGGAGCGTTCCCGGCAATGAGTTTCTCCGCCGCTGGTTCCCCTATGACAACTGGAATTCCTCCGGCGCCAACAGCAACTCGGAAGGTCTGCAATGGTACTGAACATGAAAAAGCTCATTCTGTTATTCCTCCTCGCCGCCATTGCCCTGTCGGGGGCTGAGCCGTATGCGACCCCGGCCAACTTCAAGCCGGACTTCGCCAACTGGGATATCTATCTCGGCCACTTGAAACGCACTCCCCTCTCCGGCTGGTGGAAGCTGAAACTGCTGAATGACAAGGAGAAAGAGGCCGATTTAGCTGCTCCCCGCTTCGACGACTCCGGCTGGGAGACTGCTTTCGTACCGGGCATCATCCAACGTCCTTACGGAGCCACTGCGATTCCGCCGGAGCGCCGCACCTTCGGCGGAACCGCCTGGTTCCGGCTGGCCTTCGAAGCGCCCGCGGCGAAAGGGGAGCGCTCCTTCCTCCACTTCCAGAACATCATCGGCGCGGCCGACGTCTACCTCAACGGCGAACTCCTTTTGCAGCGCCCCTACCGGCAGCAAAGCTCGAACCGCAACCTCCTCGACCCCTTCGAAGTCGAAGTGACGGGGAAAGTGAGGCCCGGCGTCAACCAACTGGCAATCCGGGTATTCCACACCGGCAAACCGGTTGAGTGGGGCTGGGCGCGGCCCTGGGGAATCCACGGGGCGGTCTACCTCGAAGCCCGTCCCGCCGCCTGGGCGGGGAGCATACTCATCACCCCCCGCGCCGAATTGGACGGCATCGATTTCGAAGCGGTTCCGGCGGGGAAGATCGCTCCCGCCGAGTGGCGCGCCCAGGTTTTTGAGTGGAAGACAGGGAAGAAGGTGGCTGAAACCGCCGTCAAACTCCCCGCCTCCGGCAATGCCTCCGGGCGGCTCACCTGGCCGAACGCGAAGCCCTGGAGCTGTGAATCGCCCTTCCTTTACGGCCTTAAGCTCTTGAATTCCAAGGGAGAAACCGTCGGGGTCCAGCGCTTCGGCGTGCGCACCTTCGGCATCCGTGACGGCAACTTCGTCCTCAACGGCAAACCGACAGCCCTGCGCGGCCTCTGCTGGGACCACGGCGACCTGCCGAAAAGCGAATTCCCCATCTTTCACAACGAAGGTGACTCCCTCAAGCGTTATTTCGAAGCCTACCGGAAGGCCGACGTCAACCACATCCGCCACCATACCAGCACCTTGTACCCGGTCGGCTATGATATTCTGGATGAACTCGGGTTTATCGTCACCGACGAGCTGGATTATCCCAAGATCAGCATTGCCAACCCCGAACGCGCCGACTGGATCGCCATCGAAAAGCTCGACGACGCCTGCGACGCCGCCGGAACCCCGAAGCCGGAGTTCCTGCAGCGGGTGACGGAACGGCTCAACATACTCTATTCGCACCCCTCGATCTGTACCTTCAGCTTCGGCAACGAAATGCGCGACGAGAAACGGGTGGCGAAGCTCTTTTCGAGCCTCTACGACCACTACAAAGCCTTCGACCGCCAGAACCGGCCGATCACCCCCTCGTCGGGGCGCTTCTGGAAGGACGCCGACAATATCGCCACCTTGAAAAAGGTGGATAAACTCGATTATATCGACACCCACGACTACACCGGCAGCATCAACCAGAACGCCCTGGGACTGGTCCAGCCGATCGCCGAAAAGTTCATCCGGGAGGCGAAGAAATACCACCAGCCCCTCCCCCCGGTCATCAACGGCGAAACCGTCTACTTCGCCCCCCACTACTACGGCTGGGTCTTCGACCCGATCTGGGAGAAGGAGGATCAGCCGGAACCGGATTGGCCGAAATTCCTCAAGGTCATCGGTGATTTCAGCACCAAGCCCGACCTTCGCGGCAACCGGATGATGTCTTTCTACTGGATCCGCAACTGGGGCCTCCGCAACTACAAGTTCCATCGGGCCGAGGGCCGGGGCGTCTACACCGAGCGGATTCTCGAAGTCAACCGCAAGCTCTGGCCGGATTGGGACGGTTATGAACTCCTTTCGGGAGCCTATTTCGAGGGTCCCGCGCCGAAATTCCCGCTGTCGGCGGCGAAGTTCATTCCCAATGACGGCTACAAGTACCTGAAGTCGCTCTGCCAGCCCCTCTTCCCGGTCTTCGACCCGATCGCTCCCAACCAATTTTCGGGCGAAAAAACGAGTACCCGCATCTTCTTTATTAACAACCTGGAAGGTGACTTTTCAGGGAGCTTCTACTACGGCTTCGACGAAGCGTTGAAAACCGTTCCCATCCAATTAAAGCAGGGGGAGAAGAAGAGCCTCGAACTCGAGCTCGAATTTCCCGCCGCGCCCGGTAAAGCGATGTTGCTCTACGGCTTCGAAAAGGAGGGGAAACGGGTGGCAGAGCGCTTCCTCGCCTTCCACCTCCGCGAACGGAATCCCCTCTTTGCTCCCCTCGCCACGGGGAAAAAAATCGCCCTCTACGACTCGGTGTCAGCTCGCTTCGGTGCGCTTAAGAAGGAGACCACCAGCCGCTTTCTGAAGCGCCTCAAGCTCCCCTTTGAAGCCATCGATAACTTCCGGGATCTGAATAAGTTCGATCTTCTCATCATCGGCGCCGACTCCTTCGACGAAACCGTGCAGGGGGAAGCCGAGGCCATTCGCAAATTCGTGGAGGGAGGGAAGCGCCTGCTGGTCTTCGAGCAGACGCAGACGGGCCCCCTCCCCTTCCTGCCGGAACTGCGGCTCGCCCCGGCGGGAGCCGGGCAATTCTCCGAACTTCTCCAGCGCCGCCATCCGGTCCTCGCCGGGGTGGAACAGGAAGAATTGTTCCGCTGGAACCGTCCCGACCAGGCGATCTATCACGCGCACATCCTCCCCCTGTCGCAAGCGGCGCTGCTCCTGGGCGGCGACTCCACCACCTGGGGGTCGGATAATTTCGGCATGGTCGCCGGTCACCTGAAGCTGGGGAGCGGAGACATCCTCCTGTCGCAGATGGAGTTGACCTCGATTTTCGAGCGCGACTCGGGGGCCGCCCGCCTCGGGCGCGGACTCCTCGAATGTCTGCTCGACGATTCAACCCGGAAGAACGCCCGTGAATTCATCGGCCTCCCGGTGAAGTTCCCGCCGCCCGCCGCCGGGAAAGCGCGGACGATCCCCCTCGGCGCGGCCGCCGCCTGGGGCTTCGCCGACGACAAGGAGGGCGACGGCAAAGGGGGCTTCCCCGACCAGGGCCCCGCCAACGACCTCCGCGACCTGAAACCGGGGCGGCAGAGTCTGACCGGCATCCCCTTCGATATCAAGGGGGTGGCGGCGGTCTCCCGCAACCCGAAATTGAAGTTTCCGGCTGAAACGCCCGCGATTCCCCTTGACGGGAAGTTCAAGAGGCTCTATATTCTTCACACCAGCGCCTGGACGACGCCGGGAGGGACCACGGCCGGGCGTTACCGCATCACCTACGCCTCGGGGAAAACCGAGGAGATTCCGGTGGTTACGGGCGACAACATCGCCGACTGGTGGCACCCCTCGGACGGCAAGGTGAAGAACGCCGCCTGCCTCTGGAGCGGACGGAACGACCGCGCCCTGGTCGGCGCCTACGGCTTCGTCTGGACGAATCCCCGGCCGGAGGAGCAACTCGCGTCCCTTCAGTTGATTGCAGCGAACGATACGGTGATCGGCCTTCTGGCGGTCACCGGTGAAACCGAATAAGGAAAAAATATGCCCAGATTCACTCTCGTTTCCCTGTTGGCGGCGCTGACCCTTGCGGCCGGTGCCGAAGAGTTCCAGTCCGCCGGCTTCACTGCCACAATCAGCGAAAACGGCGTCGTCACCGACCTGAAATACGCCGGGACGCCGCTCATCCGCCGCTTCTTCCTCCACGGAAACAACATGCTTTCGGAGGGGGAAAAGAAGGTCGATGGGCGACTCTTCCAGACGGCGGACAGCTCCAAGACCACCGTCTTCAAGCGCGACGGGCAAAGCCTGCTGGTCGCGAAGAAGGCCGTCATGCGGAGCCTCCGCGACGACAACCGGGACTTCATCGACTACACCGAAAGCCTACTCTTCACCCCGGAGAAAATCACCTGCCGTTATGAGGTGACCACTAAAAACGTCTTTTACCATCAGACCACACCCTTCTGCGTCATCAGCGAACTGCCGCTCTCCCTCGCCGGGCGCGGACTCCTCTTCACCGGCAAGGATGGGGTGGAGGCAACCCGCGTTCTCCCCAAGGAGTACACGCCCGACTTCAAGGCGTTTACGGCATCCAGCCTCGCCATTTCGATTCCCGCCGGCATCTTCCGGCTGAAGGGCATGGATGGCATCAGCCTCTATTTCAGCGACACCCGTTCCTGGAAGGGCGACCACTACCGGATCGATCTCTCCCCCGCCGCCTCCTGGACGCAAGCCAAAAAAACCTTCCCCGAAGGCAGCCAATTCACCATCGAATTCGAACTCACTTTCGAAAAAGAGAATTGAAAGACTCCCCATGAAACGACTCTTCCCCCTGCCGCGCCACGTCTCCGAAACCGGCGTCCGTCACCCCCTCTCCTCGCGAACCTATGAATCCGGCTTCCCATCGGAAGCGCTGGCGGCCCGGCTGGCCGACGGCGGCTTCCGGCCGGGGCCGACTCCGTACTTGCACCTCACCGTGAATCCGGCGCTGGAGCCGGAGGGCTACCGCCTCGCCATCAGCGCGGGAAATGCCGAAATCGAGGCCGCGACGCCCGCCGGGGCCTACTACGGCTTCGTTACGCTGTCGGCGCTGCTCGAAGGCGAAACGCTCCCCGAATGCGTCGTGGAGGACGCACCCGCCTTGGCGCTGCGCTCCTTCCACCTGACGCTCGGCAGCGGCTATATGCCGACGTTCGACTGGATGCGGCGCTTCATCATCCGGCTCGGGGAGCTCAAGATCAATATGCTGGTTCTCGAATACGACGACCGCTTCCCCTGGGAGCGCCACCCGGCGCTGGTCGCGAAAGGCACCTTCAGCAAAGCCCAACTCCGCGAACTCATCGAGCTCGCGCGCGATCACTTCGTTGAAATCATGCCGCTCGTCGACTCCCTCGGACACGCCGAGCAGTATCTCATTCACCCCGAATACGCCCACTTGAAGGAGCTGCCGGACGAAATCGCCGAAATGTGCCCCTCGAACCCGGCGACCTTCGACTTCATCACCGAACTGTGGGAAGAGGTCCTGGAGCTCCACCCCGAAAGCCGCTACGCCCACATCACCGGCGACGAGGTATTCCGCCTCGGCGGCTTCTGCCCTCAATGCGCCAAGCGCCACGAAGACGGCACCCTGTCGCAGCTCTATGTCGACTACTACACCCGGCTGTCGCGCTGGATCATCGAACGGGGGAAGATTCCGGTGGTCTGGGGCGATATGCTGCTGAAGTACCCGGAGGCGCTGGCCGCCTTCCCCCGCGACGTAGTCATCACCGAGTGGAGCTACTACGGTCCGGATGCCCCCCATTGGCCCGCACCCGACATGCAGTGCAATCCCGAAGGGAAGTGCCCGCCGGAGCGTGAAAAGCTCTTCCGCCCCTACTGGGGAGAGGGGCCGGAATTCACCAGTTATCCTTTTGTCCGCTTCTTTACCGAGCAGGGCTTCCAGGTGATCGGCGCGACCGCCTCCTCGCTCGGCCTTTCCGGGGGGGGATACACCCTCCCCTGCCAGGCGTCGCGAGTGGTCAACCAGCGCGAAATGGCGCTGAAACTCGCTGAAAACCACTCCCTCGGCTTCATGAACACCTTCTGGAGCAATTCGGTCGCCCCCGAAGGCGCCTGGGCCGCGATCTACGCCGGGGCGGATTTCGCCTGGCATCCGCGCGAAGAGAAAACCGATGACTTCCTCCGCGACTTCGAAGCAACCGCCCTCGGCGGAGCGGAAGGGTTCTGCCGCTCCATCGACCGACTGGAAGAGCCGGCGCTGGCGGGAGCGCAACGTTACGCCCCCCTCCCCTCCCCCGCCGTGACGCTCCAAGATCCCTTCCTCCGGGAATATGTTGAACTCGCCCGGTTGAACCTTGAACTCGGCAACCTCGACCGCGAAGCCTTCAACTTCGCCATCGCCCGCTTTCTCGGCGACCCGGTGCCGACGCGCCGCACGCCGCTCCCTTTCATCACCGCCAACGCCGGTGCAAGCAACGTCTTCAGCGAAGAGTGCTTCCCCCTGCCGCTGCCCGGCGGCATGATGGAGTACGGCGGCGTCGTCTTCACGGTCGATCCGGAGCGGCGGTATTCCACCCGGCCCGGACTCTCCCCGGCAATACTCTCCGTGCGAATGGAGGCGGATGAATTTGAACTCCTCACCGCGGCCTACTACAACCTCCCCGGCGAACCGGGTGCGATTGCCGAGCTCCGTTATGGCGACGGCTCCCATTGCGAAATCGTACTCAAGGGCAATGACGACCTCGGCGACTGGTGGGGTGGCGGCGGCCTCGGCCGCAACCGGATTCCCTACCGGGTTCTCCAGCTGGGCAAAGGGTTCCCGGTGGCGCTCCACCTGACGCGGCTGGCGAACCCGCATCCCGGGAAAAGGGTCGAAGAGCTATGCCTCCGGAGCGCCGGGACCAAAACCGTCGTCGCCGTTTTCGGCGTCAATGCCGTAAAACGAACCGCCACTCCCCCGCCCCCTCTATCCAAAGAGAAGGCCGATGAGTGGCGGCGACGGCTCCGGGAGAATATCGGGAACCAGCGAACCTTCTTCGCCCGGCTCTCCCTCCCGGAAGATTTCGAGGAGAAGCTCGACCGCCTTCTGCAAGGCCGCCGCGCCCTCCTCGATATTTTCTAAACGCCGAGGTCGATCATCGCGTCGGCGACCTTGCGGAAGCCG
>JAVBRV010000056.1:0-3513 GCA_031547585.1 Victivallaceae bacterium
AGGCTCCGCCGATGCCCCAGCATTCGGGATTGTTCCAGACGCCCCGGCTTTCGAAGTCGAATTTGCCGCCGGGGGGAATGACCGCCTTCACTTCCGGCAGCCGGTAGCGGACGCGGTTCCCCAGCACGCAAAAGGCGTCGACCCGGACGGCGGCTTCCGTCTTGGCCCGGTTGATTACGGTGTTTTTGACCGCGAGGGTGTTCCGCCGCCAGCTGGTCCGGATCGCCGGAGTCTCCAGCCGGATGGGGAACGCGGTGCTTTCAAGCGACAAACTGCCGGTGACCCCGAAGGACTCCATGAATTTCGGCATCCTCGTCAGCTTGAAGGCCGTCCGTGGGTCGGTGTAGCGCAGTTCGAGGGTGTTGCGCCCAGCTTTCGGCGTTTTCAGGGGAATTTCGACGAGGCCGATGTTCCCCTCCCAATTGCCGCAGAATTCGCCGTTCAGGTAGACTTCGAGCGCGCCGTTGACCGCGTCGCAACGGAAGCGCCAGCTGCGGGCCGGAGCGTCGGCATCGAGGTCCAGCTCCAGCTTCGCCCGGAAGCGATTGAGGATCAACGTCTCATCGAAGGCGAACCCCTCCCAGCCGGGCAGCGGCAGGACTTTGCCGTACCGGTCATCGGGCTTTTCGTTCCGGACCGGGTAGCGGGAGGTGCGGAAATAGCGGTCGAAGTGCGTGCGGGGGAAGCTGACGCGGCTCCAACTCTCCTTGCCTTCCGGCGTGATCTGCCAGTTGTCGCCGTTCAAGAGAATCCGGCGGCGGAGCGCATTCCCCGGCGCGAGGGGGAGGGGGGCGTCGAGGGAGTCGCACTCCTTATCACCGCGGTTCTTCTGCCGCAATCCGGCATAAGCCGCTTCGGTCGCGGCGTAGAGCGCGTCATGCTCGCTGGATAAACGGAGGTTGGCGGCGTCGAGCTCCTGCTGTTTCTTCGTTTCGGCGTCGAGCTTCTTCCGCCACTCCTCGCGCTGCTTTTTCAGCGCTTCGTTGCGCTTGGCGACGGCGGCGGGGTCGAAGATCTCGAAGCTGTCCTCGAGCACCGCGCCGGGGAGGGTGAGGCGAAGCGTGTAGGCGCCGGGCTCCAGCGTGACTGTCTCGCGCCATTCGCCGGGCAGCTTCAACTCCTTTTCGAACTCCGCCGCCTTCCTGCCGTTGCCAAGAAGGGTGAGATTCGCGCGGTGCGTCCCCTTTTTCTCCCCTCCGGCGCTTACCGTGAGGGTGTTTTTGCCGGAGAAACGCCCGGAGACGGCCGCATCCATATAGAAGCCGTTGTCGTAGGCGGCGGGGAGCTGCTTCAGCCCGTCGCGCCGCATGGCGTTCCGCGCCGGGTCGTCGAGCCGGAGCGCGAGGTCGGTGAGGGGCTTCCCCTCCCGGTCGGTGACGGCGAGGCAGAAGCCGCAGCCGTGGGTGCGGTCCACCAGCTTCATGACGAGAACGTTGAGCCCGCGTTTCAGGGTGGCGTCGTAAAGGAAGTTGTCTGGGTTGATCCCCTGCGAAGTGTTGCTGCCGCCGATGAGCTTGCCGTTCAAAAAGACCTTGAAGTCGTCGTCCGCGCCGATGCGGAGCTTGATTTTCCGCTTTTCGGGCGACTCGATATAGCAGGCGGAATAGATCACCATATAGTCGTCGATGGGGAGGAAGCGCTTGTCGAAGATCAGGTCGGGCTTCTCCCCCGTGGCGCGGAAGGGGGTCCAGATCACCGGAATCTCGCGATCTTCGGTGAAGCCCCACTCGTTGGTCGAACCGATGCCGGCGATCAGCGTCGCCTTGTCGGCGCGGAAAAGCGCGGCGTCGCGCATCCCCTCGAAGGGGCGGATGTTGGCTTCGCCGCCCTGGTGAGCCAGGAGGTCGGTCCTGTAGCCGTCGCCCATTCCTTTCACCTGATAGGAGGGGTAGGGACCGGCGACCAGCCAGTCGCGGATAAAGCCTTTGGCGTCGGGCGAGGCGGCGGAGAGCATCGCCGCCGCAAACAACAGGGGTAGGGTCAAATATTTCATGGCAGGTAGGGGGCCACGGAGGCGGCGATGGAGCTGGGCTGAAAGGAACCGGCCGAGGGGACGTTGTTTACGCTGTAGCGCTGGGTTTTGACGTGCCCATCCACATAAGCGACGTTGAAGACGCGGGTGCCGCCGTGCCGGGCGGAAAACGCGTGATTGTTGAGAGGCCCTTCCTCACCGGAGATGTCGATTCGCCACTGGCACCAGAGACCGAGCGAAGAGTTTTTGGCGTAGGCGTCGCCGATCATCACCTTCTGCGACGGCTTGAGGAATTGCTTGAAGGATAGGTAGCGGTATTTTTCTTTGTCGGCCGATTGATCCTGTTCCGGATAGACGATGCCGTAGGCGCCGTGGGTGATGGCGGCGGGGCATCTGGCGACGCCGTAGGGCATCCAGGTATCCGCCGCCGTATTGGGGTTTTGCGGAATGTAGTTGGTTTCGGCCAGCTGCTTCCACCAGGATTTATGCGGTGTGGAGACGATATTCGCGGGCGCCTGCTTCGTATCGGCGTCGTAGGAGATCAGCGCCATCGTCAGCTGTTTGCAATTGCCGATGCAATTGGTTGTTTTCGCCCGGTCGCGCGCCTTATTGAGGGCCGGCAGCAGCAGCGTCGCCAGGATGGCGATAATGGCGATTACGACCAGCAGTTCGATCAGTGTGAAAACTCTACTTTCCTTCATAACATCTCCTTATGGTTTGAGGATGAATTCTGCGTCGCATGTTTCATGTCGTATCTGCACCTTTTCGGAAAACAACCGTTCATGAAGAAGTTCGGCGGCAAGTTTGCTGGCGCCGACGTAGGGAAGCCGGAAGCAGCCGCCCAGGCCGTCGTGCAGCTGCACGCCGTCATGCGGCCGGCCGATGTAGGCGGTCAGCAGACAGTCCCGGCGCGGATCGATGCCGAGCTCCTTGAAGAGCGCGATCACTTCGGAGCCGCCGCCGCCGATGATGGCGTCCGGGGGATTGCTTTTCAACCGCTCCCGAAGGTGAACAAGTCCCTCCGCGGTGGGGTAGCGCAGATGTTCGATCGCGATCGAATCGTCGTTGATTTCCTGAAGGCATTGTGACAGAGGCGCTTCCACCCCAATCAAGAGCAGCAGCCGGCGGCGGTTTTCGCGCAGCAGCAGTTCGTAGAACTGCCTGGCGGCGGGCAGCCAGTTGGTCACGACCGAGCTGACCCCTTCGACCGGATCGGAGTCGAAAGTGACGACCGGAACCTTCCCGGCGGCCCGGCGGATGATTTCCACATCCGTGACATTCCCGCAGAAAAGGGCGTCGAGGTAGTTGTTTTCGATCACTCCCTCGATGTTTTCGGGGGTCAGGGTGATATTGTCGAGAAGCCGGAGGTTGCAGTTGCGGCTGCTGGCGGCGATCCCCATGTGGGAGAGCATCATCCAGGCGCTCCAGTCGTAGTAGAAGTAGTCCCCGGTCGCCAGCATGAGCCCGATCAGGGGGTGCTTCGGCTGTATCGAGCTCGAATCGTTACGCGGAACGGTGTAAGTGGCCACGCCCGGACGGCT
>JAVBRV010000227.1:0-11278 GCA_031547585.1 Victivallaceae bacterium
TACCTCACGGGAAGAAAAGGTTTTTCGCCCCTCCCCCAATTCCCAAATCGCAGTTGTTTAAAGTGGTCGAAGTCGGGGGGCGGCCGCTCGGCGACTTCGATCTTTTTCATGGGAGCATTCCTTTGGGTTTATCGCAGACAGAGCCGGAGTTCGTTGTGACTGTGGCTTGACAAAGAAACTTCCTGTTTCACCACGGTTTGGTTCAGGGTGATTTCGAGGTCGTAGTCGCCGTAGAAGCCGTTCCAGTCGGCGACGCCGTTTTCGTCGGTCCGGACTTGGCATTCGGTGTGCCACTCGCGGTTGACCAGTTCGTCGAGCATGCGGTAGGCCGGTTTTTCTTCCAGATTCTGATCGAGCAATCCGGCGTCGAATTTATTTTCGCTGCCGTAGGCGGTTTGGTCGGCGAAGTTCCACCAGACGATGGACTGCATCTTCTCCTGGCTGAACCAGAGGCGGTAGAAGCTGCGGAGCATTTTCGCCTGAAGCTCCTCCGCTTCCCGGCGCGGGAGTTCCGGATACGTCGGCAGCGAGATCTCCGTCATATGCAGCGGAATCCCCAGCCGGGCGTATTGATCGAGCACGTTGAACTGGTGGTGCGGATCGAAGAAGAAGTGCCGCTTCCCGCCCGAAGCGAACTCCCCGGCTTCTCCGTACAGATGAAACTGCATGCCGAGTCCGCCGAGGCGCGCGCCGCGCTCGAGCAGGTTCCGCGCCAGGAGATAAACCGGCGAAGTGGAATAATGAAACGGTTCGAAGGAGATGTAGTTGCCGTCATTGTAGCAGAGTTCGGTGTAATTCGGGAAATACTTTTCGGCAACCGGGCAAAAACCTGATCGCGGTCCGGGTTACCGATATCGGCGGACTGGGCGGCATCGTCAAAGGTCCCTTCAAAATCACCAACACCAAGCCGCAAACCCGGAAAAGCTGGATCGCCCCCTTCGGCGGAACCCGTCGCGACTACGAATATAAGGCGGACTTGATCCGCATGTATTAGGAAGTGTGGGGAAATACCTGAATCCGTGAAGAATTGTCCGGCGATCGGTATTGCCCATTGACCGTCATATGGTTGCAAAAAGCCTCCCCTCATCCATCGGGGGAGGCTGCGTTTTTTTGCAACCATCCGGCAGTCAAGCGGCAACACCGCTTATACGGCTTCGGAGGATTGAAGATATTTAGCGTCAGGGGTCTGTTTGGCTCTTTTGGCAATTTTATTCGAATTTTCTTGAAACGGCTCTTGCTTTTGAAGAGGGAGTACGGTATAATATAATCAAATGTCCAACAATGTCTAAATTGACGTGGAGCCGTTGAAATGCCGATGCAACCCGATGGAACCGTGGCGCGGGAGGGAACCCGGATTCGCCACTATATTGTCAGCTTGCGGTATCATCACCCGGGGGAGGCGTTCAAGATTCCGGGCTCGCTGGAGTTGGCGAAGATGTTCGGGGTGGCGCGCGCAACCGTCACCCAGGAACTCAAAACCATGGTCGAAGAGGGCATCATCATCGGGAAACGGGGGATCGGCACCTTCACCAACCCCACGATGGAATACCTCTTTCCGGAAGCGGAGCAGGCTCTGCCGCTCGTCGGGCTGATTTGCGGCGACGGGCGGATGTTCTTTCACGATCATTACACCTGGAGCATGCTCTCCCGGGTCGGGCTGGAGCTGAGTCTGCGGCGGTGCACCGTCAGTTATATCACCGGCCCCTTCAGCAGCGACGGCGGGGAGCTGCTGGAGAACTTCCGGCGGATCCGCCTCTCCGGGCTCGTCTGGGTCAGTCCGCCGGAAACCCTCGGCGCGCAGGCGGAACGCTTCGCCGAGGCCGGAATACCGCTGGTGACGGCGGGAGGGGAAGTCCACGGTGTTCCCGGAACCGGCTATGACTCCCGGGAGAACGGCCGCCGCATCGGCCGGATGCTCCTCGCCGACGGCTGCCGGTCGATCGCCATCCTCCTGGCCCACCGCAATACGGAGCGGCTGGAGAGCGGCATCGCCGACGTGTACCACGAGGCGGGCCGGGAGCTTGAATTTCGTCGTTACCTCCGCTTCCCGGAGAAACCGGGCGTCGAGGAGTTCGGCCGGGAGATCCGTGCCGGAGAGGTTCCGGACGCGGTCTACGCGCATGGCTTCAGCTCGGTGCAGGCCTGGAAGCTCCTCCGGGAGAATCAGGTTTCGCCGGAACGCTGCCGGCTGATCGTCAACCGGCACTCGTACCCGGGGCCGGATTTCCGCGGGATACTGATCTCCTACCCGGAGGAGCTCCTCGGGCGGAGCCTGGCCCGGCAGATGCTCTGCGCGCTCCGGGGGGAGCCGGAGCCGGACTACTGCTGGATTCCCTGCGAAGTCACGCGCATCCGGACCGACGCCGAGGCCCGAGCCGCCATGCCGCCGGAATTGTCTTGAATCGTTATCCGAACCCCAATACTAAGAAGGGAGAATCCGTAATGAAGACATCTCTATTTCCCGCCGTGAAACGTCCATGTTTTACACTGATAGAATTATTGGTTGTTATAGCGATCATCGCCATTCTGGCGGCGCTGCTGCTGCCTGCGCTGAACAAGGCGCGCGAAAAAGCGCGAAACTCCACCTGTTCCGGAAATCAGCGGCAGCTCGCCCAGTTTCAGCAGTTCTATGTGAACGACACCGGTTGGGCGGCCATCAACACCCTGTGGTCCCGGGGCGGAGTTTCAACCGAGAACCGGGGCTGGTGGTGGACGCTGGTCATCGGCGGCTATTTGCAGATGAAGGAATCCGGCACCGGCTGGACCGGGAGCGGGATCACTCTCTGCCCGACCGTCGGCTTGAATTCCGGGGAGAACCGCTCGATTTATTCCTTGACTCACTTCCGGGGACTTGCCGGCGGCGCTCCGACCGGGAATTTTGCCAAGATGATGACCCGTCACTCCCGCCGGGTGATGATGGTCGACGGTTTTTCGCAGGCGTACGCGCAATTCTCCTGGGCGGGCATGTGGGTCTGGTGGGCGCCGACCGCCCCCACGACTTACGACCATTGCGCCGAACTCCGCCACGCGAACCGGTGCAACGTCGCCTTCTGGGACGGGCACACCGGCACTACCAGCCGCAGCGAGCATGTCTCCTGGACGCGCACCGACGAAGCCTGCCTGATCAATACCACGCCCTGAAGAAAGGATGCCGATCATTATGTACCGCAAACTCTTGTGCCTTCTTGCCGCCGGAGCCGGAGGGCTCCTCGCCGCTGTTGCCCCCGATTGGGAGTGCGACTTCACCCGCCCCGAAATCGTGGAAGCCGTCCGGAAAAACCCCTATGCCGCCCTGAAGCAGGACGCCGACGGCGTCTGGCGGTTGATCGTGGACGCCCCCGTCGGCAAGAGCGGCGCCGTCGGCATCCCGCTGCCTGCCGAGAAAATGGCGGGCAAATATGTCACGTTCGAGGCCGAAATCACCTACCGCAATGTTTCCTACCCGGTCAAGGAGGAGTGGAACGGCGTCAAATTCATGGCCGCCTTCCGGAACAAGGACGGCAAAAAGGTCTGGCCGCAGTGGGATGGCTTTCCGCAAAGCAAACGGTGGGGGACGCATGAGAGGCGGCGCGCCTACTGGCGCTACGCCTATCCGGCCGATGTGAAGGAGTGCAAACTTACCCTCGGGCTGGAAACCTCCTCCGGGTACGCGGAGTTCCGCAACGTCCGCTTTTTCGCGGAGGCGGCGCCGGTCTCCACGCTGACGCTCCCCGTGATTCCCAAAGCGCGCTATGACGCTTCACTGCCGCCGCGCGTCCGGGGAATGATGTCGCCGCTGGCTTCCGACCGGATGGACGAAGAGGCGTTCCGGACGCTGGCCGATTGGAACGTCAATCTGCTGCGCTGGCAGCTCGGCCAGCCGCGGGCCAAAGGCGACCCCGCCTCCTATGCGGCCTGGGTCAAAGAGCAGTATCCGGTGCTCGACCGGATTTTTGAAATGGGTAAGAAATACGGCGTCTGGATCGTCGTCGACCTCCACCTGGAGAGCTCCATTCTGCAAACCGCCGAAGGCCGCCGCACCGTCGCCGAAATCTGGCGCGGCCTGGCCCGTCATTGCCAAGGGAAGCCGATGCTCTGGGGATACGACCTTTTGAACGAGCCGAATCTCTCCAGTTCCGAGCCGGGGCTGGAATCGTTCGCGGCGTACCAGGGCAGCCTGATCCGGGCGGTTCGTGAAATCGACCCGGCGACGCAGATTATCGTCACCAGTCACTACGGTTCCCACAGCGGCCTCGAATTCCTGCCGGTTTATCCCGAGAAGAACATCGTTTACACGATCCACTTCTACCGGCCGAACGAATATACCCATCAGCTCGACCGGACCAGGGATTCGTTCCTGGGCTATCCAGACGAGAAGCGCAACTGGAACCAGCAATTCCTGCGGGAACAGCTGGCCAGGACCCGGGAATTCCAGCAAAAGACGGGCGCCCGGATCTACGTCGGGGAATTCAGCGCGATCCGCTGGGCTCCCGGCGCGGATCAATACCTCCGCGACGCCATCGCCCTCTTCGAAGAGTACGGTTGGGATTGGAGCTACCACGCCTTCCGCGAATGGGACGGCTGGAGTCTGGAACACGCCGACGACCCCAAAGTGGTGGGAATCGTCCCCGAAACCGGGCGCAAGCGCGCCCTTCTCGACGGGCTGCGGCACAACCGGAAGTATTAATTGACGCCATGTGCAAGTTTTTGTTTGTACGCTTTGCGGGCTTTTTGATGGTGGTATTGCTTATGGATAAAGGACTGAAATGACGAAAAGAACGAAAAGGACTAAAAAGACGCGAAAATCTTTTTGAGCTCACCGATTCACCTTTTCTATTACACGACCGTCCTTTCAGTCCTTTCAAGCTCACCATCCGCAAAGAAAAACTTGTACATGGCGTTAATTGAAAATATTTTTCTTCGGCTGAAAGTTTTTCATTTTTCTCCGCCATTAGATAGTAGCGCCCTCTTTTTTTGTAAAACTTCGGAGGTACGATCATGATGGATGGAGAAGCGATTCAGGTAAAGCTGCAACGTGTGCAAGGCGAAGGGGTTCCCGGGGAGAGCATGGTGGTCGAACTCAGTTTGACCAATCTGGATGATTCCCTTTTCAGCGGCAAAGGGGTCCTTTCGTTTTATCTTTCCGCCGATGGCCGGCTCGATGTCGAGAGCGATCAGCTCCTGACATCCAAAAAGATCACGATCAACCTTCCCGAAGCCTCGTCCGGGAAAAACGTCCGGAATTTCAAGGTCGCCGTCAAAATTCCCGTCGACGCCGCTCCCGAAAACTACCATCTCTTTGTATCGCTCAACGACGAGAATGGAAATCCCACCGGTGTTTCCGCCAATCGCGATTTTGCCCGGATCGAGGTTCAGCATGCGTTCGGCAACCTCGAACGCAACGACAAGATCAAAAATACCGTGCTGACGATTTACAACAGCGACGGCTCTTATACCCGGTTCAAACTTTCCGGTCCCGGTCGTGCCGAGGTGGTTACCCTCGATTCCGGCGAAAAAACGCTGATGCTGTACGGCACTACGGAGAAGTCGTCGCTGAAAATCACCGGCTCGAAAAATTATCGTCCCCAGCTTCACGACATCAACACCAACGGCGGAGCCCTCAACGCCATCCAGGCTGCGACAACCGATATTTCCGGCGATATCCTGGTCGGCGGCGGCCTGAAATCCATCAAAATCGGCAATATCGGCGTCGGGAGAAATTCCGGGGAACACCGCATTGCCATCGGCGGAACGGGGAGCGTCTCGCTCACCGGCGGCGTTTTTCGCGACGTTACGCTGGAAGCGGCCGGCTGTACGCTGAAAAGCATCAAGGTTGCCGAATGGCGCGACACCGCCTCCTCGACAGCCAACTCCATTTCCGCCGGCAAGATCGGCACGGTTAAAAGCAGCGGAAATTTCGAAGTGGATCTGGCCGCCGCCGAAATCTCCTCCGTCAGCGTGACCGGCAATGCGGCTTTGACCGTCAGCACCCGCAGTCTGAAAACCTTTTCCGTCAAGGGAGATTTCACCGGAATCCTGGCGGCGGATCTGATCCGGAGCATTACCGTCGGCGGCAATGCTTCGGATGCCTTCTTCCTCGGCGGCACTACCCTCGGGAGCAGCGGCCAATTGCAGGGCGGCGGCAGCCGGTTGGGGGCTTCCGGCGGTCTCGTTTCGCTGACGATCAAGGGGAACGCCGACAATGTAATCATCGCTTCGGGGATCGATCCGGTCGACGGCAAGCTGTTCAGCGGCGACGACCGGCTCGCCGGGGAAGCCGGTACGGGGGAATACCAGGTCAAATCGATCAAAATCGGCGGCACGGTCACCGGCGACAGTTGGCTCCTGGCGACGAACCTGCCGAAAGCCGTTTCCGTCAACGGGGAAACCGTGGATCCGCTGACGCTGCCGTTTTATTCCAATAAAGTCCCGGTCATCGGCAAGGAGGAGATGGCGCTCAAGCTCAGCTCTTCGGTCCTGGTGACCGGAATCGCGGAAAACATCACCTTCTCGGTTAACGCCGGAATCGGGGATACGGTCCGGCTGTACAAGATGAATTCGGGCAGCCAATTCCTGATCGAGCTCTACGACGACGGCGACCCTTCGCACGGCGACGCGGTGGCCGGCGACGGCATTTACTCCAACATCCTGGCGGTTCAAGGCGATACCGTCGGCGGCAAATTCGACTACCGGGCCGTCACCGGCTCCGGGGAGATTGCCGACGCCTCCATCGGCGTGGTGGCCAAGTTTACGGAAGAAGAATTTTCTGCGGCGTTGACCCGGACACGCACTCTGTATAACCGGTTGACTGCCGATATTGCCAGAGGAGTGAGCGAGGCGGCGGCTTTTGCGACCGTATTGACGGTCCTTCGCTCGGACAGCAACGTCGATCAGAGTTCCATCCGGGTTGGGAACGGTTGCATTATCTGGGATACGGTCGGCGGTCTGCCGCTTGGCATCAGCATCTCCGACGCAGATCTTTCCGGCGGCGGAAATTCCAGCTACAGCTTGACATCGCAAATCGATATGGATCCAGTTACTGTCGATGCCGCCCAAAATCCGAAGTACTGTGGAAACGCAATTGTGCTTGCCCCGTATTATTGGCAGAAAATGGTTGGCTATTATGATGTTGCGGGTGATATTGCCAATGCGCTAGCCGGAAACGGCTTTACGGTTACCAATAAGTGTAATGGAAATTTTCTGGTCCCGGACATCACCATTGAGGATTACAAGAATCTCGGACGATATGATGCGGTAGTCATTTCTACTGCCGGGATACTGGTTGACGACAACAATACGTTGTATCTAAATTCCGGGGTTTCAGTGACAAATGCGAACAAAGCACTCTATGATGCTGATCTGCACAATGGGCGAATGCGTGTATTCGACACAAACTATGGAGAAGTGTTTGGCTTAGCTCCAAGTTTTTTCCAGGCGTACAGCGGTTCTTTCAACGATTCCATTATCTATGTCAACTCACCTTACTCCATCAACAGGTATCTGGCGAGTGCGTTTCTTAGTCAGGGGGCCAGCGCCTATATCGGATATACAGGAGTAGCCGGCAGAGCGTTTACCAACGATTGCGGCCGGATAGCGTTTACGCATTTGCTTGAAGGCGGAACCGTGGGAACCATTCCTATTGATATACCCATTGACGTGTATTCGGACGATGCGGCGGAATTCATATACGCGGGCGACAAAAACGCCACCTTACCCCTCGGCGGGGTGCTGCTCAACGACTACCAGCTCTGGATCGAATACAAATGGGGGCAGGACGTCAAGGACCTGGATACCGGCACCTGTTTCCTCAACGATACGGTCGGCTGGCGCTGGTACGGTGACGGGACCTATCTGGACTGGTCCGGCGACGATGTCAACAGGGGCGGTCGCGAGACCGTCATCGTCGACCTCAACCGGGCGTTCGACGAGGGAGGGTGGAGCGGCGCCACCCGGATTGACCTGATGGCCGGCTGGTATTCACCCGCGGAGGGGTATGGCCCGGCCACCTTGTCGGTGGCGTTGCAGAACATTCATACCGGCGAATTCGTCAATATGATTTCCCATGCGATTTCACCGGGTTCGCAATCCGGAGCCGCGCATACTTCCGTGGCCACGGTCGACGTCTTTTCGCAATTGGCGGGAGACAATGCGCGAGTCAGCTTTCAGTGGCTCAGCGCATAGTCCGCATATCATGAAGCCTTTGAGCCAATTGCAAAAGCCACTCAAACTGACTTTTGCAATTGGCTCCTTTGATCATGGGGGGAGCGACGCCGTCACGGATTCATTTGATCGGCGAAGAGGTGATGGCCGAGGCTGGATGTCGGCGAATCCGGCCATGCCGAGCTGCTTCAGGTTGCCGACGCATTGCGCGTCTTTGGCGGAGTCTCCGGCTTTGTTCAAGGCCGGCAGCAGCATGGCGGCGAGGATCGCGATGATGGCGATGACTACAGGAGTTCGATAAGCGTGAATTCCTTTCTCATTTCGATCTTCTCCAGCGGTTGTGCCGTAGCTTCCGTACAAATTTGGTTCAATCGGGTCGAAGCGGTTTGCTTTTCTTAATTATAGTACTAAATTACTCGAAATGGAATAGCATTTTTGCAGTAATTACTGGATTTTCGCCGCATGAGCAATAAAAAGTCCTTCGACCGCAGCCACTGCTACTTTCGCCCGGAGCTGGACCATTATCCGGAGGTCGCGCTGCCGGTGTTCCCCCGTTCGGTCGGCCACTTCATCTGTTCGCCGGGAATCCGGGAGGAGGTGGCGGCGGGGCAGAAGAATTTCGTCCAGCTGTTCTGGGGCGTCTCCGGCACCGGGGAGTTCGAGATGGATGGGCAGTGCCACCTCTTGCGGCCCGAATACGTCATCTACCGGCTGCCGAATGAACCCTACGTCATCCGGACCCGGGCGGAGGTCTGCGAGTACCGCTGGATCATCTTCGACGGTCCGCAGGCGGCCGACTTCATGCTGTCGTTTCAATACCCCCGCACCAGCTTCCACGCCGGACCGTGCCCGCACCAGAACTTCATCAACTTCGAGAACCACATCCTCGAGCGTTCACCCTACAGCTGGCGGCGGATGTTCTGCGAGATCTGCAACATCCTCGCGGCGGCCGGGGGGACCACCGACGCGCCCACCTTCGAAAACCGGACGCTGCACAATATCTTCCACATCTGCCGGACCCGGCTGAGCGACCCCGATCTCAGCATCAAAACCCTGGCCGACGAGCTGAAGGTCGACCGGACGACCCTGCAGCGGATCTTCCGCCGGAAAATGAACCTCACGCCCTCGGAGTACCTGGGGCAGCTTCGGCTTCAGAAGGCGTTGTCGCTGCTGCAGAAGACCCGGCTGACGCTGGGGGAGATCGCGGAGCTCTCCGGCTTTCGCGACGTCAACTACTTCTGCCGCTTCATCCGCCGGAACACCGGCAAGCGCCCCTCGGAGTGGCGGTCGGCGTAAACAATGTCGTAACAAGTCGACATCGTTTATTTCAAGGTTCCGGTTTGCCAATTCCCGGCTCGCCTCTATAGTATACGCCGTGTGCAAGTTTTTCTTTGCGGATGATGAGCTCAAAAGGACTGAAATGACGAAAAGGACTAAAACGACTGAAAGGACGGTCCCGTGGAAAAATGGGGAGAGTCGGTGAGCTCAAAAAGCATTTCGCGTCTTTTTAGTCCTTTAAGTCCTTTTCGTCATTTCAGTCCTTTGCCCATAAGCAACACCGCCTCAGAAAAGCCCGTAAAGCGTACAAGCAAAAACTTGCACACAGCGTTAGTATAGGCATTAACCTGAAGTAAGGATACGCAATATGGAAGCTGCCATGACACAGTATGACGTCGCCCCCCTCGCGGTGCGGGCCGGAGAAGAAGCGGTGATTCGGATCCGCCCCCGTTTCGCCCATGCCGCCTTCCCGGCGGAAGGGGAGTTCCGGGTGCGGGTGGCGCCCATGCTGGGGGCGTTGCCCGACGGGACCCACCGCGATTACCATTGGGGGAGGGACGGCGAGGTCATGGAGCTGCTCTCCTGGCAACTGGTTGACGGCGTTCTGGAGGTCAGGGCCCGGTTCTCCGGCGAGCAGCGCCACACCATCTGGCTGGAGAAGACGGACGGCACGCCGATCCGCGAATTCAGCGTCTACTCGCTCGAACCGGATCTCTATGCCCGGCGGCCCTTCAAGGGGGATTTTCACATCCACACCACCGGCTCGGACGGGCGCGAGTGTCCGGAGTACGTCGCCGCCCGCTACCGCAGCGAGGGCTTCGACTTCGTCGCCATTACCGATCACCGGCAATATGAACCGTCGCAGCGGGCGGCCGACTTCTGGAAGCCGTACCCGACCGGGCTCAAGGTGTTTCACGGCGAGGAGGTTCATCCGCCCGACTGCCCGGTGCATATGGTCAACTTCGGCGGCGACTTCAGCGTCAACGAGATGTTCCGGCAGGAGGAGGAGCGCTACCGGAGCGAAGTGAAGGCCCGGATCGCCCGGCTGGGTGCAGTCACCCCCGGCGTCGACCCCTTCGCCGTGGCCGCCACCGGCTGGACCTTCGACAAGATCCGCGAGGGCGGTGGGCTGGCGGTCTACTGCCACCCGTACTGGGATGTGCGCGGCATGGGCGCGATCTCCGGGGCGCTGGCCGACGAGGTGTTCCGGCGGCGCGAGTTCGACGCCTACGAGATCATCGGCGGCTACTGGAAGCACCAGAGCGACAGCAATTTGTATCAAATTGTCCGTGCCTATGAGGAGTGGGCGCGCGGCAACACCTTCCCCCTGGTCGGCCTCAGCGATTCGCACGGAACCGAGCGCGGCGGGCTCTTCGGCTGGTACTACACGCTGGTCTTCGCCGAATCGGACCGGCTTGAGGATCTGACGGGGGCGATCCGCGCCGGCTACTGCGTCCCGGTGGATGCTCCGGCCGGAGAGCGGATGCACTGCCACGGCAGCAGCCGCCTGGTACGCTACGGCATGTTCCTCCTGGAGGAGTACTTCCCGCGCCACCGCGAGCTCTGCCGCCCCGAGGGGGAGGTCATGCTGGAACTCCTCGGCGGCGAACCCGGTCTTACCGAAACGCTGGCCAAACTCAGCCCCCGCCCGGCGGCGTTCCGTACACAATCCTTCCCCCGATAACCTCCTCCTCCGTGAATTGAGCTTGCCAACGGCAAGCTCGATTCACGCCACGCTCGCTTCTTTTGGAAAAGTGGGATGGGGGTTTGGGGGAAGGGGGGACAACAAATTAGAAGAGAGGGATGAAAAGTTTTTTTGGCAAAGAACAACAGGCCCCAACCCCAGGGGGCGCAAACCGCC
>JAVBRV010000257.1:0-11520 GCA_031547585.1 Victivallaceae bacterium
GTCGATACATCCCCCTCCACCAGCGCCCCCCCCGAAACCTTCTTCACCAGCAAACGGTAGCTCACCGGAGCCGAAACCGTAAAGAGTTCGCTCTCGGGGAGGTCTAAGAAAGTAGCCGGCTCGCTGCCGATCAATTCAATCGGCTCCTTGTCGAGCCGTACTGCCGAAAATTTAATCATCGTGTGATCTCCTATATTTACTATCAAGATTTCCGGGGCGTAATTTCTATAAGCAAACCACCCCCAAGAGATTTGAATGCGTACTTACGCGCGATTAACGCTGTGGGAATCAGGAGGGGCCTTACTCCCCTCCTGAAACCACCCCCGCCCTTGGGCAGAGACGTGCACCGAAAGGTCGCACCCCGATTCCGGATCGTAGCGGTCGCTGGCGCGACCTTACTTTCGCTGCTGCGCAGCGACTCTCAGACGGCGAGGCCTTCGCTCGACTACGTTCGGCTTCGGCACTCTTGTGCCTTCGCTCATTTGCTGCCGCAAATGAGTTCCCTCACATCCGCTCGCGGCGCTTGCCGCGCTTACCTAGGCTAACCACGCGTTGGGCCGGGGAAATTGGCACGCAACGTTATTTGGTACACGCCGCCAACGAGCGGCGCGGCGAGAGCGGCGCCGTACCCCGAGGCCGACGTTCGGCCGCCCCGGCTCGGCCGGGTGCGCACGACCGCTTTGCGGTTTATTTTTTTAGATTTTTTTAGATTTTTTTTATTTTTAATTTTTTTGCTATGGCTTCCGCCACCGGCTCCGGCACGTACTGCCGGTAATCCGCCCCCAATGCCGCCACCTCACGCACCAGGCGCGACGCCACAAACGAATTGTTCAACGTCGGCATCATGAAAATCGTCTCGCACTGCGGACGCAAGCTCCGGTTCATCAACGCCATCTGCAACTCGTATTCAAAGTCCGAGAACGCCCGCAACCCACGCAGCACCGCGTGCGCCTCAAACGTCTCGATCGCATCCACCAGCAACCCGCGAAACAACTCCACACGAACGTGCGGAATCCCCTCGCAGCTCTTCTCCACCAGCTCTTTACGCTCCTCCATCGTGAACATCGGCGACTTCTCGGCATTCACCGCCACCGCCACAATCACCTGGTCAAACAACAACCCGGCCCGGGTCACCAGGTCGAGGTGCCCGTTGGTAAACGGATCGAACGATCCGGGATAGAGTACGGTTTTCATCGCTTCCCCTGTTGACGGCGGTTTCCTGTTGGTGTATCTTATATACTATACACGCCGCGTGCATGTTTTTCAACGTAGTTAGCGGCAGGCGAACAGCGTGAGCCCACGAGCTCTGGAATTGCCCGGAGGGCAAGGGGCAGCAAGCGAAGCCTCGCCGGTGACTGAGGCGCGTGACGACGGCAAAGCCGTCGGCCGGTTACGGCCGTACAGGCCACGACAAAGCCTCGGCGGCAATTGAGCCGCTCCCGGAGCTAGGGAAACAGTAGGGGAAGGTTGTGAATGAGTACAAAAATGACTGGAACATCGCGTAATATGCGAAGCCAATTTAAACACGGAACCGAAGATTGAATCCGGATAAAACCAAACTGGCCCTCGCCATCGGCGTCTTCGACGGCGTCCACCTCGGACACCGCCGCATCCTCGACGCCCTCATCCGCCTCGCAGCCGAAACCGGCGCCGAACCCGCCGCCATGACCTTCGACCCCCATCCGCGCGCCGTCCTCCACCCGGAACAGCCGCCGATCCTCCTCGTTCCCCTCCGCGAACGGCTCCGCCTTCTTCAGGAAGCGGGCGCGAAGCGCGTCGAAGTCGTCCCCTTCACCCCCGAATTCGCCGCCCTCGAACCCGGCCAGTTCCTCGACCGCCTCCTCCAATCCCCCGCCTACACCCTGACCGGCATCACCGTCGGCCAAAACTGGCGCTTCGGACGCATGGGCGGCGGCAACAGCGCCTACCTCGACCAATACGCCCGCGAACACGGCCTCCGCTTCGAAGCCGTACCCGAACTCGAACTCGACGGCTCCGTCGTCAGCTCCAGCGCCATCCGCCGCGCCATCGCCTCCGGACGCCTCGACGAAGCCAAACGCCTCCTCGGCCGCTCCTACCGCCTGGTCGGCCCGGTCGTTTACGGCCACGGCGCCGCCTCCACCCGGCTCGCCTGCCCCACCGCCAACGTCGCCGCCGACGCCGGCGTCCTCCCCCCCGACGGCGTCTACGCCGGGATCGCCTGGCACGACGGCAAACCCCACGCCGCCGCCATCAACGTCGGCGTCTCCCCCACCTTCGGCTGGGAAGGCGCCCCCCGGCGGCTCGAAGTCCACTTCCTCGATTTCACGGGGAACCTCTACGGCACGGAGCTCGGGGTGGAGTTCCGCGCCTATCTGCGCGAGGAGCGAAGCTACCCCTCGCCGGAAGCACTGAAATCGCAGATCGAACAGGATATCCGCGCCATCCGCCGCCTGCTCGCTTAGGAAGGATACACATGAATCAGGAACCGCAAACCTATCTCGCCAGCGACCTTGCGCAGCTTCTCGAAGTTCCGCGCAGCACCGTCAACGACTGGCTCGCCCGCTACGGGGACTACCTCGAAATCGAAACCCGCGGCAAGCGCAAAGCCTACTCCGAACGCTCGCTCGCCGTCCTCCGCGAAGTCTCCCGCCTCCGCAACGAGGGGAAAACCTCCTTCGACATCGAGCAATTCCTCATCGCCAGCCACGGCATCCGCCCCGAAGTCGCTCCGCCGGAAGAGGTCAAGGAAGAAGCGCCCCCCGCCCCCGAAGCCGCTCCCCTTCCCTCCGCCGAAAGCCTGCCCGCCCTGCGTCCCGCCTTCGACGAAATGAGCACCCGCTTCGTCACCGAATTTCACTCCCTCGCCGAAAAATTCGAAGCCCTCGAACGCGAACGCCGCCGCATGCTCCGGCGGATGTGGTCCTTCACCCTCGCCGGAATCGGCCTCCTCCTCGTCGCCGTCGCCGGGACCGGGGTCGCCCTCCACCTCACCTACGCCCGCTCCGAAAAGCGCGCCGCCGCCGAAAACAAGCGGCTCGCCGACCAGCTCACCAACCTCGAAGCCGGCCGCAAAAACGACGCCGCCGAAAGCAGCCGCCAGGCCGGAGAACTCACCCATCTTCTCGACCGCGCCCGCGGCGACTTCGACGCCAATTTGAAGCAGCTCCAAACCCAGCTCGCCGAGCAGCGCCGGGCCTTCACCGAAAAGCTCGCCCGCCTCGAAAAGAACGCCGCCACCCGCGCCGAAGCCGAAGCGCTCCGCCTCAAAGAGGAGTTCGCCCGCGGCAAGCGCCTTGAACTCGAAAAACTCGCCGCCGAATACGAAGCGAAATTGAAAGAGGTCCAGGCCGGCGCGGCCCGCCTCGAATCCTCCGCCGGCGAATCGCGCACCGAGCTCCAGAAATCACGCGCCGAACTCGACGAGCTCCGCGCCCGCATCGCCGAGCTCGAACAGCTCCGCCGCGAAGTCAAAGCCGCCGAAAAAGAGATCGCCCCCCCCGCCCCCGTCACGACGGAGGAACAACCATGATCGTCGGACTCGGCACCGATATCGTCGAAGTCGCCCGCATCACCGCCATCCTCTCCCGGCGCGGCGACGCCTTCAAAGCGCGCACCTTCACCCCCGATGAAATCCGCGTCGGCGACACCCGCGGCGAAGCCGGCCCCACCTATTACGCCGGGCGCTGGGCCGCTAAAGAAGCCGCCTCCAAAGCCCTCGGCTGCGGCATCAGCGCCCAGTGTTCCCTCAACGAAATCGAAATCCTCAACGACCCCGCCACCGGCGCACCACGGCTCACCTTCTCCGGTCACGCCCTCGAAACCGCCCGCGAACTCGGCGTCAACCGCATCTTCGTCTCCATCAGTCACGAAGTCCACTACGCCGCCGCCACCGTCTGCCTGGAAAAATAGCGACTCCCCCCCATCCGGACCGAATGGTTTTTGCAGCAAGCCGATGTTGAAAATGCGGTGTTGCCGTGCTATTATAGGGAATGACTGTCACACCACACCTTGCGGGGAAAAAATGAGCATTACCGGGAACTGGATCTGGTCCGATGATTCGGATGGGCGCGGCTACAACCTGATGTCGGTCTTCCGGCGCGATTTCCGGCTGGAGGAGGTTCCGGCCGAAGCCCGGCTGGCGATCACCGCCGACTCCCGTTACCGCCTGAAGGTCAACGGGCAATGGCTCGGGGACGGCCCCGCGCGAAGCTACCCCTCGCACTGCCGTTACGACGTCTACAACCTCGAAGGGATGCTGCGCAAAGGCGCCAACCAGATCGAAGCGGCGGTGCGCTACTTCGGCTGCGGGACCTTCCACCAGCAGCCGCAGCGGGCGGGCTTCCTGGCCCAGCTGGAACTGACCCTGCCGGGGGGCGCGAAGCAGAGCATCGTCACCGACGCCGAGTGGTTCGCGGCGCGGCTGCCGCAGTGGCGCGAACGGGTGGCCAAAAGCACCATCCAGCAGGCTCCCTACGAATATTACGACGCCTCCGCCACCGACGCTTTCGAGTGGAAGCCCGCCGTGGTCATCTGCGGGGCGGAAGAGGGTCCCTGGCGCGATCTCCAGGCGCGGGACTGCCTCGACCTCACCCGGCGCGAGGCGCTGCTGCGCCGTTTCGTCGGCGCGGAGCGGGTGGAAAAAGAGGGCTGCATGGTCGCCGTCGCCCCCTCCAAACTCCTCTTCCCCGGGGACACCACCGTCAATCTCTCCAGCACCGCCGCCTTCTTCCTCGCTTTCGAGGCGGAGTCGCCCCGGGTTCAGATCACCCCCGTCGACCTGGTGAACGCCAAGATCGCCGTCAACGGCAAAACCGGTCCGGAAGCCACCTTCCGGGCCGGGAAGAACTTCGTGGTTCTCGCCATGGACAACCTCTCCGGGCATGTGGATATCGTCGCGGCGCTCTTCCCGGCCTCCTCCGGCATCACGGCGGGGAAGTTCCGGCTGGGAGTCCCCGGGAAGTTGACGACGCTGGATAGCGACGTCCTTCAGTTCGGCGCCGCCCACACCGCCGCCCGCGGACGGCACGAGGCGTACCGGCAAATCGCCGAAGACGCCCTGAAAGCCGGCGGTTTCGCGGCCTTCGACAAGCTGCCGCTCCAATGCCGCGACCTGGCGAAGGAGGAGCTCTTCGACGCGCCGCACTACTACTTTCTCCACCGCCATCCGCGTGAGGAGGGCGAGGCGCCCAACGTGGAGAATCCCGACGCCCTCATCTTCTCCGACGACCGGGTGACGGTGATCCACCCCGCCGGGGAGGACGACGTCGAGCTCTGCTACGACCTCGGCGAACAGAACATCGGCTACTGGAACTTTTCGCTCTTCGCCCCCGCCGGAACCGTGATCGACATCGCCGCCATCGAGTACATCACCCCCGGCGGGCGGCTTCAGCATACCGGGGTTCAATACGGCAACTCGATGCGCTATGTCTGCCGCGAGGGGCTGAACCGCTACACCAGCTTCATGCGGCGCGGCGGGCGCTATCTCTTCATCACCCTGCGGCGAATGACGGGGCCGGTCCGCTTCCAGTCGCTGCGGCTGGTGGAATCGACCTACCCCGTGGTGGCCGACGGCGAGTTCCATTCGAGCGACCTCCGCCTCGACCGCATCTACGAGATGTCGCAGCGGACGCTCAAGCTCTGCATGGAAGACACCTTCACCGACTGCCCCCTCTTCGAACAGACCCTCTGGGTGGGCGACGCCCGCAGCGAAGCCCTGTTCGCGATGTCCGCCTTCGGGGCGTACGATCTCGCGCGGCGCTGCATCCGCCTTGCGGGCGAGTCGCTGGAGTCGCTGCCCCTGGTGGGCTGCCAGGTGCCTTCGGGCTGGGACGCGGTGATTCCGGTATGGAGCTTCATGTGGGAGATTTCGCTCGAGGATTACTACCTCGAAACCGGCGACCTCGACTTCATCCGGTCGGTCTGGCCGATGGCGGTCAAAAACCTGGAGAACGCCCGGGCGATGCTCGACCCCGAAACCGGACTCTTCAAGGCCGAGATGTGGAACCTCTTCGACTGGAGCAAGACCGACTGCAACCACCCGATCCTCATCCACAATACGCTCTTTCTGGTGGGCGCTGTGGACGCCGGGGTCCGCCTGGGCGTGCTGCTGGAGGAGCCGAAGATCGAGGAGTGGCGTCTTCTCCGGCAGCAGCTGGTGGCGGCGCTGGCGAAGGCGTGGGACGCGCGCAAGCTCTCCTGGCCCGACTCAATCCACGCCGACGGCACGGCCTCGAAGGATGCGTGCGTCCATACCAGCATGCTGGCGGTGCTCTTCGACGCGGCGCCCGTGGAGGTGCTGCCGGAGGTGCGCGCCAACGTCCTCTCCCCGCGTTCGGAGCTGATCCGGGTGGGGTCGCCCTTTGCCGGCTTCTACCTCTACCAGACCCTGGAGAAGCTGGGCGCGGGCGGCGAAATTCTGGCCTCGATTCTCCGCGACTACGCGCCGATGCTGGCCGGCGGCGCCAGTACCGTCTGGGAGACCTACGCCAACAGCCTCGACTGGCTGGAGGACGACTCCTTCCCGACCCGCAGCCACTGTCACGGCTGGTCAGCCTCGCCGCTCTATTTCCTGCCGCGGCTGGCGCTGGGGTTGATTCCGGCGGAAGTGGGCGGGCGGCGTTTCTTCGTCAGTCCGCGAGTGGACCTTCTGGAATACGCTTCGGGCGCGCGTCCGACGGTCCACGGCCGGATCGAAGTCGCCTGGCGGCGCGAGGGCAACCGGGTCTGCATCGAGACGCGGGTCCCCCCGGGCGTCGAGGCGGAATTCCGCGCCAACGACACCCTGGCGGATCTGGAGATCTCCTTCGAAATCATCCGCCGCAAAGCGTGACGGGGAGCGGGCCGAAAAGCCTGCCCGCAACGCTGAATAAAGCGGTAAAAAGCCTCCCCCGCCGGATTGACAAGCGGGGGTTTCGACGTTATATTAATGAACTTGTCCCCTTGTGGACCTCTGTTTGCATTTCAAAACGAAAGGTTTTTTTGAATGGCTAAGAAATTGATGGAGTCCCTCCAGCTGGAGGCCCGGTCCGAGAAGCCCTGCCGCGCCGAGTTTGAATTCACCGTCCCGGCGGAAGCGATGCAGGCGGAAACCCGCGGCGCGCTCGCCGAAATCGCCACCCAGGTCTCGCTCCCCGGTTTCCGCCAGGGCAAGGCCCCCGTCGGCATGATCCGCACCCGCTTCGGCAAAGAGCTGAAGGAAGAGCTGGAACGCCGGATCTTCACCGCCGCCTTCGAACTGCTCCGCGGCAAAGAGGAGTACGACATCGTCTCCTGCGGCGTCAAAGAGGAACCCGAGCTGAAGATCGACGAGGAGTTCAAGTTCACCCTCGCCGCCGACCTCGCCCCCGCCGTCGAACTCGGCGACTACAAGGCGATCAAGGTCGAACTGCCGCTCGAAGCCGTCACCGAAGAGGCCATCGAAGAGCGCCTCAAGATGTTCCGCACCATGTACGGCAACTACGCCGAAGTCGAAGGCCCCGCCGCCCTTGAGGATATGCTGAAGGTCAACTACTCCGCCGACCTCGCCGCCCCCGAAGAGGCCAACGCCGCCGTCAAGCGCCAGCTGGCCGCCGACGACTCCTACATCTGGCTCAGCGAACCGGAGACCATTCCCGGATGCATCGCCGCGCTGACCGGCGCGGAGAAGGGCAAGGAGTACACCCTCGAAGCGGCCTACCCCGCCGACTACCGCGAGGAGTTCCTGGCGGGCAAGAAGGTCAACTATAAGGTCTCCGTGCTGGGCCTCCAGCGCCGGGTTCCCCTGAACGACACCGACCTCGCCGCCCGCATGGGTGCGAAAACGGTCGAAGAGATGCACGAAAATCTCCGCAAGATGCAGGAAACCGAGAACGCCGGCAAGCGTCGCCGCGACGCCGGTCTCGCCGTCTACCGCCGTCTGGCGGAACAGGCGGGCGACTTCGCCCTGCCCCCGGGCATGCTCGAAGAGGAGACCCACAAGGCCCTCCAGCGAATCGCCCGTGAAAAGGTGAATTCCGAAGAGGAGGCCGAGAAGTTCAAGGCGGAAGTCGAAGAGCACCGCAAGGCGGCGGCCGTCCAGGCGGCCGATTCGCTGCGCCGAACCTTCATCCTGCGCAAGATCGCCAAGCTGGAAAACATCGCCCTCGAGGAGCAGGAGGTCGAAGACCGCCTCCAGGATATGAGCCGCTACTACGGCTACTCGAAGAACGAATTCCGCTCGATGATCGAGAAGAACGGCGGCATGGGCGACCTCGAGCTCGATATTCTGGGCGACAAGGTGCTCGACCGTCTGGTGGATCAGTCGCTGGCTTGATCCGGAATCCATAAACCGTTACCGGGGGATCCCTGAACCTATGAAAACCAAATCATTTCTGGTCCCGATGGTGGTCGAGCAGACCGGCCAGGGGGAACGCGCGTTCGATATCTACAGCCGCCTCCTGAAGGACCGGATCATCCTGTTGGGGACTCCGATCGACGACGACGTCGCCAACCTGGTGGTCGCGCAGCTGCTCTTCCTCCAGGCGGAGGATCCGAAGAAGGATATCGATCTCTACATCAACAGCCCCGGGGGTTCCGTGACCGCCGGGCTGGCGATCTACGACACCATCCAGATCCTCTCCTGCGAGGTAAAGACCTACTGCATCGGGCAGTGCGCCTCGATGGGCGCGGTGCTGCTGGCGGCGGGAGCCGCGGGCAAGCGCTTTGCGCTGCCCAACAGCCGGATCATGATCCACCAGCCCTGGGGCGGTGCGCAGGGAACCGCCGCGGATATCGACATCCAGGCGAAAGAGGTGCTGCGCCTCCGGTCGATGCTCAACGCGATTCTGGCCGGGCACACCGGCCAGACCATCAAGAAAATTGAAAAAGATACCGAACGCGACTTCTTCATGAGCGCCGAGGAGGCGGTCCAGTACGGATTGGTCGACAAGGTGGTTTCGCGTCCCGGCAAGGAGAAGTAAGACGATGAGCCGGCGCGGCAATAAAAAGAGTGATATGGTCTGCGCTTTCTGCGGTACGCAGGAGGGCGAAGAGCCGGGCGTGATCTTCGCCCCCAGCGGCTATGAAGGGATCGCCATCTGTTCGAACTGCCTGCGCCAGGGGTATCTTGCGCTCTGCGTCGACGCGGCGAACCAGAAGGGCGAAGGCGGCAAGGCGGCGGATCCGGTGAACCGGTTGAAGGTGCCGAACCCCGTCAAGATCAAGGAAGAGCTCGACCAGTACGTAATCGGCCAGAACCACGCCAAGAAGGTGCTGGCGGTCGCGGTGCACAACCACTACAAACGGCTCCAGACCCGCAACAATGAGGAAGGGGCGAAAGACCTCTTCAGCGATGTGGAGCTGGATAAAAGCAACGTCCTCCTCCTCGGTCCCACCGGCAGCGGCAAAACGCTGCTGGCGCGGACGCTGGCGCGTCTGCTCGACGTCCCCTTCGCCATCGCGGACGCCACCACGCTGACCGAAGCCGGTTACGTCGGGGAGGATGTGGAGAACATTCTCCTCCGCCTCTACCAGGCTTCCGGCAACGACGTCGCCCGCACCCAGATCGGCATCGTCTACATCGACGAAATCGACAAGATCGGGCGAAAGACCGAAAACGTCTCCATCACCCGCGACGTGTCGGGCGAAGGCGTCCAGCAGGCGCTGCTGAAGATCCTCGAAGGGACGGTCGCCAACGTGCCGCCCCAAGGCGGTCGCAAGCACCCGCAGCAGGAGTTCATCCGCATCGACACCAGCAATATTCTCTTCATCTGCGGCGGCGCTTTCGTCGGCCTCGACAAGATCATCCAGCGGCGCTGCGGCAAGCAGGTGCTGGGCTTCAAGCGCCTGGTCGACGAAGACGGCGGCCGGACGGAGATGGCCGATGAACACCTGAAGAAGAACCCCTATTCGAAATGCGAGCCGGAGGATCTGATCCGTTACGGCCTCATTCCCGAATTCGTCGGCCGCATGCCGGTGACGGTGGCGCTGGAGCCCCTGGAACGCGCCGACCTGGTGCGGATCCTGAAGGAGCCGAAGAACGCCGTGATCCGCCAATACCAGCGCCTCCTGGCGATGGAAAATATGGAGCTGGAGTTCACCGACGACGCCCTGGAAGCGCTGGCCGAAAAAGCGGTCGCGCGCGGAACCGGCGCCCGCGGACTCCGGGCGATTCTCGAAGCGCTGATGCTTGACGTCATGTACGACGCGCCCTCGCACGAGGGAGTGGTCAAATGCGTGATCGACGGCGCGGCGGTGCGCGGCGAGGACGCGCCGAAGCTGCTGAAGGACGCCTGATCCCCGGCGGAGAAGTATCATGGCGGAGCCGTTTGAAACCAGAACCCGGGTCATTCGTACCGAGGAGCGCGTGCGCGAAAGCGGCACGGATCTCTCCGGCAATGTCCTGTCCACCTTGCCGGTCAAGCCGCAGGAGCGCTATAAGTTCATCCGGACCATCGGTTTCGGCGGAATGAAGACGGTGCTCCTGGTGGCCGACCAGGATACCGGCCGGGAGATCGCCATGGCGATCATTCCCGACTTCCGCGACCGCCCGGCTTCGACGCTGGAGCGGTTCGTCCGCGAAGCCAAGCTGACCGCCCGGCTGGAACACCCCAACATCATCCCGGTGCACGATCTCGGGGTGGATCAGTCGGGGTCCCCCTATTTCACCATGAAGTACCTGCGCGGCAGTTCGCTGGCGCGGGTGCTGGGCCGCCTGCAACGGGATGAGCCGGAGGCGGTGGTCCAGTTCGGCATCAGCCGGCTGCTCCAGATCTACATCCGCATCTGCAACGCGGTGGAATTCGCGCACTCCCAGCTGGTCTGCCACCTCGACCTCAAGCCCGACAACGTCAATGTCGGCGACTACGGCGAAGTGCTGGTCCTCGACTGGGGGCTGGCGCACCTGCTCGACGGCTCGATTCCGGATGACGCCGGTTCCGGCCGCGGCACCCCGGGCTTCATGGCCCCGGAACAGGTGCAGCCGATCGAGAATTATCCGGTGGGAACCCGTTCGGACATCTACTCCCTCGGAGCCATCCTCTACGGCATGCTGGCCCTGACGCCGCCCCTCGGGAATCTGCCGATGGAAGAGATCTTCCGTCGCACCCTGTCCGGCGAAATCCCGCCGCCGTCAGCCGTCGCCCCGGCCGGCCGGACCGTCTCCCCGGCATTGGAAGCCATCTGTCTCAAAGCCATGGCCCTCAATCCCGACGACCGCTACCAGAACGTCGCCGAGCTGCGCGAAGACATCTTCGCCTTCCAGACCGGCTACGTCCCCAAAGCGGAAAACGCCTCCCCCCTGAAGCACGCCGGCCTCTTCATCGGCCGCAATATGCGCGTATTGCTCGTCTTCCTGACGATCCTGCTGCTGGTTCTATTGGCGGCACTGACCTACCACTATTATCACGCGATCTATTAAGGGAGTCGGAAAATGCTGAACTACCATTTTTGAGTCTTGCCGGCGCTTTTTGCCAAAAACGCGCGGTACGTATCTCGATAAGCTCCTCGCGGTTTCAGCAAAAATAGCTCGACAAGCCGTCAAAAATGGTCGGTAGTTGAGCATTTTGCAAATCCCTAAAATGC